>CAYZFH010000457.1:0-1511 GCA_964477375.1 uncultured Rhizobiaceae bacterium | reverse complement strand
AGATGAAAAGCTTGACCTGTTTAGGCGCCTTGCCTCGATCATGGAGGATAGAATTGCTGATGCATCTGCTACGGATCTTTCCCGATTGGCGTGGCTGCACTTAAATCTTCATGATGAAACCGAGGCGCGGCGATTTACCAAGATGGGATTGATCAAAGATGGAAATAACGTGTACTGCGTTGCGTTGGCGACGCGCCTCAGGATTATGTGAGATTTTAGGAGAGGCCGTTTTCAGAGTTGTCTGTACACGAGTAATTTTGCCTTGCCCGAAAATTGGCTAGCATGATGCCCACCCATCGTCTCGACCCCCTCCTGAAACCCCGCTCCATCGCCTTCGTCGGCGCTTCTCCCCGGGAGAAGACGCCGGGCAACGGCGTGCTCAAGGCCATCCGCCTGGGCGGCTATGCGGGCAAGGTTTACGCGGTCAATCCGAAGTATCCGGAGATCGAGGGCTATCCGTGCTTCCCCTCGCTCTCTTCCCTGCCGGAGCCGGTCGACCTGGCCGTCCTGTGCGTGGGCAGCAAGGGGCTGGAAGCGGCGCTGGCCGAGGCCATCGCGTGCAAGGCGCGCGCGGCCGCCATCTTCGACAATCCGCATCTGGAGAACGACACCAGCCCGCCCTTGGTGAAGCGGCTGCAGCGCATGGCGCGCGAGGCCGGGCTGCCGCTCTGCGGCGCCAACGGCATGGGCTATTACGGTCCCGCGGAGAAGACGTTCGTGTGCGGCTATCCGCCGCCGGCGCCGGTGGCCTCGGGCGGCATCTTCTTCATCACCCATTCGGGCACGGCGTTCGGCGCCTTGACCACCAGCGACCCGCGCCTGGGCTTCTCGACCATCGTCTCGAGCGGCATGGAGTTGGCCACCACCATGGCCGACTACATGGACTATGCGCTGGAGCAGCCCTCCACGCGCGTGCTGGCCCTGTTCATGGAAACGGTGCGCGATCCCGCGGGCTTCATCGCCGCGCTGGAGAAGGCCGCGCGCAAGGGCGTGCCGGTTGTGGCGATCAAGATCGGGCGCACCGAGGTGGCGGCCAAGCTGGCGGTCAGCCATTCCGGCGCCATCGCGGGCAACGACGCGGCCTACGAGGCGCTGTTCGACCGCTACGGCGTCGTGCGCGTGAACGATTTGTACGAGATGGCGGCGGTGCTGACGCTGCTGTCGCACGACCGCAAGGTGGTGCAGGGCGGCCTGGCGGCGCTGGGCGATTCGGGCGGCGAGCGGGGGATGCTGATCGACCTGGCGGCCGATCTCGGCGTGCCCTTCAGCCAGATCAACGAGAAGACCGTCGCGCGGTTGCGCGAGCGGCTCGTGCCCGGCCTCGACGCGGTCAACCCGGTCGACGCCTGGGGCACCATGGTCGATTGGGAGAACATCTTCCGCGACTGCCTCGTGGCGCTGCAGGAAGACCCGGACACGGGCATCACGCTCCTCATGCGCGACATCCGCACGGGCGAGTTCCTGTCGGAGGCCCAGATCCACATCGCGGCGTCCGTGGCCGCCGCCGTGCC
>CAYZFH010000456.1:0-1565 GCA_964477375.1 uncultured Rhizobiaceae bacterium | reverse complement strand
TGCCGTAATCCTTGAGGAGCGCCAGGCCTTCCGCCTCGTCGAGCATCTCGGCCTGTGCAAGCCGCGTGCGCCAGCGCGCCTTGACCTTGTCCGAAACCGGCTTGGGCGCCTCGATCTTGGGCAGCTCCGCGCGGTCGCGATGGTCCAGCACCTTGCGCAGCGCGATCAGGCCGCACTTGGTGCCTTCGATGGTCGGGATCTGTGCCGCGGTCAGCGTCTTGGTCAGCTCATTGTGGCGCGTCCAGCCGAAGTTGGTGACGACGGCCAACGGCTTGTCGAAACGCTTCGACGCCTCGATCACCACGCGCACCCAGCCTTCGGCGGTCGCCGCCTTGTCGCGGATGCTGGAGAAGATCACGCCGATCGAGGTGTTGGGATCGCCCACCAGCGCGCAGAAGCTTTCCGTGAAGATATGTTCCCAGTTGATGCCCGTGCCCCAGGCGTCGAGCGGATTGACCGGCTCGAGGCCCGGATCGAGCAGTGAAGCCAGCTTCTCGGTCGTCGCCGGCGTCATCTTGGGCAGCGGCACCTTGGCGTCGGACGCCAGGTCGATCAGCAGTTCACGCTCGGCGCCCGAATCGAGGATGCCGACCACGCCACCCTTCTTGGCGTGACGCGGCTGGTTGAACATCGAAAGCGTCGCGGCCAGTTCGTCCAGCGCTTCCACGCGCATCACGCCATAGCGCTCGAACACGGCCTCATAGGCCGCGTCGTTGCCTGCGATGGCGCCCGAATGGCTGACGGCCAGCTTGATACTCTCTTCCGTGCGGCCGAGCTTCAGCGCGACGACGGGGATTTCCTTTTCCTGCGCCTTCTTCAACTTCTCGATGAAGTTCGCCGGATCGCGCACCGTCTCCAGGATCAAGCCCATGGCGCGCGTGTTGGGCAGCTCCATCGCGTAATCCATGTAGTCCGCGATGGTCGTCGTCAGCTCCAACCCCGCCGAGACGCAGAGGTTGTAGCCAAGACGCTCGTCGTTGAGCGTGAGGGAGGAGAAGGACGAGCCCGAATGCGATAAGAGCGTGATGTCGCCGCGGATCGCCTTGTACGGCGGCCAGCCGAACGACAGGAACAGGCCGACATCCAGGTTGTAGAAGCCCATGCAATTGCCGCCGCAGATGGGCACGCCCGCATCCTTGGCCATCTTGGCCAGACGGCGTCCGAGCGGCGGGTTGGTGTCGTTGTCCAGATGGCCGCTGGAGAAGAAGGCGACCGAGCGCGCCTTGTTGGCGATGGCATCCGCCAGCGCCGCTTCCAGCCGCTGGTTGGCAACGCACAGCACGGCCAGGTCCGCCGGTTCCGGCAACGCCGCGAGCGAGGGATAGCACTGAAGCCCCTCGACCTCGGAATACTTGGGATTGATCGGGTAGATGCGCCCCGCGTAGTCGCCGCGCTTGGCCATCTTCACACACGTGTTGCCGACGGAGTCGGGTGTCGTGGAGGCGCCGACAATGGCGATCGATCGCGGCGTGAGCAGCGGCGCGAGATGATGGGCAGTCATTTGCGGAAACTCCGGAACTGGCGGGTGCAAGAAAAAGGCCCCATCCCGCGTCGCGCGTGGGATG
>CAYZFH010000455.1:0-1575 GCA_964477375.1 uncultured Rhizobiaceae bacterium | reverse complement strand
GCGCGTGCGACGTGCTGGTCACGACAACCAACGCCAAGCTGCCGCTGGTGCGCGCCGAATGGCTGAAGCCCGGCTTGCACATCACCGCCATGGGCGCCGATCTCGCGGGCAAGCAGGAACTCGATCCCGCGATCCTCGGCCGCGCCGACCGCGTCGTCTGCGACCGCCGCTCCCAATGCGAAAAGATGGGCGAGCTGCAACACGCGCTGGCCTCGGGGGCACTGAAATCATCGTCAGTCGTGGCGGAGTTGGGCGAGGTGGCCGCGGGCCGCGCGCCGGGCCGCACATCCGATTCCCAGATCACCGTCTGCGATCTGACCGGTACGGGCGTGCAGGACACGGCCATCGGTGTCCTGGCCTACCGTCGCGCGAAGGCCAAGGGGCTGGGCACCATCGTCCGCAACTGACCCCCGATTGCGGCGGCCGCGCCGCTTCGCCAGACTTGGGCTTCAATCAACCGAGGGAGACGCGGGATGTATCACCTTTATATGGCGCCCACGGGCAACGGCCGCCGTCCGGCCGTGATGCTGGAGGAATGCGGGCTGCCCTACACGGTGCACAAGGTCGATCTGGCCAAGGGCGAGCAGAAGACGCCCGAGTTCCTGGCCATGAACCCGCAAGGCTCGATTCCCGTGCTGGTGGAAGAGCAAGGCGGCAAGAAGACGGCGCTGGCCCAGTCGGGCGCCATCCTGCTGCATTTGGCTGAGAAGACCGGCAAGTTCATGCCCAAGGATTCGGCCCAGCGCGCGGAAGCGTTGCGTTGGATGATGACCGCGTTGACCGACGCCGCACCGGCCTCGACCGCGATCTTTCTGTCGTCCGGCCCGTTGCCGGACAAGTCGCCGGGGAATTCGCAGTTCTTCGAAGGCCGCTTCGTCAACCTGATGAAAGTGTTCGACCAGCAGTTGGCCAAGAGCCCCTATCTCGCGGGCAGCGAGGCGACCGTCGCCGATATCGCGCTGATCCCGATCGTGGCGGGACGTCAGGAGCTGCTCGACAAGACGCCGGGCCTCGACAACCTGAAGAAATGGGCCGCGACCATGAAGGCGCGCCCGGGCACCGCCAAGGGTTTGAGCGCCTAGTCTGATCGTCGCGTGAAGTGAACGGCCGGGGATTTCCCCGGCCGTTTTTCCTCGGGGGGAGGAATGCCGTGCCCATAGACGTCGCCAAGGTGCGGGCGGATACGCCCGGCGTCGGAAACATCCTGCACTTCAACAATGCCGGCGCCGCGCTGCCGCCCCGTCCGGTGGTGACCGCGGCGGTGCGCCATCTGGAGCGCGAGGCCGAGATCGGCGGCTACGAGGCCGAGCAGGAGGCGCATGGGAGGCTCGAGGCCGTCTATGCCTCGATCGCACGCCTTCTCAACTGCGATGCGTCCGAAGTGGCCGTGATCGAGAACGCCACGCGCGCCTGGGATATGGCTTTCTACTCGCTGCCTTTGCGCCAGGGTGACCGCGTCCTGACCGCGATGGCGGAATACGCCAGCAACTACATCGCCTTTCTCCAGGCGGCCAAGACCAAGGGCGTCGAGATCGTCGTGGTGCCGAACGACAATCACGGCCAGATCGACGTCGC
>CAYZFH010000454.1:0-1579 GCA_964477375.1 uncultured Rhizobiaceae bacterium | reverse complement strand
CGAGATAGCGCCCGCCGACCAGCGTGATCGCCGCCGTGCGGTGCGAAGTGATCCAGCGTCCGCTCAAGATGCACAGCGGCAGGCCGGTGTTGCGGTCGGAGAGGACAATCATCGGGCTGATGGCGGGCACGCCGCGCGCCTCGTTGCCGACGACCGTGCCGCCCCACTTCACCGCGGCATAGGCGGGCTTCTCCATCACCCCGGCCATGGCCAGGAAGAAGCGGTCGGGATCGGGGAAGATGCCCGTCTTGGGCCGCGTCACCGCCCGACCCGCGGCCTTTTCGCGCAGCATGAAGTCGACCGAATCGCCGAGCGCGCGCGGGCCCACCTCCGCGGCTTCGATGTCGGCGTCTGACAAATAGAGAATGTCGCGTCCGGGCTGCATTCTCAGAGCGGCAGGACGGTGCCCTTGCCCGCCTTGAGCGCGCCTTCGTAGATGGCGGCGGCCACCGCCACGTCCGCCAGCGCCATGCCGGAGAAGATCAGCGCCGTGCGCTGCTTTGCATCCGTGCGTGCCTTCTTTGCGCCCGAAGCGAACTCCGCCAACTCGGCGTGGAATTTGCCGGCGTACTTCAAGCGGCCGCTCTTGATGTGCTCGGCGCTCTGAACGTGATCGTCGGTCGCCATGACGTCCGTATGATCAGGTTTGTCCCACATCACCGCGCGGCCGATATCGAGCAGCCCCGCATAGGAGCCAGGCGAGAACCAGGCCGGATCGATGAAAGGTTTCAGGTTCGGACTTTCCGGCACACTGGAAATCACGATGTCGATGCCCTCGACCGCCTCGCGCGGCTCGGTCACGACCTTGACCTCCAGCCCCTGCTCGCGCACTTCCTTGGCGAAGGCTTCCGCCGTTTCCTTGCGGCGGCTGTACGCCACCACGCGCTTGATCGGGAAATGCGCGCGGAAGGCCAGCAGATGGCTGCGCGCCTGCACGCCGCACGCGATGAAGCTGATCGATTCGCTGTCCTTGCGCGCGAGATAACGCCCGCCGACGAGCGTAAGGGCCGCCGTACGGTGGGTGGTGATCCACTTGCCGTCCAGGATCGACACGGGCAATCCCGTCGCACGGTCGGACAGAACGATCATCGGGCTGATGCTTGGCAGGCCCCTGGCATCGTTGTCGTGGACGACCCCCGTCCATTTCACCGCCGCGTAGGCAGGCTTCTCCAACACGCCGGCCATGGCCAGAAAGAACCGGCCCTGCTCGGGGAAAATGCCGACCTTGGGCGCCGTTTCGGCGCGGCCCGACGCTTTCTCGCGCAGCATCGTCTCGACCGAATCGCCGAGCGCGCGCGGACCCACATTGGCCGCCGCGATGTCGGCATCGGAGAGGAAGAGGATTTCCTGTCCCACTTTCATGGCGCCTCTCCCTCCTACAACTTCAGCACGCGGCCGATGCCCTTGGCGCGCGCGGTCTCGTAGACCAAACCGCCCACGGCCACGTCGGCCAACCCCACGCCACCAAACATCAGCGCCGTGCGGTCGGTGTCGGATTTGCGACCCTGCACCTTGCCCGAAACCAGATCGGCGACTTCGCCGGCGTAGGGCTTAGGATAGGTCAGCTTCTCGGTGACGG
>CAYZFH010000453.1:0-1589 GCA_964477375.1 uncultured Rhizobiaceae bacterium | reverse complement strand
TCCTGCGACAGGCCCATCTCGCGCTCGGAGCACAGCATGCCGCGCGAATCGACGCCCCTGATGCTTGTTTCTTTCAGCTCGACGCCCGTGCCGGGAATGCGCGTGCCGGCAGGCGCGAAGACGCCCTTCATGCCCGTGCGCGCGTTGGGCGCGCCGCAGACGACCTGCACCTCGCCCTTGCCCGTCTCGACGCGGCAGACGCGCAGACGGTCGGCGTTGGGATGCTGCGACGCCTCGATGACGTAACCGACGGTGAAGGGCTCAAGCGCCTTGGCGCGGTCCTCGATGCTTTCGATCTCGAGCCCGATGACGGTCAGCTTCTCGCCCAGCGCGTCGAGCGACGCCTCGGTGTCGATATGGTCCTTCAGCCAGCGCAGGGTGAACTTCACGGGCTCAACCCCCCGACCAGGCTCGGCGTCTCGAGCGGCACGAAGCCGTAATGGCGCAGCCAGCGCAGATCGGCGTCGAAGAAGGTGCGCAGGTCGGGGATGCCGTATTTCAGCATGGCGATGCGCTCGATCCCCATGCCGAAGGCGAAGCCCTGGTACTTGGCGGGATCGATGCCGCAATTCTGCAGCACGCGCGGATGCACCATGCCGCAGCCGAGAATCTCGAGCCAATCGTCGCCCGCGCCGATCTTCAATTCGCCGCCCGCGCGGGAGCAGCCGATATCCATCTCCGCCGACGGTTCGGTGAAGGGAAAGTGGCTGGCGCGGAAGCGCACCGGCACGTCCGGCACCTCGAAATAGGTGCGGCAGAATTCGATCAGGCAGCCCTTCAGGTGCCCCATGTGGGAATGCTCGTCAATCACGAGCCCTTCCACCTGGTGGAACATGGGCGTGTGGGTCATGTCCGAATCGGAGCGGAAGGTGCGGCCCGGCACGATGATGCGGATCGGCGGCTTCACCGATTCCATCGTGCGCACCTGCACGGGCGAAGTGTGCGTGCGCAAGAGCAGGCGCGAGCCGTCCGGCTTCTCCGGAAAATAGAACGTGTCGTGCATCTGCCGCGCGGGATGCTCCGGCGGGATGTTCAAGGCGGTGAAGTTGTGGAAGTCGTTTTCGATGTCCGGCCCTTCGGCGATGGAGAAACCCATCTCGCCGAAGATGGCGACCACTTCGTCGATCGTCTGGCTGATCGGATGGATGCGCCCCTCGGCCTCGGGCCGCGCGGGCAGGGTGACGTCGATGCGCTCAGCCTTGAGCTTGGCGTCGAGTGCTGAGCCTTCGAGCGACGCCTTGCGCGCATCAAGTGCCGACTGCACCGCATCGCGCAGCGCGTTCATGGCCTGGCCGGCCGCGCGCCGCTCGTCGGGGCCCATGCCGCCCAGCGACTTCATCAGTTCGGTAACGCGGCCCTTCTTGCCCAACGCGGAGACGCGCAGCGCCTCGAGCGCATCCGGATCGGACGCGCCTTCGACCGCCGCCAGAAGCTCGGTCCGAAGCTGGGACAGGTCGGTCATCGCATCACCCGCGGTTTGCGCCCACGGGAGGTTCGCTCAATTCGCGCGCCCCACCGGGGCGGCGCCGCCCTCACGCCTTGAGGGTAGCGCGCGCCTCTTCGACGAGCGCGCCGAACGCCGCCGGCTC
>CAYZFH010000452.1:0-1609 GCA_964477375.1 uncultured Rhizobiaceae bacterium | reverse complement strand
GCCGGCTGCGGAGTTTTCCTCGGCCTTTCGGCGCTGACCGTCACGTTGCTGCGCGCGGAAGGCTTCGACCTGCCGTGGATAAGTGCTGTGCGCGCGGCGCTTCTTGCCGGCGCCACGGCGTGGTGCGTCTGGCTGGCCTGGCGTATCGCGGGACGGTCGGTGCACGGTATCGCGCGCGCTGGCGCGACGCTGGCGGTCACCGCCGCGGCGCTGGTGGGTGTTGCGAGTTGGACGCTTCTGTTCTGGGGCTAGGCGCCGGCGCTCAGTGCGCCAGGGTGCGCGAGAACAGGTTGATCACCAGGACGCCCGTCAGGATCAGCGCCATGCCGATCAGCGCCGGCATGTCCAGCGACTGGCCGTAATAGAAATAGGCGAAGACCGAAACGAGCACGATGCCGACGCCCGACCAGACGGCGTAGGCGATGCCGATCGGGATGGTCTTGAGCGTCAGCGACAGGAAGTAGAACGCAACGCCGTAGCCGACCACGACCAGGATCGACGGCACCAGCTTGGTGAAACCCGCGGCGGCTTTCAGTGCCGAGGTGGCGATGACCTCGCCGATGATCGCGATAAAAAGATAAACGAGACCCACGTTAGTTCAGTTCGGCGCGCAGGCGCGTGCGCAGCACGTCGATGGGAACCGTCTTCCCCTCGACGTCCAGATGCCAGAAGGTCCAGCCGTTGCAGGCTGGCGCGCCCTGGACCGCGGCGCCGACGCGGTGGATCGAGCCATGATGCTGCCCGCGCGCGTCCTCGACCGCGATGGTGCCGTCCGCGCGCACGCGCGCGGCATGGCGGCGGTCGGAGCTGAACAGCACGTCGCCGGGTGACAGGAAGCCTCGTTCGACAAGCCAACCAAAGGGCACGCGCGGCTCCTCTCGTTTGGACGGGGTGTGCACGAGACGCATATCGGCGGGCGGACGGATGTCGGCGATGCGCTTGCGCGCCGCGTCGGCATAAGTCTCGTCGCGCTCGATACCGATGAAGTGACGGCCCAAGCGCTTGGCGACGGCGCCCGTGGTACCCGTGCCGAAGAAGGGATCGAGTACGACCGCGCCCGGCTTGGTGCTGGACAGGATCACGCGGTGAAGCAGGGCCTCGGGCTTCTGGGTCGGATGGGTCTTCTTGCCGTCGTCGCCCTTGAGCCGTTCGCCGCCCGCGCAGAGCGGGATCAGCCAGTCGCTGCGCATCTGCAGATCGTCGTTCAACGCCTTCATGGCCTCGTGATTGAAGACGTGACGCGCGCCTTCGCCCTTCGCGCACCAGATCATCGTCTCGTGCGCGTTGGTGAAGCGGCGGCCGCGGAAATTCGGCATCGGGTTCGACTTGCGCCAGACCACGTCGTTCAGGATCCAGAAGCCGAGATCCTGCAGCTTGGCGCCGACGCGGAAGATGTTGTGATAGCTGCCGATCACCCACAGCGTGCCGTCCTCCTTGAGGACGTGCCGCGCGGCCTCCAGCCACTGCAGGGTGAATTCGTCGTAGGCGCGCAGCGTCTCGAACTTGTCCCAGGCCTCGTCCACGCCGTCGACACGGCTGTGGTTCGGCCGCAGCAGCTCGTTGCGGAGCTGAAGATTGTAGGGCGGGTCCGCGAAGATCAGGTCGACGG
>CAYZFH010000451.1:0-1627 GCA_964477375.1 uncultured Rhizobiaceae bacterium | reverse complement strand
GTTCCGCCGTGCGGAAGGGCGCTGGACGTTGGCGTTCGATTCCTACGTCGCCATGTTGGACCGTCATTGGCCCGTGCTGGCGACCAGCGTGGTGCCCAAGGTCGAGCCCGGCGATCTGACTCAGGACAAGAACAACGCGGCGCTGGATGCGGCAACCGCGCGCGCGTTCGACTATGCGGGCACGCAAGCCTGTGGCGATGCCAGCGCACACTTGAAGCGTCTGAAGGACGCGAAGCGGACCGATTCGCTGGAGAATTTCCGCGGGCGTCTGAACAAGCTGTTGATCACCCCCGTCCAGGATTGGCCGGATCAGAAAGTCCTGGCGTGGTGGAACACCAAATGATCGAAGCGCGCCGCGCAGCGGCTGGGCTTTGCGGCTTGGCACTCGCGGCGCTCGCCGTTCCGTCGTGGGCGGCCAATGATGACGATGTCCTGCGCGGCTTCGACGCGTTCAAGGCGGCCATGGCGGCCAAAAGCGAGGCCGCGTTGCCGGCGGACGAACCGGCGGATGGGCTCTACGCCTATTTTGACGGGGTGGGGCGCAAGGCGCTGGGGCTGGACGAATTCGATCCCCAGCGCGGCACGCTGTTCGATTACTACAGCATCGCTCTAGTGCGCGGACTTCATCTCTGTCCGTATTTTCGTGAGGGGCCCGCTTATGTGCAGTCGCTGCTGAAGAGCGGCATGACCGCGCGCAACGTGATCGCGCTGGAAGGGCGGCAGGACGGTGCTCTGCCGTGGGCGGAGGCCAAGGAGCGGTTGCAGGTAGCCAGCGTCATGGGCGATTCCGCCGCCGTTGACTATCGCTGGGAGTTCACGCGGGAAAGCGGCAGCACGATCGGCTTCAACGATCAGCTTGAGTTCAAGCGCGACAAGGGGCGCTGGTTGCTGGTGTTCGAATCCTATCTGCAGGCCGTCGACCGCAACGGTTTGGTGGTGGCGGCCGTGGTCGGCTCGTCGATGCGCCAGCCGCAAAGCACGCAAGGGCTGGACGACGATTCGGACCGACATTTCCGCATCCGCAACCTGGCGCTGCGCCGCGCGGCGGCGTCGTTGCGCGAGGAATGCCCGCCCTTCGCCGACCGGCTGGCGAAGCTGCGCGCGGCCAACGACAATGCCGGGACGCTCAAGCTTTTCTACGGCGTGCGCGACCTGATGGCGCTGCCGATGGCCGAATGGCCAAAGACTGAAACCCTCGCATGGTGGGGAACATGACCGACGGTACTTTCGATCTCGTGGTGGTGGGTGGTGGGCCGGGCGGCTATGTCGCCGCCATCCGCGCGGCGCAGCTCAAGATGAGCGTGGCCGTGGTGGAGCGCGAGCATCTGGGCGGCATCTGCCTCAACTGGGGCTGTATCCCGACCAAGGCTCTGCTGCGCACCTCCGAGGTCTATGACCTGATCAAGCACGCCGACCAGTATGGGCTGACGGTGGGGCAGGTGGGCATCGACTTCGCGAAGATCGTGAAGCGGTCGCGCAACGTGGCCGGCCAACTCAACCGCGGCGTCGGGTTCCTGTTGAAGAAGAACAAGGTCACCGTCTTCGACGGGTCGGGGAAGCTCGAAGGTCCGCGCACGGTGAAGGTGGAGAAGGACGGCAAGCCGGTCGCGACGCTCAAGGCCAAGAA
>CAYZFH010000450.1:0-1643 GCA_964477375.1 uncultured Rhizobiaceae bacterium | reverse complement strand
AATGGCGCCGATGTGCTCTATCGCGGGCCCGTGGCCGCCGACATCGTGAAGGCCGTGCGCACCGCGCCGCGCCACCCCAGCGGCATGACGGAAAAAGATTTGGCCGATTACCGCGCGATCAAGCGTGAGGCCGTCTGCGGGAATTACCGCGCCTGGCGCGTGTGCGGCATGCCGCCGCCGTCGACCGGCGGCCTCGCCATCGCACAGACGCTCGGCATCCTGGAAAATTTCAACGTCGGGCAGCTCAAACCTGACTCGGTCGAAGCCGTGCACTTAATGTCCGACGCCTACAAACTGGCGTTCGCGGACCGCACGGCGCTAGTGGCCGACCCCGCCTTCGTCGACGTGCCGATGGCGCGCATGCTGGACCGCGGCTACCTCAACCAGCGCGCCGCGCTGATCTCGCGCGACCGCGCCATTCCGGGGCGCGCGCGGCCGGGTATCGAGCCCAAGCGCGCCTCCATCGACGATCCCGTGCGCGGCGGCACGTCGCATATCGTGGCCGTCGATGCCGAAGGGAACGTGGTCTCCTTCACAACCACCATCGAGCGCCAATTCGGCTCCGGCCTGTTCGTGCGCGGCTTCCTGCTCAACAACCAGCTGACCGATTTCTCGTCACATCCGGAATTCGAGGGCAGGCCCACGGTGAACCGCGTCGAGCCGGGAAAGCGGCCGCGCAGCACCATGTCGCCGACCATCGTGTTCGATCAGGCGGGCAAGCCGGTGATCGCGGTCGGCGCCGCCGGCGGGCCCTACATCATCTCCTATGTGACCAAGACCATCCTGCGCACGCTCGAATGGAAGCAGGACGTGCAGGCGGCCATCGCCGCGCCCAACTTCGCCGACCGCAACGGGCCGACGGAGCTGGAGGCCAATACGCTGATCGTCGGCCTGGAAGATCCTTTGAAGGCCATGGGCCACCAGGTCGAGGTGCATCCTTTGCCCGGCGGCATCCAGGGCATCGTGATTGGGCCGGGCGGGCTGCAAGGCGGCGCCGACCCGCGCCGCGAGGGCATCGCCGTCGGCGATTGATGCGTTGCGGTGCGGGCGGGCGCGACTAGACTGCGCGCCATGTCCACGCAAAATCGACCGACCCTTCGCCTCCTCGCAGGCCGCCATCGCCGCGCGCTGGGCGGCTATCCCTGGATCTATTCCAACGAGATCGCCATGGACGCGGCGGCCAAGGCGTTGCCCGCCGGCACCATCGTCGCGATCCAGGCCGCCGACGGACGCATGGTCGGCGCGGGCACCTTCAACCCGCACACGCTGATCGCGGTGCGGGTGCTGACACCCGATCCCACGGCGGAGATCGGCGCCGCGTTCCTGGCCGAGCGTCTGCGCGCGGCATTGCATTGGCGCGAACGGATGTTCGGCATCCCGTTCTACCGGCTGGTCCATGCGGAGGCCGACGGCCTGGGCGGTCTGATCCTCGACCGCTTCGGCGACACGGTGGTCGTGCAGATCACCACGGCCGGCATGGAGCGGCTGCGCGAACCGTTGCTGGAGGCCATCGACACGGTGCTGGCGCCCCGCTGCGTCGTGCTGAAATGCGATCCCGCCGCGCGCGACACCGAGGGGCTCGAATCCTATGTCACCGTCGCTAAAGGTGCGCTCGACGGTCCCATCGAGGGTCGCGAGGGCGC
>CAYZFH010000449.1:0-1664 GCA_964477375.1 uncultured Rhizobiaceae bacterium | reverse complement strand
AGCGGCAACTGTGCCAGGTCGGTGTCGAACTGATCGGCGCCGCTTCGGCCGAGGCTGACGCCGAGGTCATCGCCATGGCCGCCGAGGCGCTGGGCGCGTTCGGGGTGAACAATCTGTCGGTCGACCTGACATCGCCGCGCCTGGTGCCCGCGCTGGTTTCGGCGCTCGGGATGGACAAGGACGGCGAGGCGGAAGATCTGCGCGATGCGCTGGATCACAAGGACGCCGCCCGCGTGGCCGCGGCCGCAGGGTCCCATGCCAAGCTGTTCGGCGCCCTTTTGACGGCGGCTGGTCCGGCGGATCAGGCGCTGGCCGCGCTTCAGAAGCTCGATTTGCCGCGCCCGGTGAAGGCCGAGGCCAATCATCTGGCCGAGGTCGTGCGTCTCGTGCGTGCGGAGATTCCCGCATTGGACCTGACGGTCGATCCGGTCGAGAACCGCGGCTTCGAATATCACACGGGCGTCAGCTTCTCGCTCTTCGTTCCCGGCGTGCGGGGCGAGTTGGGGCGGGGCGGGCGCTATGTCGCGGGCGCGCCCTTCGCGTCGCGCGGTAAGAAAGCCGGCGAGGCTGTCGGCGCGGGCGAACCCGCCACGGGCTTCACCCTGGCAATGGAAATCGTTCTGCAGGCGCTGCCGGATCCCGAGCCGATGCGCCGTCTGTTCGTGCCCGTCGGCACGCTGCCAGAGACCGCGCGCCGCTTGCGCATCGACGGCTGGGCGGTGGTGGCCGGGTTGGCGCCCATTCAAGACATCAAGCGGGAGGCTGCCCGGTTGGGCTGCGCCCATGCCTTGGTCGACGGCAAGATCGTCGCCACGGCGAAATAGAGGAAACCGAAATGGCGAATGTGGCGGTCGTCGGCGCCCAGTGGGGTGACGAGGGCAAGGGAAAGATCGTGGACTGGCTCTCCGAGCGCGCCGACGTGGTGGTGCGTTTCCAGGGCGGTCACAACGCCGGCCATACGCTGGTGATCGACGGCGTCACCTACAAATTGTCGCTTCTGCCGTCGGGCGTGGTGCGGCCGGGCAAGCTGTCCATCGTCGGCAACGGCGTGGTGATCGACCCTTGGGCTCTCTTGAAGGAGATCGAGGGGATTGCCGCGAAGGGCGTGCAGGTCACGCCGAAGGTGTTGCGCATCGCCGAGAATGCCGCGCTCATCCTGCCGCTGCATGGCGAACTGGACCGCATGCGCGAAGAAATGCGCGGCTCGGCGAAGATCGGCACCACAGGCCGCGGCATCGGCCCGGCCTACGAGGACAAGGTGGCGCGCCGCGCCATTCGCGTCGGCGATTTGGCCGAACCGGAGACCTTGGGCGAGAAGCTGCGCGATCTTCTTGATCACCACAACGCGTTGCGCCGCGGCATGGGCGCGCCGGAGATCGACGGCAAGGTGCTGGAAGGGCAGCTCAAGGAATTGGCGCCGCGCATCCTGCCTTATGCGGGCAATGTCTGGCGCACGCTTGATGAGATGCGCCGCTCGGGCCGGCGCATCCTGTTCGAAGGCGCGCAGGGCACCATGCTGGACGTGGACCACGGCACCTACCCCTACGTGACCTCCTCGAACACGCTGGCGGGCCAGGCGGCGGTGGGCAGCGGCATGGGGCCGGACGCCATCGGTTTTGTGCTGGGCATCACCAAGGCCTACACGACCCGCGTCGGTTCCGGTC
>CAYZFH010000448.1:0-1683 GCA_964477375.1 uncultured Rhizobiaceae bacterium | reverse complement strand
AGAAGCTGATGCCGCACGATGTTGTGGCGCGGCCAGGCTTCCGGCGTCTCGTTGTGGCGGATCACGATGTCAGCGCGCTTGCCGGCCTCGAGGCTGCCCAGCACCTTGTCCATCATCAGCGCCTTGGCGCCGTTGATCGTGTACATGCGCAACAGATCCGTGGGCGAAATGTATTCGTTCTGGTCGCGCGCGAGCAGATAGGCCGTGTAGATCTGATCGCCGAAGGACGCCGCCTTGCTGACGTCCAAGCCGATGCAGATATTGACGCCACGTTTGTGGAGCGAGGGGAACGGCGTCTTCACCGTCTGGCGCGCGCCGTAGTACCACGAGTTGGTCGGGCTCCAGACGATGGACAGGCCCGAATCCACCACCGGCCGGATCTCGTCCGGGCGCAGCACGTTCATGTGGACGAAGAGGCAGTTCTTGTCGAGCAGGCCGATCTCCTCGAAATGCACCAGCGGGTGCTTGCCGAAGCGCCGGTCGTCGAACTCGGCATCGTCCACGCTCTGGGACTGGTGCATGTTGAACGGCACCTTGTGCCGGTCTGCACAATGTTTGGCGGCCAGGCGCAGCTCGTCGGAATCGTTGCCCATGCCATAGACGGCGATGTGCGCGCGCACGCGGCTGTCCTTGTCCTTGTTGCGCCAAAGCTGCTTGCCCAGCCCCTTGATGGCCGCCTTACGCCCGATGGTGGCCCGGCGAATGTCGGCGATCTGCGGCCCCTTCTCGTCCAACAGCCACGAATCGGCCACCGAGACGCGGAAACCGAGCGCGTCCGACGCACGGGCCAGATTGTCCGGCTCGAAGGCGGTGCCCGGATCCATGACCGAGGTCACGCCGCTCTTCAGCATGTCGAGGCCGAGCAACAAGGAGCTCGCATACTCTTCCTCATCCTCGACCGCGTTGATCAGGCGCGTGTACTGGTCGGCCACCCAGGGGCCCGGGTCCTCGCCGCCGAAATCGGCCTCGGCGATCATCTTGCCCACCATGTGGAAGGTCAGGTGGTAATGCATGTCGATGAAGCCGGGGTGCACCAGGCCGCCCTTGGCATCGATGCTGCGCGCGGATTCGTACTTGGCCGCGATGGCCTTGTCGGGCCCGACCGCCAGGATGTCGCGACCCTTGATGGCGATCGCGCCGTCCGTATAGGCCGTGCTCTTCTTGTCGCAGGTCAGGATGTGGGCGTTGCGGATCAGCAGATCGCACGCGGTCTTTTTGGCCATGATGTCCTCCCGTTATCGGATCGCTTGATGCCTAGGCCAGCCCGGCCCGCTCGCGCAGGGTATGGGCCGCGCGGTCGGCGCGTTCGTAGATCACGTTCTCGTCCAGCTTCGCGTGGCGGCCACCCTCGATCAGGATTTCGCCATCCACCATCACGATGCCGACCGATTTGCCGCGCGCGAGCAAAATCTGCTGCCGCTCGGTGTTGTGGCGCGGCCAGGCCTCGGGCAGGTCGTTGCGGCGCACGACGATGTCGGCGCGCTTGCCGGCCTCCAGGCTGCCCAGCCAAGAATCCACCTTCATCGCGCGCGCGCCGTTAAGCGTCTGCATCTGCAGAAGGTCCTCGGGCGAAAGATAATCGCCCTGGTCGCGCGCCAGCACATAGGCCGTATAGGCCTGGTCGCCGAAGGAGGCCGCCTTGCTGACGTCGAGCCCGAGCGTCACGTTGACGCCGCGCCGCGC
>CAYZFH010000447.1:0-1690 GCA_964477375.1 uncultured Rhizobiaceae bacterium | reverse complement strand
CCCGACAAGGACGGGCTGCTGCGCACCTATTTCATGAGCGTGTTTCCGACGGGCGCGTTCCAGACGCGCACCAACCATGTGCTGCAAGGGCTGTTCACGCCCGACGGACCGGAGAGCACCAAGGTGCGCTTCGTTCACTATTACCCAGGCAATGCGGCGGACGATCCGAAGCTGGCCCAGGTGCGCGCCGATCTGGTCGCGGAATGGAAACTGGTGTTCGAGCAGGACGTGCCCTTCGTCCGCTATGTGCACGAGAACTACCAGCGGCGCGACGATGCCGGCATCGCCACGCGCGCGGCGCCGTTCTGGGAACGGAACATCCACGCCTTCCAAAAGAACGTCATCGACCTGCTGCGCGACTGACCTCACTCCCATGGGGGCGGACAGCGGACAGGAAATTCCGCAGCACGGGCGAATCGTTCTGCTCGTGCCACACCACGGCCTGGTTCATGCGCGCGAGGCGGCTGTCCAACGGCACGACGGCGATGCGCTGTGGTTTGGTCAGCACCGCGTTCACGCTGATCATTGAAACCCCCACCCCTTCCGCCACCAGATTCTCCACCATGACGGCGTCCAGCACTTCGTGCGCCACGTCGGGCACGAAGCCGGCTTCGTCGAATAGACGCGCGACCTGCTGGTAGAAGCCGGTCCAGCCGGTGACGGGGGTGAGCACGAACGGATCGGACTTGAGGTCGGCCAGCCGAATGGTCCGGCGGCGCGCGAAGCGATGATCGGGCGGCAACAGCGCCACGATGTGCGTCGCGGGCAGGCGCAGTTCGCGCAGCGCGGTCGGGTGGGCCAAGAGCGGCGGGCTCAGGAACGCCAGATCGATGGTGCGGTCGGCCACCATCGTCGACAGGTTTGCCGAAACGTCCAGGCGCGATTCGACTTTCACATTCGGAAACTGCCGGTGGAATGCGGCCAAGAGGCCCGGCAGGAAACCGTGCGTGTAATCGACGCTGAAGCCGACTGAGAGATGGCCCGTATCGCCTGCGGCCGCCAGACGCGCGCGGGCCGCGGCCTGCTCGGCGTGATGAAGCGCCAGCCGCGCCTCGACCAGGAACTGCCGCCCGGCGGGAGTCAGTTCCGCCCGGCGCTTGCTGCGCCGGATCAGGGTCATGCCGACCTCGGCCTCCAGGTTTTGGATCTGCAGGGTCAGCGACGGCTGAGACAGGTTGAGGCGCCGGGCCGCGCGGCCGAAATGCAGCTCCTCGGCCATGACGACGAAGTGCTTGATGCGGTCGAGCTTCATAGGGCGTCCTGTAATAGATATAAACTATTATTCTAATAGAAACATTGAAATGGACAATGAGGCGGCGGAAGCCTTTAAAATCGCTCTAAACAGGGCGCGGAGGACGCGCCCCTCTAGGACGGGATGCACGCGATGACGACAAGCAAGACCTTGGCGGACTTCTTGGACGCCAGCGACATCGAGAGGCTGAACAAGCCGGTCGGCGAAGCCATCGGCCTGCCGGGCCGCGTTTTCGGCGCCGAGTTCTTTGCACTGGAGCAGCGCGATTATTTCCCGCGCATCTGGAGCCCGGTCGGCTTCGCCTCCGACATCCCCGACGTGGGTGACGCCAAGCCGGTGGAGCTCGCGGGCTGGCCGATCCTGCTCGTACGCGGCAAGGACAAACAGGTGCGCGCGTTCCTGAACGTCTGCCGTCACCGCGCCATGCGCGTCGTGACC
>CAYZFH010000446.1:0-1691 GCA_964477375.1 uncultured Rhizobiaceae bacterium | reverse complement strand
CGCACGGCATGGTGATGGACCCAGTGGATCGACGGCGTCACCACGAACCATGACAGCATGCGCTCGAGACGCGCGGGCAACCGCAGGTTCGAGTGGTGGAACAGCGCGGCGGCGAGCACCAGCGCCTCGAACAGCACGACCGATTCCATCGTCATTCCCAAGAGGATGATCGGCACGGTGCGGACCAAAGCCGACAACACCACCTCGCCGGCATGGAAGCGCCCGGCCGTCGTCGTGTCGAGAAACCGGTCGAGGTGATGCACGCCATGGAAGCGCCACAGGAACGGCACGCGGTGATTCGCCCGGTGCCACAGATAGATCCAGAGATCGAGGACGAGCAGGTCGAGCGCGAATCCCGCCCAGCCCGACCAAGGGCGCCAGCCCAGGCCCTGCGTGGATGCCCACAGCGTGACCGGAATAACGATCAGAGGGCCCAGCGCGGCATTGATGATCCAGAAAACCCCGTTGCGCACGAGGCGCTGCGGATCGCCCAGCCAGCACCAGCGAGCCTCATGAGGCGCGGCGCGCTGCGGAGACGCCGGGGCGAGCCGTTCGCCCAGGAACAAGAGGGCGAACCACGCCGCGACGGCGATCCCCTTGTAGGCCAGCAGCGGTTCACTCAGCGCGTCCACCCTCATCAGTTACGGCTCTCCGATGCCACCGGCAAGCACGCCTTGCCGCCCGCGGAGCTTGCGTGATAGCGAATCGGTCATGAGCCCAGCACTTCCTCCTGATCCGGCAGCCGCGCATGCGGGCGCGCCGCTGGTGGGTATTTCGGCCTGCGTGCGGACAATCGGCTCGCACCCGTTCCATGCGGCGGGCGACAAGTATGTCGTCGCGGTTTCGCACGGCGCGGCAGCGCTTCCCGTCATCCTTCCGTCGCTTGGCGCTTGGTACGAATCGGCCGACCTGTTGGAACGCATGGACGGACTGTTGTTCACGGGCAGCCCATCGAATGTCGAGCCGCATCTCTATCAAGGTGCGCCGAGCGTGCCGGGCACTGATCACGATCCGCAGCGCGATGCCACGACGCTGCCCTTGATCCGCGCGGCGATCGATACGGGCGTTCCGCTACTTTGCATCTGCCGCGGCATCCAGGAGTTGAACGCGGCCCTGGGCGGCACGCTGCATCAACGCATTCAAGACATTCCCGGTAAGCTCGACCATCGCGAGCGGCCGGAGTTGGACACGCCTGCCCGCTATGCGCCAGTGCATGACGTGGCGTTGGTGGCCGGCGGTTTATTCGCGAAATTGTCCGGCGCTACGTCATTGCACGTGAATTCACTGCATGAGCAGGGCATCGACCGTCTGGCCGATCGTCTTACCGTCGATGCGGTTGCGCCTGATGGCATCATCGAAGCGGTCACCGTGAAGGACGCGCGCGGTTTTGCCGTCGGCGTGCAATGGCATCCCGAATGGCGTTTCTGGGAGAATGCGGTTTCGCACGCGCTCTTCACGGCCTTCGGCGACGCATGCCGTGCTCGTGCAGCGCGCCGCGTCTCGGGACGCCGAGCGGTCGCTTAACTACGGCGAGACATGCGCGTAATACATATCAGCCATGCATTCTGTGCGCGTCCTGAGCGCTCTCGCGTTCTTAAGTCATAGGCATGGAGCGGCCCGACCGCAAAGGACGGGTCGCCCGAGGGCGGCTCCCCTGACGCCCCTCGGGCTCCGAAAGGAAGCTTCGGGCG
>CAYZFH010000445.1:0-1707 GCA_964477375.1 uncultured Rhizobiaceae bacterium | reverse complement strand
CTCGACACCGACCGGATGATGCGCACGCTGGGTATCTATCGCCTGGCCGAACGCGCGGTGGACCAGATCGACGCCGACACGCGCATCACCCTCGAATCCTACGCCAAGGGCGTCAATGCCTTCCTGGCCACGCGTCGCGGCGCGCTGCCGCCCGAATTCATCGCGATGAACTACAAGCCCGAGCCTTGGCGTCCTGCCGATTCGCTGGTCTGGGGCAAGCTGATGGCCATGCAGCTTTCCGGCGACTGGCGCGGCGAACTGTTTCGCGCGCAACTGGTCAAGCGGTTGGGGCGCGAAGCCGTCGACGCCTTGTTCCCGCCTGACGGCGGCGAATCGCCCACCATCCGCGACAGCGCGAGCCTGATCGCGCCCTTCGACACGCGCGGCGCCTCAAACATGTGGGTGTTGGCGGGCAGCCACACGGACACCGGCGCGCCCATCCTGGCCAACGATCCGCATCTGGGCGCGAACGTGCCAAGCCAGTGGTATCTGGCCCGCGTCGAGACGCCCGACGGAACGATGGCGGGCGCCACCGCGCCGGGCGTGCCGTTCATGGTCCTCGGCCGCAACGCGCGCATCGCCTGGGGCTTCACCTCGACGCAGTCCGATGTCGAAGACCTGTTCGTCGAGACGGAAGTGCCGGGCGATCCCTCCGCGTACCAAACACCCGACGGCAGTCAGAAATTCGAGACGCGGGAGGAGCGCATCCGCGTCAAAGGCGAGGAAGACGCCCTGATCATCGTGCGCTCCACACGGCACGGGCCGGTGATCTCTGACGCGCTGAAAGACGGCGACCGGCTCGACGGTGCGATCCTCGCCCTTTCGGCCCCCTATCTGATGGAACCAGACCGCTCCGCCGCTGCCATTCAGGGCCTCAACCGCGCGCGCGATTGGGACGATGTACTGGCAGCGATGCAGAACTTCGATTCGCTGCAGCAGAACGTCTTCTATGCCGACGTCGACGGGCATATCGGCTACATCGCGCCAGGACGGATCCCTATCCGTAAGTCGGGCGATGGCTTCCTGCCCGCCGATGGTGCATCCGGCGTCGGCGATTGGACCGGTTTCATCCCCTACGACGAACTGCCGCGCGCTTACGACCCGCCCGCAGGCTGGCTGGCCAACGCCAACAACCGCCCGGTTGGGCGCGATTACCCCTATTACCTCTCGCGCGAATGGGACGAGCCGTATCGCTATGACCGCATCGCCGATCTGATCGGCGCCAAGCCGCGGCAGACGATCGCCGATTCGGCCGCCATGCAGGCCGACATCCTTTCGCCGGTGGCCCGCGAGTTCCTGCCGGCCCTGATCACGCGCGCCGATCCGGGCGACGACCGCAGCGCGCCGATCCTCCGCGCCCTGGAGGCGTGGGACGGACGCATGACGCCCGATGCTCGCGAGCCCTTGATCTTCACCGCGTGGACGCGCGCGCTGATGCAAACCCTGTTCGAGCGGAAGCTCGGCCCGGACTTCGCGCGGTTCTGGGGTTTGCACCCGCGCCTCCTGCGCCAGGCTCTGGCCGGCCAAGGCGGCTGGTGCGCGCCGCCGGCGGCGCCTGCGCCGGCCTGTCAGACGGAAGTGCGCGCGGCCCTCGGCGCCGCGCTCGACGAGTTGGGCTGGCGCTACGGCGCCGACGACACGAAATGGGGCTGGGGCCAGGCCCATGCGCTGGTCTTGAGCCATCCCATCCTTGGCGCGCTCCCCGTC
>CAYZFH010000444.1:0-1707 GCA_964477375.1 uncultured Rhizobiaceae bacterium | reverse complement strand
TTCTACGGCATGATGGCTGCCGGCATCTGGCAGGATAAACGCGCGGTCAACATCCTGGACGGCGGCGCGCATTTCTACGGCGTTTACGAGACGAAGGACGGTCGGCACATCTCGCTCGGCGCCATCGAAGCCAAGTTCTACGATTTGATGCTGGAGAAGCTGGGCATCGCAAAGGAAGGACTGCCCAAGCAGTTCGACCGTTCGCAGTGGCCCGCCATGCGCAAGCGCATCGCCGATGTCGTCAAGACGAAGACGCAGGGCGAGTGGTCCAAGATCATGGAAGGCACCGACGTGTGCTTTGCGCCCGTCCTGTCGTTCCTGGAGGCACCGAACCATCCGCACAACAAGGCACGCGGCAGCTTCGTCGAAGTCGAAGGCGTGGTGCAGCCGGGCCCGGCGCCCAAGTTCAGCCGCACGAAGCCCAAGGTGCAGCGGCCGCCGTCGAAGCCCGGCCAGCACACCGAGGAAGCGCTGAGGGATTGGGGATTCGCGGCCGGCGACATCGCCGACCTGAAGAAGCAAGGCGCCATCGGCTGGCAATCCAGCGAGGCGGCTGACTGACGCGGCATGGGGCCGCGAGCGAGACTGCGGGAGGGGGAGCCATGATCACGTCCAAAGACGTCAAGATGATCCAGCACGACCGTTTGGCATTCTCGCTGGGCGAATACCGCCGCCGCTTCGACGCCGTGCTCCACGCGATGGGCGAGAAGGGCATCGACGTGCTGCTGGTGCGCACGCCGGAGAACATCGCTTATCTGACAGGCTACGTGACGCCCGGCTATTACGGCTATCACTGCCTGATCGTCGCGCGCGACCAAGCGCCCACGCTCGTCGTGCGCTATCTCGAACAGACCAACGTGTTCGAGTATTCCTGGCTATCGGACTCGGTGCCGGTCACCGACGACCGCATTCCCTACGAAGTCACCATCGAGACACTGCGCAAGCGCGGCTTGGCCGACAAGCGCGTGGGTGTCGAGAAGACCTCGTTCTTTTCGACCATCGACGAATACGAAGGCCTGCTCGGCAAGTTGCCCGAGGCTCGCTTCGTCGACGGCTCGGGCATCGTGGAATGGGTGCGCGTCACAAAGTCGCCCGAAGAAATCGCGCTGATGAAGCGCTGCGCCAAGATGCTGGACCACGGTTCGCGCGCGGGTCTCGATGCGTTGCGCGCGGGCACGACCGAAGACGCCATCGCGGCGGCGATCCACAACGAGCTGGTTGGGCGCGGCAGCGAATATCCCGGCCTGCCCCATTTCGTGGTCTCCGGTCCACGCATCTCGGTCACGCACGCTACCTGGGAAGGGCGCAAGATCGCCAAGGGCGATCCTGTTTTCTACGAGCTGTCGGCGACCAAGCACCGCTATACCTCGGCTATCATGTTCACGGCCTGTGACGGCGAGCCGGAAAAGCGCGTGCGCGCGATGGCGGACGCTTCGCTGGCAGCACTCCATGCTGGCATGTCGGCGCTCAAGCCCGGCGTGCCGTGCGAGGAAGTGGACCGCGTCGTTCATGGCGAATGGGTCAAGGCAGGCTTCGGTGAATATCATCGCCACCGCGCAGCCTATTCGATCGGCATGTGTTTCCCGCCCGATTGGGGCGAAGGCCAGATCCTGTCGCTCAAGAAGGGCGAGAAACGGCTGGTCCAGAAGGACATGGTCTTCCACATGGTTCCGGCGGCCTTCATCTATCGCGAGACCGGTGTGGGCT
>CAYZFH010000443.1:0-1734 GCA_964477375.1 uncultured Rhizobiaceae bacterium | reverse complement strand
GGCGCGCTCGGCTGGGTGGCGTTCGTGTCCTTCGGCGCGATGTATGTCCTGTTCCCGCGCTTGTGGGGCCGTAGCGCGCTCTATTCCTCGCGCCTGGTGGCCGTCCATTACTGGATCGCGACCATCGGCATCGTGCTCTACATCACCGCGATGTGGGTGTCGGGCATCATGCAGGGCCTGATGTGGCGCGCCTATGACGAGCTCGGCTTCCTGCAGTACTCCTTCGTCGAAACGGTCGAGGCGATGCACCCGTTCTACATCATCCGTGCGTTGGGCGGCGTGTTCTTCCTGGTCGGCGCTCTGATCATGGTCTTCAACCTGTGGCGCACCGTGCGCGGCGATGCGCCGGCGCGCGATGCCGCGCTCGCGCCGGCGGAGTGACGGGTATGTTTGGGATTCGCCACGAGCGTATCGAGAAGAACGTCATCCTGATGCTGGTGCTGACGCTGCTGACCGTTTCCATCGGCGGCATCGTCGAGATCGTTCCTTTGTTCACGATCGAGACCACGATCGAGAAGGTGGAAGGCATGCGGCCTTATTCGCCGCTCGAGCTTGCCGGACGCAACATCTACATGCGCGAAGGCTGCTACAACTGCCACAGTCAGATGATCCGTCCCTTCCGCGACGAGGTGGAGCGCTACGGCCACTACAGTCTCGCGGCCGAAAGCATGTACGACCACCCCTTCCAATGGGGATCGAAGCGCACGGGTCCCGATCTGGCGCGGGTGGGCGGCAAGTATTCGAACGAATGGCATGTGGCGCATCTCGCCGATCCGCGCAGCGTCGTGCCCGAATCCATCATGCCGTCTTACGGCTTTTTGGCCCGGAACGACCTCGTCATTCGCGACCTTCCCGCGCATCTGAAGGCCTTGCGCGCGACGGGCGTTCCGTATTCGGACGAGATGATCGCGAATGCCAAAGCGGATTTGGCCGCGCAGGCGACGGACGACACCGCGGATCTCCTGAAGCGCTATCCCAATGCGGCCGTGGGCGATTTCGACGGCGATCCGTCGCGCCTGACCGAAATGGATGCGCTGGTCGCCTATCTGCAGATGCTGGGCAGGCTGGTCGATTTCTCGGCCGAGCCGCGCGGCGGCATCAAACAATAGGAGCCCGATATGGATTGGGCATCGCTCTACGCACACGCCAAGGCTTTGTGGATCGTATGGTTCTTTCTTTTGTTCGTCTTCATCGTCGCCCGCGCGTACTGGCCGAGCCGCAAGGCGGACTTGGAGCGCCGGGGCCGCATTCCGTTCACCGAGGACTGATCCATGCCGACCAAGGGTGAGAAGGATCTGGTCACCGGGACCGAGACCACCGGCCACGAGTGGGACGGAATCCGCGAATTGGACACGCCGTTGCCCAAATGGTGGTTGTACGTCCTTTACGTTACGATCGCTTGGGCGTTCGTCTATGTCGTTCTGTATCCCGCCATTCCCTGGGGCGGGAGTCACAGCAACGGCCTGCTGGGCTGGAACCAGCGCGGCGAGTTCGCGGAAAAATGGGCCGCCGCCAAAGCCGAACAGGCTGTGTATCAAGACAAGATCGCGGCTTCGCCGCTGGCGGCGATCGAAGCCGATCCCCAGCTTCTGGCATACGCCATGGCCGGCGGCCGTGCGGCGTTCGCCGATAATTGCGCCCCCTGTCACGGCGGCGGCGGAAGCGGACGGAAGGGCGGCTTTCCGACCCTGGCCGACGACGACTGGTTGTGGGGCGGCACGGCGGATCAGATTC
>CAYZFH010000442.1:0-1744 GCA_964477375.1 uncultured Rhizobiaceae bacterium | reverse complement strand
GTGGACGCGGTGGCGCAAGCGGGCGCCGACGCCTTCACCGTGGGCACGGCCGTGTTCGACCGTATCTTCGCGCCCGAAAACCGGACGCTTGCCGGTCAGCTCAAGGCGATCCGCGCGGCTTGCGCGTAGTCAGTCTCGATACGGCACGCCCGGCAGGACGCACAGCATCTCGAACAGAAGGTTCGCGCCGACCAGAGCGGTGTTGCCCGTCGTGTCGTAGGGCGGGGAGACCTCGACCAGGTCGCCGCCGATGATGTCGAGCCCACGGCAGCCGCGCACGATCTCCTGTCCTTGGGCGCTGGTCAGGCCGCCGATCTCGGGCGTCCCCGTGCCGGGCGCGAAAGACGGATCCAGCCCGTCGATGTCGAAGCTGATATAGACCGGCCCCTTGCCGAGCTGCTTGCGCACTTCCTTCATCAGGGGCGCCAGCGACTTGTTCCAGCATTCAGTTGCCTGGACGACGCGGAAGCCTTGGCGCTGAGGCCAGTCGAAATCCTCGGCCGTGTAGCCCGAGCCGCGCAGGCCGATCTGCACCACGCGCTTACCCTCGATCAGCCCTTCCTCGACGCAGCGGCGGAAGGGCGTGCCATGGGCGATCTTCTCGCCGAACATCGTGTCGTTGATGTCGGCATGGGCGTCGATGTGGACTAGGCCCACAGGCCCGTACTTCTTCTTGATCGCGCGCAGGATGGGCAGGGTCACCGTGTGGTCACCGCCGAGCGTCAGCGGCTTACAGCCATGGGCCAGGATCTTCTTCGTGTAGAACTCCTCGATGATCCGCACGATGTCGCGCAGGTTGTAAGGGTTCACCGGCACGTCGCTGATATCGGCCACCTGCAGCGCATCGAAGGGGGCCGCGCGCGTCACCACGTTGTAGGGGCGCAAAAGCGCCGATTCGACCCGGATATAGCGCGGGCCCATGCGCGTGCCCGAGCGGTTGGAGGCGCCCCAGTCCAAGGGGATGCCGACGAAACACGCATCCAAGCCCTTGGCGTCCTTCTGTAGCGGCAGGCGCATCATGGTGGCGGGACCGCCCGCGCGGGGCATGTCGTTGCCGCCCATTGGTGTGTTCAGCGTGCGTTTCGGTGTCTTGGCCACGGTGTCCTCCCCGTTTGGTCGAACGGCTCAATCCCACGAAGCGTAACTTTCGCCCCGGGACGTTGCAAAGCATGGCCGCCGATGTTGGAATGCCCGCGGCCCGGTCGACGGGACCGGACAGGTTTAGGGAGAAGAGCATGGCTAAGAAGAAGGCAGCCGCCAAAAAGAAGGCGGGCAGCAAGCGTCAGGCCGCCCGCAAGGCGCCCGCCGCGCGCCGCGCGGCGCCGAAGGCGTCGAAGAAGGTGATCGGTGGTCCGATCGTCGTAAACGGCAACCAGATTCCCATTTCGAAGGGCATCCGCATCGGCGATTTCGTCTATCTGTCCGGCCAGGTGCCGTTCAAGGACGGCGTGCCGATGACGACGGGCACGATCGAAGAGCAGACCGACGTCACGATGGAGATGATCAAGGGCCTCCTGAAGGAAGCCGGCGCGTCCCTGTCCGATGTCTTCAAGGTCACGGTGTGGCTGCGCGATAAGGCCGATTTCCTCGGCTACAACCGCACCTATGCCAAGTATTTCCCGAAGGATCCGCCGGCCCGCTCGACCGTCATGTCGACGCTCATGGTCGATGTGCGCATCGAGATCGAGGTCACGGCCTACGCGCCGCGCTGATCCTCGGCTTCGGCTGAAGAAATAGAGAAGGG
>CAYZFH010000441.1:0-1745 GCA_964477375.1 uncultured Rhizobiaceae bacterium | reverse complement strand
GCGGTGCTGACGCGCACGGGTGCGGGCCCGCTCTGCGGCATCGGCAATGTGGAAGAGGCCGTGCCCAAGGCGCGCTTCGCCGTGGCCGACGCGTTGGGCGCGCCGCCGGGTGAGGTCGAGGTGCGGCTCGTCGCACCCCATGCGCTCGAATATTTTCTCTACGCCGCTGAGACCGCCGCCGAGTTGCCGCCGTGTTTGGTCAAGGCGACATGGCGCGGGCGCGATGTGTCGGCCGAGGCGCGCGCCGGCCTCTTCACGCCCATGCCGATCCTCTACGACATGGATTTCAATCTGCTGACTCAGGCGTCGGCCGTGCGGTTCCTCAGCGCGTTCATGGCGAAGGAGAATTCGCTGGTGCACGTGCCGGGGCCGGACGGGCGCGTCGGCGGCTATCCCATGCAGGCGGGCAACCGGCGCATCGCGCTGGATCTACCGCCCGAATGGAGCGAGGCCGAGGCCATCGCGATGAACGAGAAGGCGCTGCACTGGGACGGCATCGCCGGCATCACGGGCGACGGCATCATCCAGTTCACCGACAAGACCGCCGCCGCCTTGCGCACGCTGCTCGGCCGCAGCGTCTATCAGCTTTCGCCGCACGAAGCGGCGTCGATGGCGAACGAATTGCTGGCCGCGGTAGGCGCGAAGCCGTCGCGCTAGTTCATTTTCTTTTTGCGTTCAATGCGGCGGCGGTGCGGATAAAGGTGCAATCTATGGGCGCCGCCAAAACTTCCCAGCGCTAATCGCCGCCATCCCATTCAGGCTTTGGTTTGAAAGCTTGAATGGCCTTCTGTGCGAGCGCGACCTTATCCTCTGGAAGGGTCTTCTCCAGCTTTTGCGCGATCTCCCCGTACTTGGCGGCCTCTTGTGGCTGCCGCGCATACTTGGCTGCGAGGCTGAACCAAAAATACGCCGCGAAAGGATTTTGCGCGGTGCCGCGACCCAGCAGATTGGCGCTGCCGAGCGCGGCTTGTGCAAGAAAGCTTCCTTGGATGGCACCGCGCGTCAGCCACTCAATGCCCGCCTTTTCGTCCTTGGGCACGCCGTCCCCGTTCAAGAGCGCCAAGCCGAAGATGTACTGTCCTCCGGCGTCACCATGTTCGGCACCCCTTTTGTACCATTCGGCGGCGACGGTCTGGTCCTTGGCGACCCCGCGGCCTTGGGCATACATCAGACCCAATTGGGTTTCAGCCGGCGGGTAGTTTTGTTCGGCGGCTTTGCGGAACCACTCGACCGCTGCAGCTTCGTCTTTTGGAAAGTAATTTCCGGTCCGAAGAAGGATTCCGTACTGGTACTGGCCGTCGGCGAATCCGCTTTCCGCATTACGACGTGCCAGTTCAGCCATGACCTTTGCGGTCTTCTCGGCTCTGGACGTATCTGTACCGGTAGGTTGTTGCGCATGGACGGTGCCGTGGATCGGCGCCGAAAGCAGAAGGAGCACCAAGCACGCGAATCGAAACATTAAAATCTCAACATGCGAGGTGAAGAATTTTAGCGCTTCTTTTCGTAGAAGCTGGCGGCGCGGTAGTTGGCTTCGTTGCGCTGGTCTTCCGTCATCTGGGCGGCGACGAGGCGGCCTGCAGTCTCGACGGTCTCGCGGTCTTTGCCCTCGAGTTTAGGCAGGGCCAGCATGTACCACATCAGACCTTCCACATTGTCCTGCTTCACGCCGCGCCCGGTCGAATAGTCGAGACCGAGCTGCATCTGGCTCGGCGCGTCGCCGAGCGCAGCCGCGCGGCGGAAATAGG
>CAYZFH010000440.1:0-1747 GCA_964477375.1 uncultured Rhizobiaceae bacterium | reverse complement strand
TTCTTCGCCCCTTCGCCGCCGTCCGTGCCGCCGCCGCCTGCGCCGCCCAGCCGCGAGGATCCGGCGGTGGAGGAGGCGCGGCGGCGCCAGGTTCTGGCCGCCCGCCAGGCGCGGGGCCGCGCCTCGACCATCCTCACGGGCGGGGAGGGCGACGTTTCGCCCGTGCCCGCGATCCGCAAGTCTTTGTTGGGAGAGTAGGCATGATCGCCAAGACCGCTTCGTCCATCGCCGCCGAGAACAGCTTCGCCGCGCCCGTGGCGCTGCACGGCCCCTACAATTTTTCGCTCTCGGGCACTTGGAGCGCCACGGTCCACTTGCAGCGCAGCTTCGACGGCGGCGCCACCTGGCTCGACGTGCAATCCCTTGCGGCCAACGCCGAGCTGGTGGGCAACGAGCCCGAGCGCGGCGTGCTCTACCGCTTCGGCGTCAAGACTGGCGGCTATACCTCCGGCACAATCGCCGGACGCCTCAGCCAGTAGCGCGGGACGCGCGGAGCGAAACGACGCGACTGACGCGGCCGCGCGCGGTGAAAAGGGGACGACGAAATTCCTTTTGGGATTTCGCCCACGAAAAACCCGTACCGGCGCTCGGTATCCGATTGGAAACGGCGCAATGTCACGCGCTGGTCACGACCCAACACGGTGTCCGCACATTTACCCTATCGGCTCGACAACGATGGGGGCGCCGATGTCCAGCGAACGTTACGTCGTCATCCAAGAAGGGGATGGCTGGTTCGTGGTGAACGATGGTTGCGTGTCGGGAAAGTTCGCCAGCCGCGAAACCGCCGCCGCCTTCGCCAAGATCCGCGCCGCGTTCGAAGCGGCCGGTCCGCCCGAAGATCGCTCCATAAATTTCGCGCAAACATAGCGGCCGCAACCGGGAACGGTTCGGCTTGCGCGAGGAACATCATCCCCGGCCGCTTGCGGAACCATCTCGAAGAATAGGCCGTTCTACCTAAAACAAGATCGTTCCCCACCGGGAGGATCGTGATGGGATGGAACCGCTACTTCGTGCTGCAGACCGGCTTGGGTTGGATGGTGGCGCATAACGGACTTCAGACCGGCGCCTTTCCGGACAAGATGACCGCCGCCAGCTACGCGCTCGACCGCGCGCGGAAAGAGCCGCGGGACTCGCGCGATCCCTGCGTCGTCCTGGTGCAGGGACAGGATTCGATGTTCCGCGAGCTGTGGAGCAGCGTCGACCCGACCGCGCCGCGCTACACCAGCGCCTGGATCGAGTAACGCCGCTGCCGTAGCCGCCCGCGCAAAGTTGCGCGACCAGATCGATTGGAAAACCCATGCTTCAGAATTTGCTCCGCCCCGCGGCGGTGGCGGCGAACGACCGTTTGCGCGGCGCGTCGCCGTTGGCGCTGCCCGCGCCGCCCATACTCGATTTCGATTTCGTCGGACGGCCGAGCCTTCACTATCCGGGCCTGCCGCCGCTCGACTTCGCGCGCGCCAGTCCGGCGACCTACCGCGACGCCTCGGGCGCACGCCGGATCGCGGAGGCTAACGTCCCGCGCTTCGACCATGATGTGTATGGGAATCCACGAGGTTTGTTGATCGAAGGCTCGCGAACCAATTATCTGCTCAATTCGACAGCGCCGGTCACGCAGACCACAGGGTCGCTCGGTACCGGCCCCTTTACATTGTGGGTCGAAGGCTCGGGCTCTGCGGCAGTAACTGGTGCAGGAGCGACGATTACGGGCGCTGGCACCGCGACGGAAGGCTCTCAGGTCCATTTCACG
>CAYZFH010000439.1:0-1786 GCA_964477375.1 uncultured Rhizobiaceae bacterium | reverse complement strand
GCGTCCACGATGACCAGGATCAGCGCCAGGGTCAGAAGCCAGGGCTGGAGGTCGAATTCACCCCGCTCGACGAGTGAATGGTGGGTAACTTCGGCCGGAAGCGCGGGCAGGAGCGACAAGTCCCCGACCGAGCCAGCAAGGTTCAGGGCGCGCCGCGCGCTGGTGGTGCCATAGAGGCCCGGCGGCGTTTCTGGCGAGACACGCGCCTGGAGAAAATCGCGGCCTGGAATGGGACGCGTGCCGGGGCGCGGAGGGCCGAGCCGTCCGAACCCGTCGAGCAGGGCCAAAGGCGGCAGGGCGCCCGCGCCTTCTTCGCCCGCTGTGCCGGCGCCGAGTGCCACCAGCCGCTGCAGCATCTCCACGAACAGGCCGGAGATGGCCAGGTTCGACCAATCGGGATTGGCCGTGACGTGAAACAGCACAAGCCAGCCGTTGCCCCGCCGTTCGCCCGTGACCAGGGGCGTGCCGTCCGTAAGCCGGGCCCAGGTCTTGCCTTCGAGATCGGGGCCGGGCTGGGCCAGGACTTGGCGGTCGATGGTCACGTCCGCGGGGATGGCGAGACCGGTGAAGGGGCTGGTTTCCGGAAACGGCGCCAGGCGCGCAGGCTGCGTCCATGACATGGCGCCACCGAGCGCCCGGCCGCCGCGCCTTAGCGCGACGGGCACGAGATCGTCGCTGCCCTGCGCCAGATGCGGCCCTGCGAAGCGCACCAGCACACCGCCGGCCTTGATCCAATTTTCGAGCGCGCGGGCCTCGTTCTCCGGCACTGCACCCGAGTCCGGCATGATCAGCATCGAAGGCGGCTGGGCCAAAAGCGCGTCGATCGGGCCGATGCGGACCTCGCTATACGGCGCCAGGGCCTTCTCAAGGTAATAGGCTTCGCCCAAGAGCGGCATGCTGCGGCCCTCGGCGCGCAGGGCGGCGACACCGACCACGCGGCGGCGCCAGCGTTCGTCGAGCAAGGCGGTCGCGCCTGCGCTAGCTTCGCTTTCGACCTCGAGCCGCTCGACCTGGTTGCGCACCTCCGCCGGAAGCGCCAGCAGCTTGGACCCCTCCGCCTGGTTGGGCTCGAAGCGCAGCGGTTCGCGGGTCAGCAAGCGTCCGTCGGCCGCCATGCCGCGCACCATGATCGTCTCTTCACCGTCGGTCGCGAAGCGGCGGACGCGGACCATGAGCCCACCTGCATCGACGCTCGGCGTCAGCATCAGGCGCGGCCGGCGGGTGGGCGCGTCTTCCGCCACCGTCAGGGGGCCGAGCCGCAGCAGGCGCTCGGCCAAGGCTTTGGCGTTGCCGTCGTCGAAGCTGTCGGCCAGCCACCAGGTCTCCAGACCGTTCGGTGGCGTCAGTTTTTCCAGCCGTTCGAGCGCGCCCTTGCGGTCGACGGACCAGGGTTCGGGCGCCAGCGCCTTCACGCGTTGCCGGATCGTCGTGACGTCGGTGAAGGGCTGCGGATCGGCGGGCGCGGGCCCGACATGGGGCGCGGTCGTGATCAGCGCCACCTTGCGGTTCTCCTGTTCGGCATGGTCGAGCAGCATGTCGAGCGTGCGCTCCCGCGCGGTCCAGTCGCGCGCGGCGGCCCAGCCGTCGTCGATGACCAGAAGCAGCGGCCCTTTGCCAGAGAGGGGGCTGCCCGGATTGAGCAGAGGTCGCGCCAGTCCCAGGATCAAAAGACCGGCGATCGCGAAGCGCAGGATCAACAGCCACAGCGGCGTGCGCGCCGGAGTTTCGTCTTCCTGCTTCAATCCCATCAGGAGCTGCAGCGCGGGGAATCGCACGCGGCGCGGCG
>CAYZFH010000438.1:0-1801 GCA_964477375.1 uncultured Rhizobiaceae bacterium | reverse complement strand
CCAATGCACGAACCGCGAGATCGTCACCGCCATTTGCGCGATCTTCGACAAGCTGCGTCCACGCGCGAGCGGAAAGCCCCATGCCGACCTGATCGTCCATGTGACGGACCGGCCGGGCCATGACCGGCGCTACGCGATCGATTCCGCCAAGCTGACCGACGAGATCGGCTGGCGGCCCGAGATCGTCTTGGCCGAAGGCCTGGAAGAGACCGTGCGCTGGTACGTCGCCAATGCATCCTGGTGGCGCGAGACACACCGGCGCTATCGCGGCCAGCGTCTTGGGCTCGGCAACGCGGCGAGCTCGTGAGAACGGCATGCGCGTGACGCCCACCGCCCTGCCCGAAGTCCTGATGCTGGAGCCCGAGCGTCACGAGGACGCGCGCGGCGCTTTCATGGAAGTCTGGCGCGCGGACAAGCTGGCGGCGGCGGGCATCTCGGCCCACATCGTTCAGACCAACCTCACCACTTCGCACAAAGGCGTCATCCGCGGGCTCCATTTCCAGGAGCCCAACGCCCAGGACAAGCTGATCAGTGTCCTGTCCGGCGCGATCTTCGATGTGGCCGTCGACATAAGGCGCGGCAGCCCGCATTTCGGGCGCTGGATCGGTGTTGAGCTGAGCGTGTCGAACCGGCGGCAGCTTTGGATCCCGCGCGGCTTCGCCCACGGCTTCTGCGCTCTGACCGAGGACACCCAGGTCGAATACGCCTGCACGGACTATTACACCCCGGCCCATGACAGGACGGTCCGCTGGGACGATCCCGCCATCGGTGTTGCTTGGCCGGTGAAGACACCCACCCTATCCGCCAAGGATGAGGCTGCGCCCCGTCTTGCCGACGCCGCCGTGCTGCCCGCCTACAGGGCCGCGCCGTGAAAATCTTGCTCACCGGCGCCCACGGCCAACTCGGCCGCGCTTTGACGCAGCCGCTCAAGCAGATGGGCGAACTGGCCGCGCCCAACCGCAAGACGCTTGACCTATCCGACGTCCAAGCGCTCAAGGACGCGCTGGAGGCGATTCAACCCGCGCTGATCGTGAATGCCGCGGCCTATACGGACGTCGATGGGGCCGAGACGGAAACGCGCCAGGCTTATCAGGTCAACGCCGCCGCGCCCGAGATCATGGCGCGCTGGGCCGCGACGCGTGGCGTACCGCTTCTCCACGTTTCGACCGACTATGTCTATTCCGGCGCGGGCGATGCGCCGCATGACGAAGGCGAAGCACCGGCTCCGCTCAACGCCTATGGCGCTTCCAAATTGGCGGGGGATGAAGCCGTCATCCAATCGGGCGCACCGCATCTGATCCTGCGCACCTCGTGGCTTTACGACGCCGTCGGCCGCAACTTTCTCACCGCGATCCTCAACGCAGCGCGGACGCGAGAAGAATTGCGCGTGGTCGACGACCAGATTGGCGCACCCACACCGGCCGCCCTGGTCGCCGCCATCGCCATCGAGATTCTCCAGGCGGGCGATCCGCGCGAGACCTTCGCAACCTCGGGCGGCATCGTGCATGCCGCCGCCACGGGAGCGGCCAGCCGGCATGAGTTTGCCCGCGCGATCGTCGACGGTCTACGCAAGCACGGCTGTGCGCTGGAGGCAAAACGGGTGGTGCCGGTGCCGTCCGTCGAGATACCGACGCCAGCCAAGCGGCCGCTCAACTCGCGCCTGTCGCTTACACGCCTCTCGGAGCGCTTCGGCATCGAGCCGCCCGATTGGCGCACCGCGCTCCGGCCCGTGCTGGACGCCGTCGCGCGCGCGGAGAAGAAAAAGCCCGCGCCTTGACTTCGCGCGGGCCCGGACGCCATC
>CAYZFH010000437.1:0-1807 GCA_964477375.1 uncultured Rhizobiaceae bacterium | reverse complement strand
CGGCATCAAGGCCATCGACCTGGCCGTGTCCGCCCTGGGCTTGGCTTGAGGAAGAACCCATGCTGACGCATCTCCGCCCCGCCCTGGTCCTGTTCGCCCTGCTTTCGGCACTCACAGGCATCGCCTATCCGCTGGCCGTCACAGGGATCGCCCAGGCCGTGTTTCCTTCGCAAGCCAAAGGCAGCCTGATCGTGCGGGACGGCACCGTCATCGGCTCGTCCCTGATCGGACAGAATTTCTCCGAGCCCAAGTATTTCTGGCCGCGCCCTTCGGCCACCTCCGCGCCCGATCCGGCCGACAGCACGAAGAGCGTGAGCGCGCCCTACAACGCCGCAGCGTCGGGCGGCTCCAACCTGGGGCCGACTTCCAAGGCTTTAATCGACCGCGTGACCGGCGACGTCGAACACCAGCGCAGCGGCAACGGCATGGGCAGCGCCGTCGTCCCGGTGGATCTGGTCACCGCGTCGGCCAGCGGCCTCGACCCCCACATCACGCCCGCAGCAGCGCGGTTCCAGGTCGGGCGCGTTGCCGAAGCACGCGGCATGACCGAGGCCGACGTGCAAACTCTGGTTGACCGCATGACCGACGGCCGGACGCTTGGCTTTCTGGGCGAACCACGCGTGAACGTGCTGGCGCTGAACATGGCGCTGGATCAAAACCGTCCGGCCCAATAATGCCGGTGCGATGGAGACAATGATGTCAATAAAGCTTCGGTTCGGGTCGGCGGCACTGATCCTGTCGGCCTTGGCCGTTGGAGGCGCGGAATCCTCGTTCGCGCAGCAAAGCGAAACGCCCGACCGGTCCCAATACAATTTGTTCAACCCGACGCCGGACGACGCATTGCGGGACTTCGCCCCGGACCGCCCGACGAAAGCCACGAGTCCGTTCACGGTCGATGGCGGCCGCTATCAACTCGAAACCGACCTTACGATTTACACGTATGACTATGCGAACACCGCCAATACGACGACGCGCACGTGGACGGTGCTCGACCCGACACTTCGTGTCGGCCTGACCAGCGATATCGAGCTCGATATCATTTCATCCGGCTTCTACAACAACGTGAAGACCACGGACCGCACCGCGGGCACCAGCCAGACGAACCAAGGGTTTGGCGATGTCACCTTGCGCAGCAAGTTCAACCTGATCGGCAACGACGACGGAGACGTCGCGTTTGCCATCGTGCCTCAGATCAAATTCCCGACCGCCACCAACCATGTCGGAAACGGCGCTTACGAGGGCGGCGTCCTTTTGCCGGTCGCCTTTGCCGTACCGCTCGACTTCACATTGACGCTCATGCCCGAGTTCGATGCCCTCAAGAGTGCGACGGGCAGCGGCTACAACGCGGGCTTCACGCAGATCGTCAATTTGAGCCGCCCGATCGTGGAAGGGCTGACCGGCTATCTGGAATTCTTCGCCCAGCAGCGCACGGGCCCGGGATCACAGAACATCTATACGTTCGATCCCGCTTTGGCCTATCTCATCGCGCCGAATCTCCAATTCGACATCGGCACCAATATCGGCCTCAACAAAGCGGCGCCGGATGTGCAGGCCTATATCGGCGTCTCGAAACGGTTCTGACCCGGCCCACTCCGTCTCTGGCGCAGGCTTCGCTATAATGAAAAGACGCGCCCAATAAGGCGGCGCGGGCACCGCGAAGGATGCCGTCCGTGGAAACCGAACGCGAAAGACCCAACCCCGACGCGCTGCTGGAAGCGGCGAAGGGCGAGAAGCGCGGGCGGCTGAAGATCTTCCTCGGCGCGGCGCCGGGTGTGGGCAAGACCTACGCCATGCTGCAGGCCGCGCG
>CAYZFH010000436.1:0-1818 GCA_964477375.1 uncultured Rhizobiaceae bacterium | reverse complement strand
CGCCTTGTCGAGGTTGCCGTTGTCCGGCCAGCTATTGAGGGGGGCGAAACGCTGCTGCCCGGAGCCCGCGCCGCCGCGGCCGTCGCCGACGCGGTAGGTGCCCGCGGCATGCCAGGCCATGCGGATGAAGAACGGCCCGTAATGGCCGAAGTCGGCCGGCCACCATTCCTGCGAATCCGTCATCAAGGCATGCAGGTCCTTGATCACGGCGCTCAGGTCGAGGCTCTTGAACTCCTTCACATAGTCGAAGGATTCGCCCATCGGATCGGACAAAGAGGAATGCTGGTGCAGGACCGAGAGGTCGAGCTGGTTGGGCCACCAGTCGCGATTATCCCGCGCGCGCGTGCCGCCCGAAAACGGGCATTTGCCTTCTTCTGCCATGACGTGCCCCCGTGATGTTCCGCTTTGTCCCAATTCAGATATAGATATCATCAAATCCGTGACGAATGATCCAGCGCCCCGCCAGACACGTGACACCCAGATGACAAGCAATCCCTACGAACGAGACCTGGACAAGACCGCGGCCAATTATGTGCCGCTGTCCCCGCTGGGATTCCTGGAGCGTTCGGCCAGCGTCTATCCGAACCGGATCGCGGTGATCCACGGCAAACGCCGCCACACCTGGGCCGAGGCGCGCGAGCGCTGCACGCGCCTGGCCTCGGCCTTGTCCAAGCGCGGCATCGGGCTCGGCGACACGGTGGCCGTCATGGCGCCCAACGTGCCCGAGCTGTTCGAGGCGCATTTCGGCGTGCCCATGGCGGGCGGCGTACTGAACGCCATGAACACGCGGCTGGACGCCGCCACCATCGCCTTCACGCTCGAGCATGGCGAGGCCAAGATACTGATCACCGACACGGAATTCGCGCCGGTGATCGAGGCCGCGCTGAAACAGATGAAGAAGCCACCGCTGGTGATCGACATCGTCGATCCGCTGGCGCAGGGCGGCAAGCGGTTGGGCCAGATCGATTACGAAGCCTTGCTGGCCGAGGGCGACGCCGCCTTCGCCTGGAAGCCGCCTGCCGACGAATGGCAGGCCGTCGCGCTCAACTACACCTCGGGCACGACCGGCAACCCCAAGGGCGTGGTCTATCACCATCGCGGCGCGTATCTGAACGCCATCGGCAATATCCTGGTCTGGTCGATGCCGCAGCATCCCGTCTATCTGTGGACGCTGCCCATGTTCCACTGCAACGGCTGGTGCTTTCCGTGGACGATCACGGCGCTGGCCGGCACGCATGTCTGCCTGCGCCGCGTCGATGCGGCCAGCATGTACGGCGCCATCGCCGATTACGGCGTCACCCATATGTGCGGCGCGCCCATCGTGCTGGGCATGATCATCAACGCGAAGCCGAACGAGCGCCGCGAACTGCCGCGTCCGGTCGAAGTGATGACGGCCGCCGCCCCGCCTCCGCCCGCCGTTCTGGAGGCCATCGAGAAGCAAGGCTTCCGCGTCACCCATGTCTACGGCCTGACCGAAGTGTACGGCCCCGCCACCGTATGCGCCTGGCATCCGGAATGGGACGCGCTGCCCGCACCCGAGCGCGCCGCGCTGAAATCGCGCCAGGGCGTGCGCTATCCGGTGATGGAAGGGCTGACGGTCGCCGACCCGAAGACGCTTCTGCCCACGCCGCGCGACGGCAAGACGATGGGCGAGGTGCTGATGCGCGGCAACATCGTGATGAAGGGCTATCTGAAGAACAAGAAAGCCACCGACGAGGCCTTCGCGGGCGGCTGGTTCCACACGGGCGACCTGGGCGTCATGCACCCCGACGGCTATATCGAGCTGAAGGACCGCTCGAAGGACATCATCATCTCGGG
>CAYZFH010000435.1:0-1824 GCA_964477375.1 uncultured Rhizobiaceae bacterium | reverse complement strand
AGTGCACCCGCGCCATGCGGAAGACCGAGCCGTCATTGTCGGACGCGCCCTGCTCGACCGTCGCACGCAGGCATTTCACCTTGCCGCCCGCGATCTGCAGGTCGTTGAGCACTTGGGGGCTCGCGTCGGCGTTCGTGACCGACGCGCTTTTCGTGTTGACCACTGCCATTGAAAAACTCCCGATGAGGATGAGGAAAAATCCGGCGCGGCCAGGCCGGAATGGCGAAGCCGCGCCGGAAAAGTTCAGGCTTCGGTGCAGAGGATCTCGACCACGGACTTCTCCTGCATCCGCACGGCGCCGATCGTCATGCTGAAATAGACCTGCATGGCGTAGGACTTGTCCGGCCGGTCGGAGATGTTGGCCTTCACATCCTTGCCGATGGCCAGCAACAGGCCCGACTTGCGCCAGGCGATGCAGCGCCGGTTGCCGGACGCGGTGCCCAGCCGCTGGGTGCGGATGAACTTGAAGCCCAGGAACGTGTCGATCTCGCCCTGCGCCAGGGCCTTCACCGTGTTGTAGTCGGCGCTCTTCACCTCGGTGGTGTTCAACAGGTTCGTCACCTGCTTGGCCGAACAGGCCACATAGCGCGGCTCGTCCGGATCGTTCTCCTCGGCGTCGAGCAGTTCCTTGGCCGAAAGAAGCTTGGCGAGCGTCATGCCCGAGGCCGACGCGCCCACCTGCATGCCGGAATCGAACGGCGTGGCGGTCGCACCCGTCTCTCCCGTGTAGGCGGTGGCGAAGGACGCCGCGATCAGCACGTCGTCGATCGCCCGGCCCATGGCCGCGGCCGCGCCCTCCTGATAGGGCGAGGTGAACTCGTTCAGGGTGCGGACCTTGTCCTGGTCGTCGACCAGGTCGGCCCATTCGTAATCGACCAGCGTGACCCGGCGCCGCGCGTGCGGCGTGTCGATCTGCGGCGTATCGCCATGGCGCGTCAGGCGCGGCACGGCGGCGGTGATGCCGATCTGGTCGAAATAGGCGTTCTTGGCTTGGATGCCCGTCTCCACCCGCACCGCGTCGCGCAGCCGGCTGCCCTTCTGTTGGACGAGCAGCTCGACGCCCGAGCGGTATTGCTGGACGAACGAGGTCGTGATTTGGGTGCTCATGCGAGCCCTCCGTCAGTTGCCGTTGTTTTGTCGGACGGACGAAGAGGTTGCCCGCGCATAACCGCTGCGGACCTTTTCTTGCGCGCTGACGCGGCGCCGTTCGCGGCCTGCTTTCAGACGGTCACCGGGGCCATAAGGTTGTCCCAGAAATGAGATCGCACTACGCTCGCTTACCGCGAAAGCGAGGTAAAATGGCTAGATACGAAATTTTTGAAAATTGCTTTCTGTGCCACGGCAAGTTTCATTTTGGCCATGGCGCATATCATGGTCATCACATAAGCGCGTGGAAGATAAGCGTTTGCAAAAACTGCTATTCCGCGAACTGGGACGGCATCGTGCCAGGAACGTATCCGCACTTAATCAAGCATCTCGAGAACGAAATGATCCCAGTCAAATACAACGCAAAAGGCTGGGTTGAATGGCCACAATCCGGATAGCGACTTAGACATGTAGCTGTGGCTAGCCGCTGCTTACCGAACAGGACGGCCAATGGACACCGAGTCAAAAGTCGCCGCGCACTACACGCATGGCGCGCTGGAACAGACCATCCTCGACACGCTGAAGGCGGCGGGGAAGGACATCGAAAGGCTGACCGCTGACGATCTGTCCGCCGTGGACGAATTCCACATGGGCTGGCGTGACGCCACCATCGCATTCGCCAGGGATCTGCGGCTCGCCACGGATGCGCGCGTCCTCGATATCGGCTCCGGCATCGGC
>CAYZFH010000434.1:0-1833 GCA_964477375.1 uncultured Rhizobiaceae bacterium | reverse complement strand
TGTTGCGGGCGGCGCCGAAGAAGCGCTTCGGACGCTGCAGCGCGTTGGCGTCGACGCCGCCGGTCAGCACCTTGCCCGACGACGGCACCACGGTGTTGTAGGCGCGCGCCAGGCGGGTGATGGAATCCAGCAGGATCACCACGTCGCGCTTGTGCTCGACCAGGCGCTTGGCCTTTTCCAGAACCATCTCGGTGACTTGGACATGGCGCGTCGCCGGTTCGTCGAAGGTCGAGCTGATGACCTCGCCCTTCACCGAACGCTGCATATCGGTGACTTCTTCCGGCCGCTCATCGATCAGAAGGACGATCAGATAGACCTCGGGGTGATTGGCCGAGATGGCATGGGCGATGTTCTGCAACATCACCGTCTTGCCGGTGCGCGGCGGCGCCACGATGAGCGCGCGCTGACCCTTGCCCAGCGGCGCGATCAAATCGATCACGCGCGTGGTCAGGTCCTTGCTGGTCGGCTTATCAAGCTCGAGCTTCAGCCGCTTCTCGGGATAAAGCGGCGTCAGGTTGTCGAAGTTGATGCGGTGACGAACTTCTTCGGAATCGCCGAAGTTGATCCGGTTGACCTTAAGCAGGGCGAAGTAACGTTCGCCGTCCTTGGGCGAGCGGATCTGGCCTTCGACTGTGTCGCCGGTGCGCAGACCGAAGCGGCGCACCTGGCTCGGCGAGACGTAGATGTCGTCGGGGCCCGGCAGATAGTTGGATTCGGGCGAGCGCAGGAAGCCGAAGCCGTCCTGCAGCGTCTCGAGCACGCCGTCGCCGTGGATGGGAACCTCGTTATCGGCCAGCTGCTTCAGGATCGCGAACATCATGTCCTGCTTCCGCAGGTTGCTCGCGTTCTCGATCTTCAGCTCTTCCGCGAAGCTCAACAGCTCGGCGGGCGTCTTCTTTTTGAGGTCTTGGAGGTAGAGTCCCTTGTCCTTTGCGGACTGGAGATTCATGGCATTTTCGCCTTTCGGCGCCGCTTGATTGGGGGGAGATGGAAGCGCTTCTGCCTAGGCCGGTTGGGCTATTGGCGACCCGGACGGAGAGAACCGCACGGGCTGGTCTAAGACCTAAACGAAGCGAAAGGGTAGGTGGTTCGGAACAGGTGAAAATATAGGGCAATCCGGGTCGCGCGCCAAGTGCCTCTCGACTCAGAACGGACGCGCGACCACGAAAATCACAATGCCGATCATGAGGATGGCAGGGACCTCGTTCATGATTTTGTAAAACCGGGCGGAGCGGCGGTGGCGGTCGGCGGCGAAATCCTTGCGCCACGCCGCCATCATGTGATGCAGGACAGTCAGTACGATCACAAAACAGAGCTTCGCGTGGAACCAGCCGCTTTGCCAAAGTGCGGGGCCTTGCACAATTACTAGTAGGATGCCGAAGACGTACGTCCCACCCATAGCGGGGTTCATGATTCCGCGCAGGAGACGACGTTCCATGATCTTGAACGTCTCGGACGCTTCGCCGCCCGGCGCCACGCCCACGTGATAGGCGAACAGGCGCGGCAGGTAGAGAAGGCCCGCCATCCACGAGATCACGCTGACGATGTGGGCGACCTTGAACCACGGATATGCGTCTGTGAGCCACGCCATCACGGTGTTTTTGCCTCCAAACAGGGGCATTTGGTCAGGTTTTGGGGGCATATCCGCGCGTTTTCGGCCGAATTAAGGGGCTTACTTGCGGTTATAGCCGCCCGAATCATCTCCGTGAGGCCGCCGATGAAATTGGCATGGGTTGCGACGGCTGGAACCCGGATATAGCACGGCACGCCCGCGCGCTCGGCGCGGTGGCGGTACTCGACGTCGAGCTCGACCAGTGTTTCGGAATGCTCGGA
>CAYZFH010000433.1:0-1849 GCA_964477375.1 uncultured Rhizobiaceae bacterium | reverse complement strand
ATCGTGGCCTTGCTGCGCAGCCGGTAGATCATCAGCCGCTTCCTGAGGTCGTCGCGCCGCGCGGCCTCGCAATCGATCAAAAGCGCGCCGTCGCCGCACATGGCGATGAAGAAATCGTGCAGATACTTGCCCTGGGCGGTCAGAAGCGCGGCGTAGATCGCGCGGCCGGGCACGGCCTTCTCGATGTCGTTGGAGATGAGGCCCTGCAGGAACGGCCGCGCCTCGGGGCCGGTGACGGACAAAAGGGCGCGGGCGGGCAGGGCGGCGAAATGCGGCATGGCGGCCTGGGTTTCTCTTCCGTCTTCGGAGGGTGGGGCGTCCGGGGCGCCGAGGCAAGGGCCTGTCATCCCGGGGCGGGCGCGGCTACATTCCGGCCCCATGCGGGTCATGCTGATCGACGACACCATCCCTTTCGACGGCAACACGGCGCAGCTCCAACCCTTGGGTGGGGCGGAGAAGGCGTTTGCCGGCCTGGCCGGCGGCCTGGGGCGCTCGCACCACGAGGTGCAGGTCTTCAACCGCTGCCTCCATCGCCTGATCGCCGACAGCGCGACGTGGGAGACATGGGATTCGCCGCGGCCGGACGAGGCCGACATCCTGGTCGCCCACCGGAAGCCGGAGCTTCTGGGTGCGGTCAAAGTGGCGCGCAAACGCTTCCTGTGGATGGCGGGCGAGGCGTCCTATCTGGAGAAGCCGCGCAACCGCGCGCTCTTGGACCAGCACAAGCCGGTCATCGTCTTTTCCAGCCGCGTCCATGCCGAAAGCTGGAGCAATCCGGACAAGCTGCGCTCGGTCATCGTGCCGCCCGGCATGCGCCCCGAGTATCTGACCGAGACGCTGACGACACCCACCGAGCCGCCGCATGCGCTGACCACCATCCATCCGCTGCACGGGCTCGATTGGCTGATCGATCTGTGGCGCGAGAAGATTCATCCGATTGCGCCCAAGGCGCAGCTTCACGTCTATTCGGCGGCGCTGGCCAAGGGCGTCGCGGACGAACCGGTGGCGCCCGCGATCGAGCCGATCCTGGCGCGGGTGAAAGCGGCCGCAAATGCCGGCATCGTGGTCAAGATGCCCATGGCCGATCCGCAGATGGCAACGGCCTATCGCGAGGCGCGGGCGCATCTCCATCCCGGCTTCGCGGCCGAGATCTATTGCCACACGGTCGGCGAATCGCAGTCCTGCGGCCTGCCGCTGGTGGCGCGGCCGCGCGGCGCGGTGAAGGACCGCGCCTATCACGGTGCGACGGGTTTCCTGTTCAACGACGACGACGCCTACGCCAATGCGGTGCTGCGTCTCTTGAACGACGACGGTACCTACAAGCGCCTGTCGGACGCGGCGCGCGCGATGCAGCGCGGCCGACGCTGGGACGAGGCGGCAGGCGACTTCGAGTCGCACTGGTGACAGATATCCTGTTCATCACGGGCACGCGGGTGGGCGACGCCGTTCTGTCCACCGGCCTCCTCGGCCATTTGATGGAAAAGAATCCCGGTGCGCGTGTCACGGTGGCCTGTGGGCCGGCGGCCGCGCCGCTGTTCGCCGCCGTGCCCAATCTGCGCCGCGTGATCGCGATGCGGAAGCAGCCGCGCGGCGGGCATTGGCTGTCGCTGTGGGCCGCGAGCATTGGCACCTGGTGGCACACGGTGGTGGATTTGCGCGGCTCGGCCATGGCCTATCTGCTTCCCGCCGCGCGCCGCCATGTGAAGCGCCCGAGCAAGGGGCAGGGGCTGCACGTCGTCGAGCAACTCGCGCGCACGCTCGGCCTTGAAGCCGATCCGCCGAGCCCGCGCTTGTGGACGGCGCCCGCGCATGCGGAAGCCGCCGAGCGGCTGATCCCGGCGGGCGGTCC
>CAYZFH010000432.1:0-1862 GCA_964477375.1 uncultured Rhizobiaceae bacterium | reverse complement strand
TCGATTTCAGTTCCGACTTCATCGTCCTGGAACTCGAAGAGCTGAAGGCGAAGAAGGACCTGCAAACCGTGGTGCTGTTGATCATGATGTACCGCATCACGCGCGAGATGTACTTCAGCCGCGAGCGCAAGAAGATCGTCATCATCGACGAGGCCTGGGACCTCCTCTCGGGCGGCGCGACCGCCGAGTTCATCGAGGCCGGTTACCGCCGGGCGCGCAAGTACAAGGGCGCCTTCATGTCGGCCACCCAGGGCGTGGACGATTACTACCGCAACCCGGCGGCCAAGGCGGCGCTCGACAACTCAGACTGGATGTTCCTGCTGCGCCAGAAAACAGAATCCATCGAGATGATGGACAAGCTCGGCCAGCTCACGATGGACGACGCGATGAAGCGGCTCCTCCAGTCGCTGCGCACCGAGCATGGCGCGTACTCGGAGATCTTCATCCATTCTCCCGTTGGCAACGGCATCGGCCGGCTGATCGTTGATCCGCACAGCCTGCTGCTCTTTTCCAGCCGCGCCGAGGACTTCAACGCCATCAACGACAAGCGTGCGGCCGGAATGACCGTCTCGCAGGCGATCGATGCGGTATTGCGCGACCGGGGCATATCGTGAGCCTCCGGATCGCATCAATTCTGGTCGTCGGCAACGCGCTGCTGAGCGCCGTTCTCATCGGCGCGTACGCGTTGTGGTTCGCTCCCCAGAGCGTGCCCGCACTGGCCGTCCTCGATGTCGGTGAGCTGTATCGGCTGAAGGAAACCCAGGTCGCCACGGCGCTGGTGAAACGCGACGCCACCGTTGAAGACCGCGCCCTGGCGCTCCAGCGGGCAGCCGCATTCGGCCTTGAGGTGACCAGCCTGATCCAGTCCCTCCCGGACGAATGTCGCTGTCTCATCCTCGCACGCGGAGCCGTCGTCGGCCCGGCGCCGCTCCTTCCTGATCTCACGCCGGAAGTGCGCCGGCGCCTGGGACTGTAGGCGGCGCGATGCGTAATCTGTTCCTTCACCATCCCTTTATCGACCGGTTCGATCTCGATTCCTTCCGGGTGAGGCTTGCGAATCACCTACGCAACTGGGGAATCGCCTACCTGCTGCTGATCGTCGCCGCTGTCATCTTTCAGGCGCACTACGGCTTCGGCCTGAACGCCTCGCCCAGTCTGCCGTACCGACTCTTCCTGATCCACAAGGGCGAGATGCCGCAGCGCGGGGAGTACATCGCATTTCGCTGGCATGGCGGTGGCCCCTATCCCGTTCGCGTCACCTTCGTGAAGATCGTTGCCGGCATATCCGGCGATACGGTCACGCGCGCGGATCGGGATTACTTCGTCAACGGCACGCATGTCGGGCAGGCCAAGGCCGTGAGCCGTCAGGGCGTGCCGCTCAAACTCGGTCCGACCGGAATACTGCCCGCCGGACGCTACTACGTGCGTGCGTCACACCCGGACAGCCTCGATTCACGCTACCGGCTAACGGGCTGGGTTTCCGAAGACCAGATCATCGGACGGGCCCATGCGCTCTTCTGAACTGCGTCGTCATTCCGTCGGCCATGCCCGCCCGACACTGGTCGTCTTCGCGATGCTGCTCTCATTCGTTGCCCGGGCCCAGGACCTTGGCGTCATCGGCCCGGTGTACCCGATCGCGGAGCCCAGTCTTCTCGAGGTGATTCTCTCGAAGCTTCGCGAGGCCGAGGCAACCGGGGTGCTCGCCCGTATTCAACGCGAGACGCAAGCCAACGTGAAGCGCGGCATCGAGCAGCCCGCACCTGTCGAAAGAATCACGAAGACCATCAAAGCACGCAGCTTCTACTACGACCCGAGCATCGTCGTGCCTTACGCCATCACCGACGCGGAGGGCAAGGTGATCG
>CAYZFH010000431.1:0-1877 GCA_964477375.1 uncultured Rhizobiaceae bacterium | reverse complement strand
GGAGGGGCGGATCGAATCGCCACCTGCTGTGCCGGTCGAGATCGCCACGCCGTATCTGGAAGCCGATCTGCCCGCGCTGAAATTCGCCCAGTCGGCCGACACGCTTTATATCGCCCACCCGTCCCACGCGCCGCGCAAGCTGACGCGCAGCTCGCATACGTCGTGGACTCTGTCGCCCATCGATTTTCTCGACGGACCCTATCTCGACGAGAACACGGACGCGGCCAAGACGCTGTCGCCCTCGGCCACCACGGGCACGGGCATCACCATCACGGCCTCGGGCTACAGCCCGTTCGTGGGCAGCGACGTCGGGCGTCTGGTGCGCATCAAGCACGGCTCGACCTGGGGCAACGCCAAGATCACGGCCTATACCTCCGGCACGCAGGTGACGGCGGATGTGAAGTCCGCCTTCGGCAACACCTCCGCGGTCGCCGCCTGGCGGTTGGGCGCGTGGAGCGCGGCCACGGGCTATCCCGCCGCGGTGACGTTCTTCGAGGAACGGTTGTGGTGGGCGGGCTCGACCCACCAGCCGCAGACCGTGTGGTCGTCCAAATCCGGCGATTTCGAGACCATGGCGCCTAGCGGTGTGGACGGCGTCGTGGCCGACGACAGCGGCATTGCCTTCACGCTGGCCGCCAACCAGGTCAACGTCATCCGCTGGCTCAACCCCGGCCAGGTGCTGCAGATCGGCACGGTCGGCGGCTTGTGGATCCTGCGCGCGACCACGCTGGATCAGCCGCTGACGCCGACCACGGTCCAGACGCGGCGGCATCGCGCCCATGGCTGCGCCGACTTGGCGCCGCGCGAGGCGGGCGACGCCACGCTGTTCGTCACACGGTCGGGCCGCCAGGTGCGCGAGCTGGCCTATTCCTTCGAGCGCGACAAATACGTGGCGCCGGACCTGACGTTGCTCGCCGAGCATATCGCCCGGCCCGGCATCGCCGCGGTCGAGTACGCGCAGGAGCCCGATCCCATCCTGTGGTGCGTGCGCGCGGACGGCGCGTTGCTGGGCATGACCTACGAGCGCGAGCAGGAGGTGATCGGCTGGCACCGCCATGTGCTGGGCGGACGTTTCGCGGATGGGCCGGCGGTGGTCGAATCCCTGGCCGTCATCCCGTCGCCCGATGGCGGGCACGACCAGCTCTGGCTTTCAGTGAAGCGGACCGTCGCGGGCACAACGCACCGAACGGTCGAGTTCATGGAAGAGGTGTTCTCGCGCGACGCCGTGCCGGAGGACGCGTTCTTCGTCGATTGCGGCCTGACCTATGACGGCGCGCCGGTCGAGAGCGTGTCCGGTCTTTCTCATTTGGAAGGCGAGACGGTCTCCGTTCTGGCCGACGGCGCGGCGCATCCCGACGCCGTGGTCGTGGGCGGCGCGATCGCGCTTCAACGGCCTGCCTCCAAAATCCACGCCGGGCTTTCCTATCCGACCGACATCGAGACGCTACGGCCCGAGGCGGGTGCCATGGCCGGCACGGCGCAAGGACAGACCAAGCGCATCGCGGGCGTGACGTTGCGCTTCATGGACACGCTCGGCGGCCACATCGGCCCGGACGAAGACCATCTCGACGAGATCCTGTTCCGCGGCGGCGGCGATGCCATGGACCGGGCGCCGCCGCTGTTCACCGGAGACAAATACGTCGCCTTCGACGGCGGCTATGGCCCGGATGCCACCATCTTCATCCGCCAGGAACAGCCGCTGCCGCTCACGCTTCTGGCCGTGATGCCGCGCCTTGCGACCTACGAGCGCTGACCATGCGCATCGTTCCGTTCGAACCACGCCATCTGCGCCGCGTGGCGCCCCAGCCTGCCCAGGCCGAATTGGCGCTCTATCGCGACTGGCTGGCCGACCGGCTCGACCCCTATGCCGTGCGCGG
>CAYZFH010000430.1:0-1880 GCA_964477375.1 uncultured Rhizobiaceae bacterium | reverse complement strand
AAGAACGTGATGGCGCATTTCCGCACCTTCTTCGCGTCCGAGCCGAAGATCGAGCAGTGCGAGGTTCCGGCCTCGGTCGTCTAGCGGGCTGGACTTTTCCTGGGCGGACGGGAAAGACTCCGCCATGGCTTCCTATCGCCGTATCGAAGTCCGGCCCCTGACCGGCGCCCTCGGCGCCGAGATCTTCGGCGCGGACCTGTCGCGCCTCGATGACGAGATGTTCGCCGAGATCCGCCAGGCGTTCCTCGAGCATCTGGTTATCGCGATCCGCGACCAGGCGCTGACGCCCGCGCAGCAGAAGGATTTCGCCGGCCGCTTTGGCCCGCTCAGCACCCACCGGTTCCTGAAAGGCCTGGATGGGCATCCCGAAATTCTCGAGATCCGGCGCGAGCCGACGGATCGCAAGGTCTTCGCCGAGGGCTGGCATTCCGATGTCACCTATCAGGAACGCCCCGTTCTGGGCTCCATGCTCTATGCCAAGGAAGTGCCCGCCATCGGCGGCGACACGCTGTTCGCCAACCAGTACATGGCCTATGACGCCATGACGCCGGGCATGAAGGCGATGCTGGACGGTCTGATCGGCATCCATGGCGGCCGCAACGTCTATGGCGACGAGCCGACCAGCGCGATCACCAACGCCAAGCTGGTGGCCGATCGCAAGACGGCGGCGGAAACCGAGACCGAACATCCGGTCGTGCGCACCCATCCGGAGACGGGCCGCAAGGCGCTGTTCGTGAATCCGCATTACACGCTGCGCTTCAAGGGCTGGACGGAGGAGGAGAGCAAGCCGCTGCTGGCCTATCTGTTCGAATTCTCGACCCGGCCCGAGTTCACCTGCCGCCTGCGCTGGCACGACGGCTCGCTCGGCCTATGGGACAATCGCTGCACCCAGCACACGCCGATCGACGATTATTTCGGCAAGCGCCGGGTCATGCACCGCGTGACGATCGAAGGCGACCGACCGCGCTGATGGCCGCATACGATTACATCATCGTCGGCGCCGGCTCCGCCGGTTGCGTCTTGGCCAACCGGTTGAGTGAGGATGCGGGCACGAGCGTCCTGCTGATCGAGGCCGGCGGTTCGGACAAAAGCCCGTTCCTGCAGATGCCGGGCGCGCTTCCCTTCGCCTACCGCGCGCCGCGCTTCAACTGGAGCTATGAGGCGGGGCCTGAGCCGCACCTTAACAACCGCATGGTCTTCCATCCGCGCGGCCGCGTGCTGGGCGGCTCGTCGTCGATCAACGGCATGACCTATCTGCGCGGCCATCCGCTCGATTTCGACGGCTGGGCCGCGCGCGGCTTGCCGGATTGGAGCTGGGCCCACTGCCTGCCCTATTTCCGCAAGCTCGAGAATTACGACCGCGGCGCGGACGAATGGCGCGGCGGCGACGGGCCCTTGCGTATCACCACGTCCGTGGGCAAAGACGCGTTCTTCCAAGCGTTCCTCGAAGCCGGCCAGCAGGCCGGCATCGGCTTCACCGAAGATCCCAACGGCTTCAAGCCCGAAGGCGTCCATCTGCAGCAGCGCACCATCTTCGGCGGGCGCCGATGGAGCACGGCCAACGCCTATCTGCGCCCGGCGTTCGGCCGCGCGAATCTGAAGCTCCGCACGCGCTGTCTGGTCGAAAAGCTGCTGCTCGACGGCAACAAGGCGGTCGGCATCCGCCTGCGTCACAAGGGCACGGTCGAAACGATCCACTGCGCGCGCGAGGTCATCCTGTGCACGGGCTCCATCAACAGCCCGCAGCTCCTGATGTTGTCCGGCATCGGCGATACCGAGCATCTGCGCGAACACGGCATAAAAACCGCGATCCACGCGCCGGGCGTGGGGCGCAATCTGGAGGATCACCCGGCGACGGCGGTGCAGTACCGCGCGCGCGA
>CAYZFH010000429.1:0-1883 GCA_964477375.1 uncultured Rhizobiaceae bacterium | reverse complement strand
TCGATCACCTCGCCATCCATCTCGACGACCAAGCGCAACACGCCATGGGCCGCGGGATGCTGCGGCCCGAAGTTCATGGTGAAGTTCTGAATCTGGACTTCCGCCATGGCCTAGCTCTTCGCCTTCTCATCGCCGGGCAAGGTCATGCCTTCCCAGGGCGAGAGGAAATCGAACGACCGGAACTCCTGAACCAGCTTCACGGGCTCGTACACGACACGCTTCTGCTCGTCGTCGTAACGGACTTCGACATAACCCGTGAGCGGGAAATCCTTACGCAGCGGATGACCTTCGAAACCGTAGTCGGTCAGAAGACGCCGCAGGTCCGGGTGATCCGAGAAGAAGATGCCGTAGAGGTCCCAGGTCTCGCGCTCGTACCAGCCGGCGGAGCTGAACACGCCCGTCACCGATGGCACCGGCGTGTCCTCACCCACCGCCACCTTCACGCGCACGCGCTGGTTGTGACGCAGGCTCAGCAGGTTGTAGACGACCTCGAAACGCTCCGGCCGCGACGGATAATCGACGCCGCAAACGTCGACCAATATTTTGAACTGGCAATTGCTGTCGTCGCGCAGGAACGTCATCACGCGCACGATCGATTCGCGCCGCGCGTCAATCATCAGCTCGCCATGGGACACGCGCGCGCCCGACACGTCGTTCGGCAGCAAGGCCTGGATCGTTTCGCCGAGTTCGCGCAGCGCTTCGCTCATGCTCGCCTGTGGCTCAGACCGTTAGCGCGCGATGGTTCCGGTGCGGCGGATCTTCTTCTGCAGCTGCAAGACGCCGTAGAGAAGCGCCTCCGCCGTGGGCGGGCAGCCCGGCACGTAGACGTCGACAGGCACGATGCGGTCGCAACCGCGGACGACAGAGTAGGAATAGTGATAGTAGCCGCCGCCATTGGCGCACGAGCCCATCGAGATCACCCAGCGCGGCTCGGCCATCTGGTCGTAAACCTTGCGCAGCGCCGGGGCCATCTTGTTGCACAGCGTGCCGGCCACGATCATCACGTCGGACTGGCGGGGACTTGGACGGAACACGACGCCGAACCGGTCGAGGTCATAGCGCGCCGCGGCCGTGTGCATCATCTCGACGGCGCAGCAGGCCAGGCCAAAAGTCATCGGCCACAGCGAGCCCGTGCGCGCCCAGTTCACCAACTTGTCCAGATTGGCGACGATGAAGCCCTTCTCCGCCACCTCGGCGGTCGCGCGCGCCAGGATCTGGTCTTGCGCGGAGCCCGGGGGAACGGCCAGACCGGATGCCGTCACTCCCATTCCAGCGCCCCCTTCTTCCACTCGTAGATGAAGCCGATCGTCAGCACGCCCAGGAAGACGACCATCGACCAGAAGCCGAACAGACCGATCTCGCCGAGCGTGATGGCCCAGGGAAACAGGAACGCCACTTCCAGGTCGAAAATGATGAAGAGGATGGCCACGAGGTAGAACCGCACGTCGAACCGCGCGCGCGCGTCGCCAAACGCCTCGAAACCGCACTCGTAAGCGGAGACCTTTTCGGAGTCGGGCCGTTGCTTGGCCACGATATAAGACGCACCGATCGCAGCCCCGGCCACGCCCACGGCGATACCGAGGAAAATCAAGATCGGCAGGTACTCGGTCAGCATCGCTTCCATTGGGTCCCGTCCCCGCCGTCCAACGGGGTTAAAGCGCGGATTTCCCGCCTTTTTTGCGCTCGCACAAAGGCGTCCCTCGTTTACATCAGGGCCCTTACCGCCGCAAGGGGAATGGGCCGCGATTCACACGACATTCATGGCATTGCAATGCGCACGGCCCCAAGCCCTGGGGTCGCAAGGATGCGTGAATTTTGTGCGGGGAAATGGCGGGAGTGACGGGACTCGAACCCGCGGCCTCCGGCGTGACAGGCCGGCGCTC
>CAYZFH010000428.1:0-1902 GCA_964477375.1 uncultured Rhizobiaceae bacterium | reverse complement strand
CTGGCCAAAACGCCGGTCAGCGGGATCATCGTGCAGGCGTGCGGAGACTGCCATCTGATGAACTTCGGCGGCTTCGCCACGCCCGAGCGAAAGCTCGCGTTCGATATCAACGATTTCGACGAAACTCTGGCCGCGCCGTTCGAGTGGGACGTGAAGCGCTTGGCCGCCAGCTTCGTCGTCGCCGCCCGCTGGCGCGGCTTCCGTCCCTCGCAAGTCAGGGGTATGGCGGTCGAAGCCGCCGCCTCCTACCGGCAGTCCATGCGGAAGCGGACGAAGAGCGGCGTTCTGGAAGGGTGGTATTCCCAGATCACGATCGAAGACATCACCGAACTGGTCGGCGGCAGCAAAGCTCTGGCACGTGGCGTCAAAAAGAAGATCGCCGAAGCGCGCGAGCGCACGCACGAGCAGGTCGCGAACAAGTTGATGACGTCGCACAAGGGCGTTGCCCGCATCGTCGACCAACCGCCTTTGCTCTATCACGTCGACGAGAAGATCGTGAACCAAGGCGTCATCGACAGCTTCTTCAAGAACTACCGCGATACATTGCCGGGTGAGCGCCGTTATCTGCTGGATCAATACACGGCGGTGGACGTGGCGTTAAAAGTGGTGGGGGTCGGAAGCGTCGGCACGCGGTGCTTCATCGCGCTGTTGCTGGCCGCGCCGGACGATCCGTTGTTCCTTCAGATCAAGGAGGCGCGGCCCTCGGTGCTCGAGCCGTATGTCAAAGGCAAGCGTGTCGCCCACAACGGCGAGCGTGTCGTGGTCGGCCAGCGCCTGATGCAAAGCGCCAGCGATATTTTCCTGGGATGGGCCAGAGGTCCGGCGGGTCGTGACTTTTATGTCCGTCAGCTTCGAGACATGAAAGTTTCGGCCGACGTGGAAAACCAGAGCCCGGAGCTGATGCGGGCCTATGCGACGTTGTGCGGGATGACGCTGGCGCGTGCACACGACAAGGCGGGCGACGCGGCCACGATCGCGGGCTATCTGGGCAAAAGCGACGAGTTCGACCAGGCGATCGGCGATTACGCCGTCGCCTATGCCGACCAGATGGAGCGCGACTACGCCACGTTCATTCGCGCCATTAAGGAAGGGCGGTTGAAAACCGACCTGAGCCGCAGCCAGTTGGAAGCCATCATCGTCTAGACGGCGGCTGTAGCGCGGCGAAGCGCGAAAGGCGCGGCGACGAGCGCGAGCGCGCAGACAATGGCGGCTCCGGTCGGCGCGTCCGTCCAGAGCGAGGCTGATAGCCCCAGTCCATAGCCTGCGATGCCGACCGCGTAGCCATGGGATAGGCGGCGGAACGGCGTCCGTTGCCGCGCCGACGCCAGGGCGGGAAGAATCAGCGAGGCGAAGACCAACAACACGCCGACGAGCTGCACCGACGCGGTGATGGCCAACGCGAACGCGCCATAGAACAGGAAGCGATGCCGCACGAGATGGCCACGCCAAAGCATGGCGAGAACGATCGCGTACAACACCGCCACGGGAATGAGATCGGCGGGCGAGACCCAGAGGATCTGTCCGACCAGCAAGTCCTTCAGATGCTCCGCGCCGTGCGGTTCGAAGCCGAGCAGCAGGAGTTGTGCGCTGGCGGCGGCCACGTAGACCGCACCGATGATGGCTTCCTGCGACGCGGCGGCGCGTTTGTCCGTCCAAGCCAGGAATCCCGCAGCGGACAGTGCGGCCCCGGCGGCGCATGGCTGCGCAACCACGCCTTGAACCTCTCCGCTGAGAAATGCATGCCCCGCGACGGCGCCGAGTGCCGCCACCTGCGCGATGGCAATGTCTATGAAGACAATTCCGCGCGCCAGGACCAACTGGCCGAGCGGCACATGCGTCGCCAGGACCAGGAGCCCCGTCAGCAGGGCGGGGATGAGGATGTGGAAGCTATGGGGCACGGGC
>CAYZFH010000427.1:0-1931 GCA_964477375.1 uncultured Rhizobiaceae bacterium | reverse complement strand
GCGCGCAACAACGCCATCATCATCCGGCGCGACCTCGGCCGCACGCTGGCCTACGACATCCTGGGCGACAGCGCCTCCGCCGATTACATGTGGCGTTGCCTCTTGGACGCCATGGCTGAGTTCGGCGGCAAGCCCGCGGGCCTGTCCGCGCTGCGCCGCCTCGCGGCGGAATAAATGGCAGCCAAGGGCAAGCGCGCGGCGGCGGGCAAAAAGGCGAAGCCTGCGCCTGCGCCTGCCAATCACGGCGGAGTGTTGGAAACGGCAATTGGGCGCGAGGTCCATGCCTTCCGCCGTAAACATGGCATGACGGTCGTCGACCTGGCGCGCCTGGCGAAACTGTCGCCGGGCATGCTGTCCAAGATCGAGAACGGGCTGACTTCGCCGTCGCTGGCCACCTTGCGCGCCTTGTCCACGGCACTGGGCGTACCGGTCACGGCCTTCTTCCGCCGGTTCGAGCAGCACACCGACGCGACCTTCGTGCGCGCGGGCGAGGGGCTAGTGATCGAACGGCGCGGCACGCGGGTGGGACACCAGTACCGGCTGCTGGGCGCCGGCGTGCGCAAGAGCGTGGCGGTCGAGCCTTACCTGATCACGCTGACCGAGCAGTCCGAGGTCTTCCCGCTGTTCCAGCATGACAGCGTCGAGTTCCTGTACGTGTTGGAAGGGCGGATGCGCTACCGCCACGGCGACAAGACGTACCTTTTGGGGCCAGGCGATTCGCTGTTCTTCGACGCCAATGCGCCGCACGGGCCGGACGAACTGATCGACCTGCCGATCCGGTTCCTGGCCATCATTTCCCAGGCGCCCGGCGCAGAGGATTAATACTGAAAATTCATGGCAGGAATATTTTTTCACTCCTATAATTGGCCCTCTTTTGGGCGCGGTGGAGAGAGAAATGTGCGGAATCGTCGGCCTTTTCCTTAAAAACCCGGCTCTGCGGCCCGAATTGGGGTCCCATGTCTCGACCATGCTGGCCGAGATGACCTCGCGCGGGCCCGACAGCGCGGGCATCGCCGTCTATCACCGTCCCACCATGGACGGCGCTTCTAAGTTCACCCTGTTCCATGACGACGACGCCTATCACTGGCGCGAGATGGCCGGCCGCCTGTCCGAGGCGCTGGGTGTCGAGAGCGACGTGGAAAAGCGGGCGAAGCACGTGGTGCTGGCCGTCCAGTCGGCCGAGGAGCCGGTGCGCGCGTGGCTGGCCGCGAACTGCCCGGACGTCCGCGTCATGGGCTACGGCACGCTGATGGAAGTTTATAAAGAGAAGGGCCTGCCGGCCGACGTGCTGCGCCGCCACGGCATTCCGCAGATGGAAGGCACCCATGCCGTCGGTCACACCCGCATGGCGACCGAGAGCATCGTGACGACGGAGCATTCGCATCCGTTCACCGCCGCGCCGGACATGTGTCTTGTCCATAACGGCTCGCTCTCCAACCACAACCGCCTGCGCCAGTGGCTGAAGCGGCGCGGCCAGAGCTTCGACACCGACAATGACAGCGAAGTGGCCGCGCGCTATTTCGCCTACCGCATGTCCGAGGGCGCGTCGCTCGAGGAGGCCATGGAAGCGGGCCTGAAAGACCTCGACGGGTTCTTCACCTTCACCATGGGCACGCGCGACGGGTTCGCGGTCCTGCGCGACGGCATCGCCTGCAAACCGGCGGTCCTCGCCGAGACGGACGATTGGGTCGCCATGGGTTCGGAATACCGGGCGCTGGCGCATCTGCCGGGCGTCGACAAGGCGACGATCTGGGAGCCCAAGCCCGCCGTCGTCTACACCTGGACGCTGAACTGACCGCCATGATCGACGTCGATATCGCCGGCACCAAGGTGCGCGAACTGAACCAGCGGCTTCATGCCCTGCCCAAGGACACCAACGAACGCGCCTGGCGCGTACTCAATCCCATGGGCGCGCATTCGATCGCGGCCGG
>CAYZFH010000426.1:0-1954 GCA_964477375.1 uncultured Rhizobiaceae bacterium | reverse complement strand
GCGTTCGCCAAGCGCAACCGCATCCCGGCCTTCAATTCGACCAAGGCGCTGACCGGCCACTCGCTGGGTGCCGCGGGCGTGCACGAAACCATCTACGCGCTGCTCATGATGGAAAACCGCTTCATCTGTGCGTCCGCCAACGTGGACAATCTGGAGCCCGCGGCCGAAGGCATGCCGCTGGTGCGCGAGCGGCAGGACAACGTGGACATCAATTGCGTTCTGTCCAACAGCTTCGGCTTCGGCGGCACCAACGCGACCCTGGCCTTCCAGCGTTACGACGGCTGAGCGCCAGGACCGCTGTGAATTCCCGACATCCTTCGGCGCGACCGCGCCCGGCGCATTGCCCATGAGCGATCTTCAGAACCTCATGGCGGGAAAGCGCGGCCTCGTCATGGGCGTCGCCAACGACCATTCCATCGCATGGGGCATCGCGACCGCGCTGCATGGACAGGGCGCGGAGATCGCCTTCACCCATCAGGGCGAGGCGCTGGGCAAGCGCGTGCGGCCCTTGGCCGAGAGCTTGGGCGCACGCCACATCCTGCATTGCGACGTCGAGGACGCAGCCAGCCTGGACCAGACCTTCGAGACCCTGGCCAAGGATTGGGGCAAGCTGGATTTCGTCGTTCACGCCATCGCCTTCTCCGACAAGAACGAACTGAAGGGCCGCTACAGCGACACGACGCGCGAGAATTTCCGCCGCACCATGCTGATCTCCTGCTTCTCCTTCACCGAGGTCGCGCGGCGCGCGGCACCGTTGATGGACGCGGGCGGCAGCCTGATCACGCTGACCTTCGAAGGCTCGCAGCGCGTCATCCCCAGTTACAACGTCATGGGCGTGGCAAAGGCCGCGCTGGAAACGAGCGTGCGTTATCTCGCGGTCGATCTCGGGCCCCGCGGCATTCGCGTCAACGCGCTGTCGGCCGGTCCCATGCGCACGCTCGCGGGCGCTGCCATCAGCGACGCACGGCGCATCCTCAACTGGCATCGCGATCACGCGCCACTGCGCCGCGATCTGAAGCTCGACGAAGTTGGTTCGGCCGCGCTGTATCTCGCGTCGGACTTGTCCGCGGGCGTCACGGGCGAGGTGCTGCGGGTCGATTGCGGCTATCACGCCATCGGCATGCCCGACCCCCGCGGTTCAGCCTCCGCCGACGAGTGATAAAGTTTAATTTATAACAAATACTTATCCGGCAGCTTGGAGCCGGTCTGGAAATTAGCCCTGAACGGCGCTATATCCAATTCATGAGCCGGACACGCCCCTATACCGAAAGCATCGGCCGCCTGCGCGCCGCCGGCTTGCGCCCGACGCGCCAGCGCTTGGCTTTGGCGCGTCTTCTGTTCGGCAAGGGCGACCGCCATGTGACGGCCGAGCAGCTTCACGGCGAAGCGACGTCGGAAGGCATCCGCGTGTCGCTGGCCACGGTCTACAACAGCCTGCACCAGTTCACCGACGCCGGCCTCCTGCGCGAGGTCGTGGTCGATCCCGTGCGCCGCTACTTCGACACGAATGTCAGCGGACACCATCATTTCTTCGTCGAGGCTGACGGTGAGCTGATGGACATTCCGGGCGATCAGGTCGCGCTTTCCGGTTTGCCGGAAACGCCGCCCGGCACCGTGGTCGACCGCGTCGACGTGGTTGTCCGCGTGCGCAAACTGCCCTCGGGCAACGGCGTCTAAGCTTTATTAGAATTACTATAAAATATTGACAAAGACTTTGGCGAAAGCCACTGTTTAAGGAACGTCGGAATCGCCTCGGCGACTCCTGGGCTCAGCAGGGGGCCTGGACCACGGCGTGAGTATTCCACCGCTTTGCAAGGGAGGATGACATGGCAAAGCAACTGAAAGGCAGTCAGACGGAAGGCAATCTGAAGGCCGCCTTCGCGGGCGAGTCCCAGGCCAATCGTCGCTATCTCTATTTCGCCCAGAAGGCCGACGTCGAAGGCTACAACGACGT
>CAYZFH010000425.1:0-1965 GCA_964477375.1 uncultured Rhizobiaceae bacterium | reverse complement strand
CGTGCAGCAGCATGTCCGGGTCCTGGTCCTGCGGGCGCTTGGAACGGTCGCCCTTGGGATCGGTGTTGGCCGAGACGTGGAAAATGTCGGTCTCCAGCGCCAGCTTGATATGGCGCTCGATGTTCTGGCTGAACTGCGGGTCGACCTCGTTGAGCACGTCGCGCCCGTCATAGAGCGACCACATCTCGCCGATGGTCTCGTCGCCCACGCGGATGACGACGCCGCCGATATCCTTCATCACCGCGTCGACCGAAGCGCGCTTGTCGTGCCAGTCCTTCTGCTCGTAGGGCAGCTTGTGGCCGATGCAGTTGCGCTCGCCCGTCGCCTTGTCGACATAGGACATCAGGTCCTGGGTCTTGGCGTCGTGAGCCATGTCGTAGATGCGGGCGCGGACGTCGACGATGGGCTTGAACATGGGATGGTTGGGCACGTCCTTGACGCGCTCGCCCTCCATCCACACCTGCCGGTCGTCGCGGATCGATTCGCGGTACTGCGCGCCCGTGCGGATCATGCCCCTGCTCCCTCTGTCGCTGTGGCTTGCGGGGGCGACTCTGCCTTGCCCGCCTTGCATCGGGGAAATATAATTTTGCGTTATCTTGAATAGGGTTTCCCTATGCCGTTTTCCCTGCGCCAGCTTCGCTATTTCGTCGCCGCCGCCGAGCACGGCGAGGTCAGCGCAGCGGCGCGCGCGCTGTCGATCTCCCAGCCTTCCGTCTCGGCCGCCATCGCGGACCTGGAAGGCCAGTTCGGCGTGCAACTTTTCCTGCGCCGCCATGCGCAGGGCATGGCGCTGACTCCGGCGGGACGGCGCCTGCTGCCCGAAGCACGCAGCCTGTTAGACCATGCGCGCGAGTTCGAAAGCGGCGCGGCGGGTCTAGGGCAAGCGCTGACCGGTACGCTTGAGATCGGCTGCTTCGTCACCATCGCGCCGTTCTTCGTGCCGCGCCTCCTGTCCGGCGTGCGCGCGCGCTATCCCGGCATGGATGTGCGCGTGACCGAAGGGCACCATGAGGAATTGCCCCAGGGCCTCAAGAGCGGCGCGTTCGAACTGGCGCTTCTCTACGACTACGCCGTCGGCGCCGACCGCGATTTGGTGGCCGAGCCGCTGGCCGAGTTCCAACCCTATATCCTGCTGCCCAAGGGGCACCGGCTTGCGAAGGCGCCGAAGCTCTCGCTGTCTGAACTGGCGAAAGAGCCGCTGGTGCTGCTCGACCTGCCCTCGACGCGCGAATATTTCCTCTCTCGCTTCATCGCACTCGGCATCGAGCCTTTGGTCGCCCACCGCACGCCGTCCTACGAGATGGTCCGGTGCCTGGTCGCCAACGGCCACGGTTACTCGATGCTGAACATGCGGCCGGCGGAAGATCTGACCTACGACGGCAAGCGCCTGGTCTGCCGCCCGATCAAGGACCCGTTGGTGCCCGCTCGCATGGTGCTGGTCCGCTTGGCAGGCGCCACCCAGACGCGCCGCGCCGCGGCCTTCGCTGAGTTCACGCGGGAATTCTTCGCCAAGGAAGCCGGCTAGCGATTGGACGCTCCCGCCGCTACATTCGCCCCTCGCCTTTTCCCGGAGTTCACCATGAAAGCCTCGCTGGACCTCGCCATGCTCCGCAAGCTCGTGAAGTCGGGTGAGATCGACACGGTCTTGACCGTGTTCCCCGACCAGCAGGGTCGTCTCCTCGGCAAGCGGGTGGTCGGGCGCTATTTCCTCGAAACCGTCATGCACGAGGCCCACGCCTGCGACTATCTGCTGGCGACCGACATCGAGATGGAGACGATTTCGGGCTACAAGGCTTCGTCGTGGGAAAAGGGCTACGGCGACTTCGTCATCAAGCCGGACATGTCGACCCTGCGCCTGATTCCATGGCTGGAGAAGACAGCGCTGGTGATGGGCGATTGCCTGGACCATCACGGCCACGATTTGCCCCATGCGCCCCGCTCCATGCTGAAGAAGCAAGTTCAGAA
>CAYZFH010000424.1:0-1968 GCA_964477375.1 uncultured Rhizobiaceae bacterium | reverse complement strand
TCACCGCGCGCGGCGGCATGACCAGCCATGCGGCGGTGGTGGCGCGCGGCATGGGCCGCCCCTGCGTCGCGGGCGCAGGCGAGCTCAAGATCGATGCGGCGGCGGGCACCATGTCGGCCGGTCCGGTCACGGTGCGCGCTGGCGACCGCATCACCATCGACGGCGCCTCAGGCCAGATCATGCTGGGCGCCGTCGCCACCATCCAGCCGGAGCTGACGGGCGATTTCGCCACCGTCATGGGCTGGGCGGATAAGGTGCGCCGCATGAAGGTGCGCGCGAATGCCGATCAGCCTGCGGACGCCGAGGCCGCGCGCCGCTTCGGCGCGGAAGGCATCGGGCTGTGCCGCACCGAGCACATGTTCTTCGACGAGACGCGCATCGTCGCCATGCGCGAAATGATCCTGGCCACCGACGAGGCCGGGCGCCGCCGGGCACTGGCCAAGATCCTGCCGATGCAGCGGCAGGATTTCGTCGGCCTGTTCGAGATCATGGCCGGGCTCCCGGTCACCATTCGCCTGTTGGACCCGCCCCTGCACGAGTTCCTGCCCCACAGCGAGGCCGACATGGTCGCGGTCGCCAAGGCCGCGGGTGTCGATGTCGCGCTGGTGCGCCAGCGCGCCCAGCGTCTTCATGAATCGAACCCCATGCTCGGCCATCGCGGCTGCCGCCTGGGCATCACCTATCCCGAAATCTATGAGATGCAGGCGCGCGCGATCTTCGAGGCCGCCGTCGAAGCCGGCAAGAAATCGGGCAAGCCCGTGGTGCCGGAGGTGATGGTGCCGCTGGTGGGCGTGAAGAAGGAGCTGGATATCCTCAAGGCCGTGATCGACCGGGTCGCGGGCGAGGTGAAGAAGGCGACCGGCGCCAAGCTGGACTATCTGGTCGGCACCATGATCGAACTGCCGCGCGCCGCGCTGCGCGCGAAAGAGATCGCCGAGACGGCCGAGTTCTTCAGCTTCGGCACCAACGACCTGACCCAGACCACGTTCGGCCTGTCGCGTGACGACGCGGGCAATTTCCTGGACTCCTACCTGCGCCAGGGCATCGTCGAGCAGGACCCCTTCGTCTCGCTGGATATCGACGGCGTGGGCGAACTGGTCAAGATCGCGGCCGAGCGGGGCCGTGAATCACGAAAAGACCTGAAGCTCGGCATTTGCGGCGAGCATGGCGGCGACCCGTCGTCGATTCGCTTCTGCGAAGTGGTCGGGCTGGATTATGTGTCCTGTTCGCCTTACCGCGTGCCCATCGCACGGCTAGCGGCGGCGCAGGCCGCGCTGGCCCGCGTGGAGCGCGACGTCTAAGTCCCGGCTTTCTCCGGCAGGCGCATCCAGCCGGGCAGGCGGGGGATCAGGCGTGCGCCACCGGCGGTGAGCGCACCTTCCGCGGCGTCGATGGCATCGAGACGGAGAAGCGCCAGACCATGCCCGTCCCGCGCGCTGCGCATCGTTCCGGCGTCCTTGCCGTCGAGCAGGATTTGCGTGCCCGGCTCGGGGGCCGCGCCGGAGACTTCGACGGGCACCAGCTTCTTCTTCACCAGCCCGCGATATTTGGTGCGCGCGGTCAATTCCTGGCCGACATAACAGCCCTTGTTGAAATCAACCCCGTTCAATTCCTCGAAATTCGATTCGAGCAGGATCGACTTCTCGGGCTCGAGATCGCGGCTGCCGTCGGCCACGCCGTGGGTAAGCCGCCAGCGGTCGTAGGCGGCGGCATCCTCGCGGGTGAAGCCGCTCAACGCGGCGGTGTCCTCGCTTGGCAGCAGGACACGCGCGCCGAGCGCGGCCAGGCGCGGGTCGGTGAATGCAACGCCTTCACCCAAGGTTGCGGCCGCGCCGGCTTCCATGCCGAGGCCCAGTGCGTTCAGCGCGTCGTCGCCCCAGGCTGCGAACACGCTCCAGCCGTCGAGCGCCTCGATCGTGGCCTTGCTGCGCAGCCGGTAGATCATCAGCCGCTTCCTGAGGTCGTCGC
>CAYZFH010000423.1:0-2005 GCA_964477375.1 uncultured Rhizobiaceae bacterium | reverse complement strand
CCCGGACTTGCGGTTGACCAACATCTATCGCGAGGGCAACCAGCTCGTGGCCGTGCTGGCCAACGTCTTCACGCATGAGGAAGAGGAGCGGGTGGTCGACCAGGTGGTGGGCGAGTGCGGCACCATGCCGAACGACGCGCTTTATTTCGCTCTCAAGCCCATGGCCAAGAATCTGGGCGAGGTCGATTTACGCAGCGTGGCCGATTCCGGCCCCAGCGCGCTTGAGGTCAATCCCGGCGGCGCGTTCCAGCTGTTCCGTGTGGGTGATGCTTGGGCCAGCCGCAACATCCACGCGGCGATCTTCGACTCCTTGCGTCTATGCAAAGACATCTGAAGGCGCGGCGATGATCCAGCTTCAGTGGCTGATCGGGATTTGCGTGGTGGTGGGCGCGGCCTGCGCCCTCTGGCGGGCGCGCCGCTGGTTTCGCGGGCAGCCGGCGCAGGTCGACTTCCTGCGCGGTCTCCTGCGCTTTCCGCAAAGTTACTTCGTCGATCTGCACCATATCGTCGCCCGCGATCCCTATACCGCGCGCATGCATGTCATGGTGGCGGGCGGATTCACCGCCGCGTTCGTGCTGACGCTGGCCGTCCATCTGTTCGATATTGATTCGGTTGTACTGGCTTGGCTGCTGCTGGCCTTCCTGGCGTTGATGGGGGTCGGTGCCGCTTTCGTCGCGTTGCGCCGTAACCCGAAGCCGGCGCGTCTCTCCGCCGGCGGCTTTAGCCGTTTGCCCTGGAGCTTGTTCGCCTTCGCCGCCGCGTTCTTCCTGGCCACCTTACCCAAGGCGGGTCTGGTCGCGCCGTTCACGGCGCTTTCCGTGCCGGGGATCGTGGTTCTGTTGCTGGCGGCCTGGGGCTGCGCCGAGATGGTGGCGTTCCTGCCGCTCGGCCCGATGAAGCATTCCTTCGCGGGCGCCATGCACCTGATCTGCCACCCGCGCTTCCAGCGCCTGGGCGCGGCGCGGCCCGATTCCGGTTTGAAGCCGCTCGATCTCGAATCGCCCAAGCTGGGCGTCGAAGCGCCGTCCGATTTCAAATGGAACCAGCTTCTGGGTTTCGACGCGTGCGTCCAGTGCGGACGGTGCGAAGTGGTCTGCCCGGCCTTCGCGGCGGAGCTGCCGCTCAATCCCAAGAAGCTGATCCAGGATTTGGCGCGCGCGGTCGATCCGGGCGCCAGCGATGCCGCCTACGCGGGCAGTCCCTATCCGGGGCGAGCGGTGGGCCAGGCGCATGGCGGTCCCGACAAACCGATCATCGGCGATGGCGCCATGATCCACCCCGACACGCTGTGGTCCTGCACCACCTGCCGTGCCTGCGTGCAGGAATGTCCGATGATGATCGAGCATGTGGATGCGATCGTCGATCTGCGCCGTTTCCAGGCGTTGGAGAAGGGCGCCGTGCCCGGCAAGGCGCCGTTGGTGTTGGCGGAGTTGCGTGCGACCGACACGCAGAGCGGCGCAGCGCTCGCCAGCCGTCTCGACTGGGCAGCTGATCTGTCCCTGCCGCTGATTTCTGCCAAAGGCGAGTGCGACGTGCTTCTGTGGTTGGGCGAGGGGGCGTTCGACCTGCGCAACCAGCGCACCCTGCGCGCGCTCGTACGCCTGATGCGTCATGCCAAGATCGACTTCGCCGTCCTGGGCGAGGAAGAGTTGGACACGGGCGATCTGGCCCGGCGTTTGGGCGATGAGGCGACATTCCAGGATCTGGCCAAACGGAACGCGGCCACGCTGGCAAAATATCGCTTCCGCCGCATCGTCACCGCCGATCCGCATGTCTTCCACAGCCTGCGGAACGAATACCCGGCATTCGGCGCGCGCCACGAAGTGCTGCACCACACGATGCTGCTCGACGAACTGGTGAGCCAGGGCGCCTTGCCCAAGGCGAAATCGCCCGCCGCCAAGACCACCTATCACGATCCCTGCTATCTCGGCCGCTATAACGGTGAGATTCGCGCGCCGCGCGCGATCCTGGATGCGATCGGGGTGGAGCGGGTCGAGATGGAGCG
>CAYZFH010000422.1:0-2007 GCA_964477375.1 uncultured Rhizobiaceae bacterium | reverse complement strand
TGGCGGGAGTGACGGGACTCGAACCCGCGGCCTCCGGCGTGACAGGCCGGCGCTCTAACCAACTGAGCTACACCCCCGCTGCGCGAAGGCAGTGTCCTCTACTTTAGGGGCCTGGGTGAGTCAAGGAAGCCCCTGGAATAAATGGTGGGCCGGCAAGGATTTGGCCAGTGCCGCCCGCCGGCGAAATGGTGGGCGATGAAGGGTTCGAACCTCCGACATCCTGCGTGTAAAGCAGGCGCTCTACCAGCTGAGCTAATCGCCCGAAGGGCGGCAATCTAGCGGAAGCCTCGAAAACAATCACGCCGACCGTTGCTCGGAACGGCCGGCGCGTTGGATTGGATTCCGTCAGTCAGTTGACGGCGGATTTCAGTGCTTTGCCGGCTTTGAATTTCGGCTGCTTGGACGCGGGAATTTTAATTTGGGCGCCGGTCCGCGGATTACGTCCCATGGACGCCTTTCGATGGGCGACACTGAACGTCCCGAAACCGACGAGACGGACTTCGTTGCCCTTCTTGAGCGACGCGGTCACGCAGTCGATCACGGTATCAACGCACTTGGTCGCTTCGGACTTGGACATCGACGCCTTCTTGGCGACAGCGGCGATTAGCTCATTTTTGTTCATCAACGCCCCCCTTTGGGTCTGAGAGGAAAGTGAACCACGAGCATTGCGAGTCCCCCGCTCGATTCTTGTAAATCGAACGGCAACAGCCGTCAACGAAAGACCCGCGAGAAACCTAAGTTTCTCGCGGGTTTTCGAGCTTCGAACCGTTTAAGGGATCAGTGCGTGACGACGCCGCCGGCATCTCCCGCCGGCGCTTGCGCCGGGGCGATGCTCTGGTCGTCGTTCCACTCGATCGGACGCAGAGGCGCCGCCAGCGCGTGGACGAGAACTTCGTCCACGTTCGTCACCGGCACGATCTCCAGTCCCTTCTTCACATTGTCGGGGATGTCCGCCAGATCCTTCTCGTTGTCCTTCGGAATCAGGACCTTGCGGATACCGCCGCGCAAAGCGGCCAAGAGCTTTTCCTTCAAACCACCGATCGGCAGGACACGGCCGCGCAGCGTGATCTCGCCCGTCATCGCGACGTCTTTGCGGACAGGCAGGCCCGCCAACACGGAGACGATCGCAGTGGCCATGGCCACACCCGCGGATGGGCCGTCCTTTGGGGTCGCCCCTTCCGGCACGTGGATGTGGATGTCCTTGCGGTCGAACAGGGTCGGCTTGATGCCGAAGGACGGGCTGCGCGCGCGGACATAGCTGTTCGCGGCTTGCACCGATTCCTGCATCACGTCGCCGAGCTTGCCTGTGATGGTCATCTTGCCCTTGCCAGGCAGGATCACCGCTTCGATGGACAGCAACTCGCCGCCGACCTCGGTCCAGGCCAGGCCGGTGGACACGCCCACCAAATCCTCGGCCTCGACAGCGCCGTAGCGGTAACGCTGCACGCCCGCGAACTTGTTGAGGTTCCGGTTGGTGACGTGGACCTTCGGCGTCTTCTTGCCGACGATCTCCTTCACCGCCTTGCGCGCGACATTGGCGAGCTCACGCTCCAAGTTACGGACACCCGCCTCGCGCGTGTAGAAGCGGATGAGGTCGGTCAAAGCGCTGTCGCTGACGTTCAACTCGCCCTTCTTCAGGCCGTGGGCCTCCAGCACCTTGGGTAGCAGGTGCCGCTTGGAGATTTCGATCTTCTCATCCTCGGTATAGCCGGGGATGCGGATGATCTCCATACGGTCCAGCAACGGCTGGGGCATGCGCAGCGTATTCGCGGTGGTCACGAACATCACGTCAGACAGGTCGTATTCGACCTCCAGGTAGTGGTCCTGGAACGTCCCGTTCTGTTCGGGATCGAGCACCTCAAGGAGTGCCGAAGACGGGTCGCCGCGCCAGTCCTGGCCGAGCTTGTCGATCTCGTCGAGCAGGAACAGCGGGTTCGAGCTCTTCGCCTTCTTCATGCTCTGGATGATCTTGCCAGGCATCGAGCCGATATAGGTCCGCCGATGGCC
>CAYZFH010000421.1:0-2009 GCA_964477375.1 uncultured Rhizobiaceae bacterium | reverse complement strand
CCTTGGACTGCAGCATCATGCCGGTGCAGGCCTGCGCCATGGGCGCGAAGGCGAGACACATAGCCAGCACGGCGCACAGCGCTTGGATCAAACGGGTTCTGATGGACATAGAATCTCTCCTCAATGAACCCGGTCCACCTAGATGGCGCGGCGGAATACGAGCGACAGGTTGTTGGCGGGCATGGGCACGATTGTAGGCTCCGCGAACCCGGCGGAAACCGCGAGCGCCGTCACCGTCTCCAGATCGCGTATGCCCCAGGCGGGATCGCGGGATCGCAAGGATTGGTCGAAAGCCTCGTTGCTGGGCGCGGTGTGGGCGCCGCCCCGCTTGTAGGGGCCATATAAATAAAGAACGCCGTCCGGCACGAGATGCCGCGCGGCACCCGCGATGAGCGCCTCGGTCGCGGGCCAGGGCGAGATATGCACCATGTTGATGCAGAGGATCGCAGCCACGTTGACGAACGGCCACGGACGGCGCGTCACATCCAGATCGAGCGCGGGCTTCACGTTGGGCAGGCCCGCCTCCTCGACCCAGGCATCGATGCTGGCACGCGCATCTTCATTGGGATCGCTCGGCTGAAAGATGAGGCCGGGCAGATGGCGCGCGAAGTGGACGACATGCTCGCCCGAACCGCTGGCCATCTCGACCACGAGGCCCCTGGGCGGCAGATGCAGGCGCAGCACGTCCAGGATCGGATCGCGGTTGCGCAAGGCAGCAGGTGAAGAAAGCTGCGTCATGCGGGATTGCGCCGCGCGGATGCGAGATGAAGCGCGCGCGACAACAGGAGTGCGAGGATCGCCGCGCCGATCAGCCCAATCGCCAAGGCAACCATGCCCAGGCGGAAGCTGCCCGTCGCCTCCTTGATCCAGCCGACCAGATACGGGCCGAGGAACCCGCCCGCGTTGCCGACGGAATTGATCAGCGCGATGCCGGCGGCCGCGCCCATGCTGCCGAGGAACATCGACGGCAGGGTCCAGAACGGCCCCAGCGCCGAATAGATGCCGACGCAGGCGACGCCCAGCGCGCAAAGCTGCAGCACGGTCGAATCGAGATAGATGCTGGCGAGGAAACCCGCGGCGCTGACCAGCGCCGGCAGCGCCACATGCCAGACGCGCTCGCCGGTGCGGTCGCTGTGCCGGCCCCACAGCATCATGGCGGCGGCACTGAAGAAATAGGGCACGGCCACGATCAGCCCGACATCCTGGTTGGTGAAGCCCATGGCCTTGACGATCTGCGGCAGCCACAGGCCGATGCCGTAGAGCCCGACCACGATGCCGAAATAGACGAAGCCGAGCGCCACCACGCGATAATCGCGCAAGGCAGGCCACAGTGATTCATGCACCCGGTGCGGGTTGGCCGCGCGGTCGCGCGTGAGGCGTTCGGCGATCTCCGTTTTTTCCGCGTCGGTCAGCCAGGACGCCTTGGCCGGACCATCGGGCAAAAGGAACAGCACCAATACGCCCAGAAGGCACGACGGCAAGCCTTCGAGAATGAACAGCCACTGCCAGCCCTTGAGACCGAGCACGCCGTCGATGCCGATGATGAAGCCCGAGACCGGCGCGCCGAGGGCGCTGGCCAGCGGCACCGCGGCCATGAACAGCGCAACGAACTTCGCGCGCCGTGCCGTCGGGAACCAATAGGTCAGATAGAAGATCATGCCGGGCAGGAAGCCGGCCTCGGCCACGCCCAACAGGAAGCGCAGGATATAGAAGCTCCATTCGCCGCCGACGAGCGCCATGGCGGAGGAGACCATGCCCCACGTCACCATGATGCGGCAGATCCACAGCCGCGCGCCCACCTTGGCCAGCACGACGTTGCTCGGCACCTCGAACAGGATGTAGCCGAGGAAGAAAATGCCCGCGCCCCAGCCGTAGATATACGGCGTGAAGCCCAGATCCTTGTTCATGGTGAGGGCGGCGAAGCCGATATTCACCCGGTCGAGGAACGCGAACAGGTACAGGACCATCATCAGCGGGATGATCCGGCGGCTGACCTTGCGGTACAGGCG
>CAYZFH010000420.1:0-2018 GCA_964477375.1 uncultured Rhizobiaceae bacterium | reverse complement strand
CACCGACCGATGGTACAGGGCATCACGGGACAAACCGGCCGCGCGTGGCTGGAAAGCGTGTTCGGCAACAGCCCGTATCTGAGCCAAAGCCTCTTACGCGAAACCGCCTTCGTGCGCGGACTGCTGAATGACGGTCCCGACCGCACAGCGGAAAATCTCCTGGCCGGCCTCGAGGCCGATCCCGCCGCCGGTTCGGACGCCGACGCCATGCAGGCGCTGCGGACCGCGAAGCGGCGGCTGGCGCTTCTCGTGGCGCTGGCCGACATCGGCGGCGTATGGGACCTCGAAAAAGTCACGGGCACCCTCTCCGCCTTCGCGGAAGCGGCGCTGCAGTTCACCTGCCGCCGCCTTCTGGCTTCGGTTCCGGACGGCGATCCGGTGCGCCGCTCGAAACTGATCGTTCTCGGCATGGGTAAACTGGGTTCGCGCGAACTCAACTATTCGAGCGATATCGATCTGATCGTCCTTTACGACGGCGATGCCGTTCCGCCCGACGAACGGCCGGGCCTCCAGCGCCGGTTCGTCCGTCTAACGCACAATCTTGTCCGTTACATGGCGGAGCGCACGGCCGACGGCTATGTGTTCCGCACCGATCTGCGCCTGCGGCCCGATCCGGGCTCGACACCGCCCGCCCTCACGATTGCGGCGGCGGAAATGTATTACGAAAGTCTGGGCCAGAACTGGGAGCGCGCGGCCTTCATCAAGGCGCGCGCCGTGGCCGGCGATCTGGACGCAGGCACCCGTTTCTTGTCGCAACTCAAGCCGTTCATCTGGCGCCGCCATCTGGATTTCGCCGCCATCCAGGACATCCATTCCATCAAGCGGCAGATCAACGCCCATCACGGCGGCGGCGACATCGCGGTCGCGGGCCATAACGTGAAGCTGGGGCGCGGCGGCATCCGCGAGATTGAACTGTTCGCCCAGACCCAGCAATTGATCTGGGGCGGGCGGGAACCGCGCCTGCGCACCGCCGGCACCTGCGACACGCTGCGCGTCCTGGCCGAACTGGGCCGCGTCGATCCGGCGGAAGCGGAGCGGCTGATCGATGCTTACCGTTTCCTGCGCGAAACGGAGCACCGGCTGCAGATGGTGTCCGACGAGCAGACCCAGACCCTGCCGGAGGATGCCGAGGGACTCGCGCGCTTCGCGAACTTCATGGGTTTCGACGGCACCGAGTCCTTTTCCGCCGCGTTGCTGGAAAAACTGCGCACGGTCGAGGAGATCTACGCCAAGCTGTTCGAGGAAGCGCCGGCGCTCAGCGGACCGGGCAATCTCAGCTTCACCGGCGTCGACCACGATCCCGAAACCCTCAAGACGATCGCGGCCTACGGCTTCGAGGACGCCGCCACCGTGTCGTCCCTGATCCGCGGCTGGCATCACGGCCGTTACCGCGCGATGCGCAGCACGCGCGCGCGCGAGCTGCTGACGGAATTGACGCCCGCGCTTCTGGACGCGCTGGCCAAGACGTCGAACCCGACCGCAGCCTTCGTGAAGTTCGACGAGTTCATGAGCCGCCTGCCGGCGGGCGTGCAGCTTTTCTCGCTGTTCTATTCCAACCCCGACCTGTTGGGCCTGGTCGCCGAGATCATGGGCGAGGCCCCGCGCCTGGCCGACCATCTGAGCCGCCGCCCTTCGAGCCTCGAAGCGGTCTTGCAGAAGGACTTTTTCAGCGCTCCGCCGCCGGTATCCGTGCTGCGCGCGGACCTGGAGCGCGTGCTGGCGCAGGCGCGCGATTACCAGGACCACCTGGACATGATCCGGCGCTGGACCAACGACCGGAAGTTCCAGGTCGGCGTTCAGATGCTGCGCAACAAGGTCGACGCGGCGCGCGCGGGCGAGGCCTTGGCGGACATCGCCGACACGGCGCTGTCCGCGCTCCTGCCCGCCGTCGAGAACGATTTCGCCCGCCGCCACGGGCGGATCGCGGGCAACGGCATGGCGGTCGTGGCGCTCGGCAAGACAGGCGGGCGCGAGATGACCATGAAATCCGATCTCGATCTTCTGTTCATCTACGACGA
>CAYZFH010000419.1:0-2020 GCA_964477375.1 uncultured Rhizobiaceae bacterium | reverse complement strand
AGCGAATAGAAGGTGAGAAAGGCGAACGCCGGCAGAAACAACCGCCCGGCATGCTTGAAAAAACCTTCGAAAAGCAGCCCCGCATCCAACAGGAAGATCGCCATATAACGGCTCGCCAAGAGCACGACGGTGGACGCGACCGCCATTTTGACGAGAAACAACGCCGTCTGCTGATTGTGCGAAAGCCCGTAAATCGGCACGAAAAACGCCAATGTCGTGAGGAACATCAACGGGACGAGCCAGGTGAACGCGCGCAGGAATTGCGGGCGATGGCTGGCCTCAGCCGCATCGACGATGGCGCGGATCGCACGCCGGTGCCAGACGGCCCCGATTACGAACGCCACCACGGGCATGGCGTAACCGACATGCACCACCCAGGCGTCCAACGAGGAAAAGGCCGTGAGACGGATGAACGTGAAGACGCATGTGTAGACGACCAGAAAGTTCGCCAGCGCGATGGAAAAGAAATACGACGTTGGAAACATGACGGTGAACACGGCGACCGAGGCCGCAACCAGGCCGATCACCAAGACATAAAAATAATTGACGGATTCGGCGACCGACGAGGCGACGAGAAGGATGAGAATCGCGGTAAGCGCGAAGGCCGCGAGCGGTTGATGGCGCGCGCGCATTCAGGCGCCTCCCTTCGGCGCCCAGGCCGGTGGCCGCTTGGCCAGGAATGCGCCGAGCCCCTCGCGCGCCTCGGCCGAGGCGCGGCGCTTGGCCGCGACGGTCGCCATCGCACGCACGGTGGCATCGTCGGTCGAAAGTCCGCCCACGGCGAAGGCCAGCGCCTTGGTCTCGCGCAACGCCTGCGGCCCGCCGAGAAGCAGCGCATCGACGATACGAGAGAGCGTGGCCTCCAACTCGTCGCGCGGCACGGCCTCATGCACCAGGCCGATGCGGCGGGCTTCCACCGCGTCGAACCGCTCGCCGGTCAGGGCATAGCGCCGCGCCTGGCGCGGCCCGATGGCGGCGTTCATGGGCCGCATGATCGGCGCCGGGTTCACGCCCACGCGAACCTCGGTCAGCGCGAAGGTCGAGTCCGCACCCGCGATGGCGATGTCGCAGGCTGCGACCAGTCCCGTGCCGCCGCCGAAACAGGCGCCATGCACCAGCGCCACGGTCGGCGCGGGAAACTCCATCAGCGCGCGCATGGCGCCCGTGGTGCGCAGCGAAAAATCCAGGTTTTGCTCTGGCGTGAAGTCCGCCGCCTGGCGCAGCCAGCCGAGATCCGCGCCCGCCGAGAAATGCTTGCCGTTGGCGCGCAGAACCACGGCGCGAACCTTGTGGTCGTCGTGCAAGGCGCCGAAGGCCGAGGCGATGCCGTCGATCAGATCGCCGTTATAGGCGTTGTGCAGTTCCGGCCGGTTCAGCGTCACCGTGGCGACGCCGCGCGCATCCACCGCGTGAAGGACGATCGCTTCGCTCACGGCGCCTGCCAGCGCGGCTTGCGCTTTTCGAGGAAGGACGAGACGCCCTCCTTCCCCTCGGGCGAAGCACGCAGCCGCGCGATGCGCCGCGCGGTATCGGCGCGTGTCTCCTCATCCGGGCTGCCGCCCACATCGCGGGCCAGCGCCTTGGACTCGCGCACCGCTTCCGGCCCACCGAGCATGAGTGCCGCGACGACGGCATCGACCGCCGCATCCAAATCCGCCGCCGGAACCGTGTCATGAACCAAGCCGATCCGCTTGGCCTCCACCGCATCGAAGCGCTCGGCCGTCAGCATGTAGCGCCGCGCCTGGCGCGGGCCGATGGCGCCGATGACATAGGGGCTGATAACCGCCGGAATGAGGCCGAGCCGCACCTCGGAAAGCGCGAAAGACGCGGCCTCGGACGCGATCGCCACATCACAGGCCGCAACCAATCCAACGCCGCCGCCGATGGCCGCCCCCTGCACCCTCGCGACCGTGGGCTTGGGCAGGGAGTCGAGGACATGGATCAGCCCTGCGAGCTGCCCCGCATCGGCGCGGTTCTCGGCCTCGGAGTAATTCGCCATACGGCGCATCCAGCCGAGATC
>CAYZFH010000418.1:0-2060 GCA_964477375.1 uncultured Rhizobiaceae bacterium | reverse complement strand
ACCAATCCGCTGAAGCTCAACCCGCTCCAGCTCAAGACCCTGACCCTGCTGCAGCAGATCGCCCGCACCAAAGGCCTGGCGACGCCGGTCGAGGAAACGGGCGAAGTCGCCATCAACCACCTGCCCCACGCACATGGCGATCATTTTCACGTGGGCGACGCGGTCGTCATGGCCCAGGACGCTTCCGGCCTTCACAACCAATCCGTCTGGCTGGCGCTCGACCGCAAGGGCCTGGTGCGCAACTCACCCGAGCACGGCGTGCTGCTGACCAAGGCCGGCATCGATTACGAAACTGGCCTGACCGACAAGATCTTGCACCGCTCCAACCACTAGGAGCGGCCGCCACGCCTCAAGCCGGCGCCTTCGACATGCGCGCTTCGGCCGCGCGCTCGATCTGTTCCTTGAGCGTCGGATTCGCGCGCAGGAAGCGGTGGAAGTCGCCGCGATCCAGCGCCAGAAGCTGACAGAATCCGGCCGCCACGACATCGGCGCTGCGCGGTGCGTTGTGGAGCAAGGCCAGCTCGCCGAAGAAATCCGCATCCTTGAGACGGATCGGACCCGAAGGCACCCGCACCTCGACCTCGCCGTTGGCGATGAAGTACATGGCGTCGCCTTTGTCGCCCTTGCGGATGACATGCTCGCCGGGGATCGCCAGGCGGGGCCGCAGCAAGCGGCCGATCTTCTCGACACTGTCGGCCGACAGGTCCGCGAACATGGGCAGGCTGCGCATCATGGCCTGCAGCTTGAGCCCCAGGTCCAACACCGGACGCCGTTCCAAGGCCTCGCGCCGGTGGGACATCTCATGCTGCAGATCGCGATAGACCTCGCGGCTGATCAGGGCGTCCTCAAACATGCGCTCGTAATCCGCACCCTCCAGACGTAGCACGGTGCGCGCCAGATACTGCTCGCGCAGTGCGGCGGCGAAGGTCGGGTATTGCAGGGTGATCGCCGACAAGGCGTCGCGCACGCTCTCCGCACGCTTTTCGAGGATAGCGGCCAGCCGGTCGCTGGTCCCCGGCCCCAGCAAGGACCGCATATCGGCCCGGTTGAAGGCCATCAGTTCACGCACCGCGAGCTGGGACATCAGAAGAATTTCGACGCGGTCGGCAAGCTGCTGGCTGAGCGACTGGCTCCAGCCGAATCGCCGGTGCAGCCAATGGGCGATCCGGAACTGACGTGGAAAGGCAATCAGGTCATTGGCGGCTTTCTTGTAACCCTCGACGCCTTCGCTCTTGATCCGGTCGTTCATGCGATCCGCGGCGCTGACCAGAATGGCCACCAGCCGGCGTGACGCGGCCCGCTCCATCGCGCGTTCGAGATAAAGGCTCTTCTCGCGCGAGGCCAAAGTCAGCAGGCCCACCTGCATCCGCTGCGCCTTGGAAAGCTGGACGTCCTGCTCGTCCTCCGGCTTGGCCAAGTCGAATTGCTGAGCCGCCTTCTCGTCCATGCCGCTGCTTTTGGCGAACTCCGCGATCTGTTCGCGCAGGCTCGCGTGCGACATGGCGACGACACGCTCGCGCAACGCGGCTTCCACCGGATCGAGCTTGTCCAGACCCAACAGGCGCAGAAGCGGCCGCAAGGTTGGCGCGCTGACAAACAGAGTGAACAGGACGAAGCCGATGGCCAGGATGGCCACGAAGCGCCGCGTCTCTTCCGGCAGAGCCTGGTTCTCCGCGACGGCCAGCGCCAGCGCCATGGTGACCGCACCGCGCAGGCCGCCCCACAGGATGACGGCCTTGTAGCGGCCATCCACCGGCGCCACCAGTTTCATCGCGGCCAAACCGGGCAAGAGTCCGTAGAGGACGATGGCGCGCGCGCCGATCGCACCCACGATCAGCACGCCGATCAGACCCAGATCGCTCCAATGCAGATGCGACAGCTCGTGGCCCGCGGCGATCGCGGCCAGAAGGAAGATGAGCGACGCGGCCCAGAATTCCAGGTGGTGCCAGACCTCGGTCAGCGTCTTCCAATTGTCGAGGGACAGGCGCACGGGGCCGTAGGCCGCGACCGTCAGCGATGCGACCGCGACGGCGACAACGCCCGAAACATGCAAGTACCGC
>CAYZFH010000417.1:0-2065 GCA_964477375.1 uncultured Rhizobiaceae bacterium | reverse complement strand
AGGTGGATCGAGGAGATGCCGATGATGGCCATGGCCAGCTTGATCTTCAGCTCGCTGGCGTTCACATGGCTCAGCCATTCGGGCTGGTCGGGATGGTTGTGCAGCTTAAGCCGAGATACGAACGTCTCATAACCGCCGACGATCACCATGATCAGAAGGTTCGAGATCATGACCACGTCGATCAGGCCCAGGACCAACAGCATGATCTGCTGCTCGGTAAAGCTGAAGGCATGGCCGACCAGATGCCACAGCTCCTTCAGGAACAGCACGACATAGACGCATTGCGCGACGATCAGGCCCAGGTACAGCGGAAGCTGCAGCCAGCGCGAGGCGAAGATGAGTTGGGGCAGGGGACGAAGGCTGGCGGCCTTCACCACGGGCGTCTCGGGCGTCATCGACATGGGAAATCCACTAGAGGGTGAGCACCGCATAAATAGGTTATGCCGCGGTAATGTCCAGCGGTCCCTTGGAGATTTAACTATTCCGCGTCGTCCAAGGCCTTTTTCTCTTCGTCGGCCTTGGCCAGCGACGCTTGTTTTTCCCAGCCGCCGCCCAGCGCCTTATAGAGGCTGACCACGGCGTTGAAGCGCAGAAGGTCGGCCTGCACCTCGGCGTCTTCCGATGAGGTGACCTGGACCTGGGAGTTCAGGACCGAGAGGAAGTCCGCCGCGCCGCGGCGGTAGCGCAGTTCGGCCACGCGATAGGCTTCGCGCGCCTGCAACAGGGCTTCCTTGCTCTCCGCATATTGAACGGACGAGGTGTCGGTCGCCGACAGCGCCACTTCGACGTCGCGGAACGCCGAGATGACAGACTTCTGGTACACCTCGGCCAGTTCCTGGAACTGGGCCTTGGTCAACTCTTCCTGGCCCTGCAGCTGGCCGCCCAGGAAGATGGGCGCCGTGATCGACGCGGCGATGGAGTAGAGCGCGCTGCCCGGTCCGAACATCATGCCCAACTGCACGGCCTGCGAGCCGCCCTGGCCGGTCAGCGTGATGCTGGGGAAGCGCGCGGCGTGGGCCGAGACGATGTCCTTATTGGACGCGCGCAGATCCGATTCCGCCTTCTGGATATCCGGCCGGCGCTCCATGAGCGTGGACGGCAATCCGGGCTCGATCGCCGGCGGCCGTGTGTCGTGCAGCGTCTGCGTCTCGATCCTGAGTGACTGGGGCAAGACGCCGAGCAGAACGGCCAGGGCCGCGATCGATTCCCGTTCGACCTGTACCAGCGCGGGGATGGTGGCGCGCTGTGCCGCGACGGCGCTGCGCTGCTGCGAGACTTCCAGCGGCGACAGGACGCCGGCGCGGAACTGCGCCTCGATGAAGCGCAGGATGTTCTCGGAGGCCGCCAGCGTGTTGCGTGCCAGGCGCAATCGGTCGCGTGCGGCCAGAACCTGGAAATAGGTGGTGGCGACGTCCGACTGCAGCGTCCACATGACCGTATCGCGGTCGTAGATGGTGGAGATGACGCGCTGGTTGGCCGCATCCGCCGCGGCCGCGTTCTTACCCCAGAAGTCGAGTTCGTAGGACGTCGACAGGATCGCGTCATAGGTGGTGGTCGACGGGCTGGTGCCGCCGCCGGTCACGGTCGTCCCCGTCGGGCCCACGACGTCGGAGCCTTTGGACTTCACGGCGCCGCCGCCGGCGGACAGGGTGGGATAGAGCGGCGCGCCGGCAACCTTGGCCGTGGCGCGCGCTTGCGCGATGCGCGCGACCGCGGCCTTCAAATCCTGGTTGTTGGCGATGGCCGTCGCTTCCAGCTTGTTCAACTCTTCGTTGTTGAACGCCTTCCACCATTCGGAGGTGACGGGCTGCGGGTCTTCCTTCATGGGCGCCCATTGCCACGCCTCGGGCGTCTCGCTCACAGGCTGCTTGTAGTCCGGACCCAGGTTGCAGGCGCCGAGCAGGAGCGGAAGCGCGATCAGCGCGCGGGAAAATTTGCGGAGCATGGCGTGTGTCATTCGGCGCTCAGCGCGACCACGGGGTCCATGTTGGCGGCCTTGCGCGCAGGCAAGTAGCCGAACAGGAGGCCGGTCGCGAAGGCGCAGCCGAACGCCAGGATTACGGGG
>CAYZFH010000416.1:1377-2067 GCA_964477375.1 uncultured Rhizobiaceae bacterium | reverse complement strand
AGAAGATCGGCGAGCGGCTGAACGTCACCGAGCGCAGCGACGCCGATGCGCGCGCCAAGAAATGGAAGCCTGAAATATAGAGGTGCAGCGCTTCCCGCGTTTGCCCGCACCCCACCCCCTCGCTATCTTTCCCGCATGAGCGCGGGGAATCCTTTCGAACAGGGCCTGGACCGGGTCGCGGCCAATCATGTGCCGCTGACGCCGCTCACCCAGCTGGAGCGTGTGGCCTCGACCTGGCCCGACAAGATCGCGATCATCCACGGCGCGGGCCGCACCAGCTACGGCGAATTTTACGCGCGCTGCCGCCGGCTGGCCTCGGCCCTCGCGCGGCGCGGCATCGGGCCGGGCGACACGGTCTCGATCATGGCGCCCAACACGCCCGCGCTGTTGGAAGCGCATTTCGGCATCCCCATGACGGGCGCTGTGCTGAACGCGCTCAACACGCGGCTCGACGCCGCGACCATAGCCTTCACCCTCGGCCATGCCGAAACCAAGCTTCTGATCACCGACCGCTGCTTCAGCGCCGTCATCAAGCCGGCACTCACGCAACTGGGCCGGACAATCCCAGTCATCGACATCGACGATCCGCTTGACCCATCCGGCGAGCTGCTCGGCGAAAAGGATTACGAAACCTTCCTGCAGGAAGGCGATCCCGACCACGCCTGGCGCATGCCCGCGGACGAGTGGAAC
>CAYZFH010000416.1:0-1367 GCA_964477375.1 uncultured Rhizobiaceae bacterium | reverse complement strand
CAACTATACCTCGGGCACGACCGGCAATCCCAAGGGCGTGGTGTTCCACCATCGCGGCGCTTCGCTCAACGCCATGGGCCAGATCCTGGCCTTCGGCCTGCGCCTGGACACGGTCTATCTCTGGACCCTGCCGATGTTCCACTGCAACGGCTGGTGCTACACCTGGGCCGTCACGGTCGCGGGCGGCACGCATGTCTGCCTGCGTAAAGTGGAACCCAAGCGCATTTTCGAGCTGATCGTCGAGCACAACGTCACGCATCTGTGCGGCGCGCCCATCGTGCTGAACATGCTGGTCCATGCGCCCGAGGCCGAGCGCAAAGCATTGCCCCAGCCCGTGCAGGTGGCGACGGGCGGTGCCGCGCCGCCCAGCGCCGTGATCGAATCGATGGAGCGCATGGGCTTCCGCGTCCATCACCTCTACGGCCTGACGGAAACCTACGGCCCCGCCACGCTCTGCGCCTGGCAGGACGAGTGGAACGACCTGCCCATGAAGGGCAAGGCCGAGAAGATGGCGCGCCAGGGCATCGCCTATCCCACGCTCGACCGCGTGATGGTGGCCGACCCCGAGACGCTGGAAGTGCAGCCTTCGGACGGCGCGCATCTGGGCGAGCTGATGGTCCGCAGCAACACGGTGATGAAGGGCTATCTGAAGAACCCCAAGGCCACGGCGGAAGCGTTCAAGGGCGGCTGGTTCCACACCGGCGACCTGGCGGTGCGCCACCCCGACGGCTATGTCGAGGTGAAGGACCGTTCCAAGGACATCATCATCTCCGGCGGCGAGAACATCTCGAGCCTGGAGGTGGAGGAGGCGCTATACCGCCACCCCGAGATCATGGAGGCCGCCGTGGTGGCGCGCCCCGATCCGAAATGGGGCGAAAGCCCCTGCGCGTTCGTGACGCTCAAGCCCGGCGCGCGCCCGGTGACGCCGGAGCAGATCATCGCCTATTGCCGCAAGCACATGGCAGCCTACAAAATCCCGCGCACGGTCGTGTTCGGACCCTTGCCCAAGACGTCCACGGGCAAGATCCAGAAATTCGTCCTGCGCGAACAAGCCTCGAAACTCTGAACAGGGAGCGCCCCATGCGCCTTGCGGGAAAAGTCGCCGTCGTCACCGGAGCCGGCTCGGGCTTCGGCGAAGCCATCGCCCTTCGCTATGCCGAGGAAGGCGCCAAGGTGATCGTCAACGACCTGAACGGCGATTCGGCGAAGCGCGTGGCAGGCGGCATCGCCCAGCAAGGCGGCAAGGCGACCGCCATCCAGGGCGACGTCACGTCATCGAAGGACGTGAAGGCCATGATCCAGGCCGCGCTCGACACCTACGGCCAGCTCGACATCGTGGTGAACAACGCGGGCTACACCCACCGCAA
>CAYZFH010000415.1:0-2072 GCA_964477375.1 uncultured Rhizobiaceae bacterium | reverse complement strand
CGCGGCGTCGCCCTGCGCCTTCAGCGTCGTGCTGTCGGTCGTGAAGACGTTGTAGAGCGGGATCTGCTCCTTGAGGCCCGACTGGGCGTATTGCTTCACGAAATTGACGCCCGCGCCGCCGGGATAGAACACGAAGACGGCGTCCGGCTTGGGCTCGGTCGCGCGGATCTTGGCGAATTCGGCCGACCAGTCGGCATGCTGCGGCCAGGGTGTCAGCGTCTCGCCGACGATCTCGCCTTTGTAGGTGCGCTTGAAGCCGGCCGCCATGTCGCGCCCGGCCGGATAGTTTGGCGACAGGATATAGACGCGCTTGATGCCGGCGTCGGTCATGTACTTGCCCATGGCTTCGGGCATCTGGTCATTCTGCCAAGAGGTCGAGAAGAACCAGGGCGAGCATTCCTTGCCGGCCAGCTCGTGCGGGCCCGCGTTGGAGCTGATCAGGAATGTGTTGGCCTTGAAGATCGGCTGGCGCGCCTGGAGCAGCACGTTCGACCAGATGAAGCCGGAGACGAAGTCGACCTTGTCCTTCTTCACCAGCTCTTCGGAGCGCAGCTTGCCGACCTCGGGGTCGAACTCGTCGTCGACATAGACGATCTCGACCGGCAGGCCGCCCATCTTCTTGCCCAGATGGTCGAGCGCCAGTTCGACCGCATCCTGCATCTGCTTGCCGATGGCGGCGGGGCCCTTCGACAGGGTGGTGACGTAGCCGATCTTGACCTTATCGGCGGCCAGGGCGGGCAGGGCGGCCGTCAGCGCGAACGCGGCGGCCAGGGCGATGGTGCGTGCCTTCACGAACGTCTCCTTGGTCGGGTGCGGATCAGGCCTTGAGGTGCCTAAGATACTGGGCCACGAAGTCGAAGTTCACGAACTCCGAATAGGCCTTGCAGAGTTTTTGGGTGATCGGGCCGGGCACCTTGCCGTCGCCCACCTTCGCGCCGTTGACGCTGGCGACGGGGCAGATGCACAGGCTGGTCGAGGTCAGGAACGCCTCGTCGGCGGTCAGCATGTCGTATTGGTCGATATCCCGCTCTTCGAACGGGATGCCCAGCTTGGCCGCCATGTCGATCACGGTCTGGCGGCTGATGCCCGGCAGCACGTTCTTCGCGCGCGGCGTCATCAGGCGTCCGTCCTGGACCATGAAGTAGTTGCTGCCCATGCCCTCGGTCACATTGCCGTCGAGGTCGAGCAGAACGGCCCAGGCTTCCTTGTCCTGCGAGCGGGCCTCGAGGTCCGCCATGATCAGGTTCAGATAGTTGTGGCTCTTCGCGCGCGGGCTGAACGATTGCGCGGGCGCGCGGCGCACGGAGGGCACCACGATGCGGATGCCGTCGCGGAACAGCTTGGCGCGCGCCTTGAGCGGCAGCGGACGGCATTCCACGATCACGGTCGGGCCGGTATGGGCGGTGAACTCGTCACCCGGCACGTCGACGCCGCGCGAGATGCGCTGGGTGACCCAATAATCCTCGTCCTTGCCGATCAGGTGCAGGTTACGCTCGCAAACCTCCTCGCTGATCTTCGCCAGTTCCGAGGGCGAGATGCCGGGATCGATCTGGACATAACGCAGCGAGCGGTACAGCCGGTCGATATGCTCCTTCGTCTTGAACATCTTGTGGGCGAAGGTGCGCGTGGTGTCGAACACGGCGTCGCCGTAGGTAAAGCTGCGGTCCCGGAAGGAGACCAAGGCTTGGCTCTCCGGCACGATCTTGCCGTTGAGATAGGTGACGCGCTCGTTGGAAAGCTGGGCCACGGACCATTCCCCCGCTGCTGGTGGCTGAAAATCGCGCTGATCATAGGGCGGGCGGGGGAGCCGCTCAACTCTAGCCGACGTGCCCCATACCCTGGCCGCCGCTGCCGCGCCGAAGCAGGAAACACAGCGGAATCGCAGCCGCCGAGATGGCCGCGATGGCGTAGAAGCAGTTGTTGTAGCCCACGATCCCGGACTGCCGCGTGATCTCCAGGTTGAGGGTGGCTAAGCCCGAGGGCGAGCTGAAGCTCCACAGGTTGGGCAGCACGGAGCCCTTGAAGACCTGGTTGAAGCGGGTGACGTACTCGGTCAGCGAGGCGTGCATCGA
>CAYZFH010000414.1:0-2075 GCA_964477375.1 uncultured Rhizobiaceae bacterium | reverse complement strand
AACGTCAAAGGCCCATGCCGCGCATCGCGTCATGGGCCTTTTCGTTGTCACTTCACCTTCTGCAGCTTCTTCACCGCGCTCTGCCAGGTGTCGGAGAGCGTGTAGCCCTCGGGCAGCGGATCGTCGGGGTCGAGCCCGTACTGGCCGATCGAGGTGATATAGCCGCGCCCCGCCACGGTGGGGATCACGGCCGGCTTCTTGCCCACCTTCGCCGTGCCCACGATCTCGGCGTAGAAATGCGTGCCGATGATCGATTCGTGGTCGAAGGCCTGGCCCACCTTGATCTGCTTGCGCGCGTGCATGACCGCGAGGCGCGCCGAGGTGCCGGTGCCGCACGGGCTGCGGTCGAGCCGGCCGGGCGCCACCACGACCGTGTTCTTGGCCGTCAGACCCTTGCCCTTCTGTTTCACCGGGCCGGTGAATTCGGTGATCGTCACATGGCGGATGCCGGGATTCTCCGGATGCACGATGCCCTTCAGTTGGTCCTGGCAGGCCGCGCGGATCTTCTCGCCCATGACGCAGATGTCGCGCGCCTCGTCGGGCGTGATGCGGAAGCCGACCGAGGCCGCGTCGATTAGCGCGTAGTGCATGCCGCCATAGGCCACGTCCAGCTTCACCGTGCCCACGCCCTTGACCTCGACATTGGCGTCCAGCACCTGGACGAAGGACGGCACGTTCTTGAACTTGACCTGCAGAACCTTGCCCTTCTCGCAGCGGCAGGTCAGGTAGACCAAGCCCGCGGGCGTCTCGAGCGTGAGCTCCGTGATCGGCTCCTTCATCGGCAGGATGCCGGTCTCGAGGATGGCCGTGACGGTGCAGATCGTGTTGGAGCCCGACATCGGCGGGTATTCGGTCGACTCCATGATGATGTAGCCGGCCTGTGCCTTCGGATTGTTCGAAGGCAGCACCAGGTTCGCGCTGTGCACGGCGGCGCCGCGGGGTTCGAACAACAGGAACTTGCGCAACCCGTCGTCGTGGTCGCGCAGATGGACCATCTTGTCGAACATGGTCTTGCCCGGCACATCCACCACGCCGCCGGTGATGACCTTGCCATATTCGCCCTCGGCATGGACGCCGACGACGGTCAAAGCGCGCTTCCAACGCATTCGGATTCTCCCCGCGGATCGATTTCGCCGCCCACGTTGCAGCGGCGAAGGGCCCCGGTCAATCGACCTGGATCAATCGGCGGCGGGCACAGTTCGCGGCTTGCGGTTCTCGTCGATCGCGACGTAGGTGAACTTGCCTTCGGTCACGAGCACCTTGCTGCCGTCGTTGCGCGTGGCCCAGGCCTCGACCCAAACGGCGATCGAGGTGCGCCCGACCCGTTCGATCTTGCCGTGGCAGGTCAGCATGTCGCCGACGAAGACCGGCAGCTTGAAGACCATAGCGTCGACGGCGACGGTCGCGAGCCGCCCCTTGGCGCGGGCGCGGGCCACCACGCCGCCCGCGATATCCATCTGTCCCAGCACCCAGCCGCCGAAGATGTCGCCGGCCGGATTGGCGTCGGCCGGCATGGCCAAGGTGCGGATGGCGATCTCGCCATGGGGGTGCGCGGCTTCATCCGCCATATCGGCCTCCTGTCCTAAACCACTAGATTTAGTGGAGTTTTGCATTTATTACCCACTTCAGGCAGTATTATAGGCCTGAACGCGACGGAGCGCACCGAGCATGGCCCCTAAGGCCGCCAAGACCGCCGACCTGTTCGACGCCCCCGCCAAAGGCGGCAAGAGCGACAGCTACACCGCCAAGGACATCGAGGTGCTGGAGGGGCTGGAGCCCGTCCGCAAGCGCCCCGGCATGTATATCGGCGGCACGGACGAGCCGGCGCTTCACCACCTGGTCGCCGAGGTGCTCGACAACTCGATGGACGAGGTCGTGGCCGGCCACGCCACGCGCATCGAGGTCGAGATGCTGGCCGACGGCTCGGTCACCATCACCGACAACGGACGCGGCATCCCGGTCGATCCACACCCTAAATTCAAGAACAAGTCGGCCCTCGAGGTGATCCTCACCACGCTCCACTCGGGCGGCAAGTTCTCGGACTCCGTCTACAAGACCGCGGGCGGCCTGCACGG
>CAYZFH010000413.1:0-2120 GCA_964477375.1 uncultured Rhizobiaceae bacterium | reverse complement strand
TTACCGTCGCCAGCGGCATGCCGAGCGTGCGGCTGGCGGCCGAGAAGCTGCCCTTATCAGCCACCTGCAAGAGGATCGTCATGGCCTCGAGGCGATCCATGAACTATTCCATTTTATGAGAAATAATTTCCCAATATTGGCCAATTATCCAAATAAATGGAACGATCTATATACCGGCCGATGGGCCTTGTTCGCCCGCCCGCTTGCCGAAGGGAAGGATCAGCGCCGTGTCCTATGGTTTTCTAGACATCGCCATCACGCCGAGCGTCCGGGCCGCGCAGGCCAAGATGGGAGCGGAGCGCGTCTGGCAGGACTTCAAGGGTCACCGCGAATTCGACCGCTTTACCGCGAACGAGGCGGCGTTCATCGCCGATCGCGACAGTTTCTACATGGCGACGGTGTCGGAGACGGGTTGGCCCTATGTCCAGCATCGGGGCGGCCCGCGCGGCTTCCTCACATTGGTCGACGACCGCACGCTCGCGTTCGCCGACTATCGCGGCAATCGCCAATACATCAGCACCGGCAACCTTGCGGCCGACAACCGGGCTTGTCTGTTCCTGATGGACTACCCCCGGCAGGCGCGGCTCAAGATCTACGCCCATGTCGAGACGCTCGGGCTCGATGACGACCCGGACTTGACCGCGCGCGTCACCGCGCCGGATTACAAAGCCAAGCTCGAACGCATTTTTCGGCTGCGCCTGAAAGCGTTCGATTGGAATTGCCAGCAGCACATCACGCCACGGTTTACCGAAGGCGAGATCGGCGAAGCGATGCGACCGCTGCGGGACCGGCTGGCGCAGCTCGAAACCGAAAACGCCGAACTGCGGACGCAACTCGCCGGTCGAGGCGATTCACAATGACGATGCATCTTTGACCGGGCGGCGAATCTGTCCTTTGCGAGAACCGGTTACGGGCCGACGTTCAAAAAACAGCTGAAAAACCGCGCGTTTCGGCGAGGAAAAGGTTCCCGCCCATCTACGACTTTTTGCCCCCGTTTCGCCATCGTCCGGTCCTTCCTCCGCCGCCGTTGTTTGGGAACCTGTAGCCGTCATGAGCCGTTTATTGGGGCACAACCGGCTCATATGGAGGACCATATGAATATGCTTTCGAAGACTCTGCTTTTTGGCGCCAGCTTGCTGACCCTCACGGGCACCGCGTTCGCGGCCGACCAGAAGCCGACGACGAAATGGGTCGAGCCGCCCGCATGGGTGATGCTGCTGGGCCGTGGCGACCAGACCACGCATATTAGCCTGGACCGCATGGTCTATGTCGATAAGGCGATCAACCCGGACGGCAACACGAACCTCGCCGAAGCGAAGTAACGGTCCGGAACCGGCGCGGCTCGGCGGCGCGAACCGCCGCTAGGCCCGCCCCTTCACGAACTCGTCGAGAATCCTGTTCCGGTCGGCGTCCAAAGCAGGCGCCGGCCGGAATGTTTTTGGCTCGGCCTGCCCGACCACCTTGATCGGATTGCCCGCCACCGGAATCGGCCCCGCCACGGGATCCTCTACCGTCACGATCATGTTGCGCGCCGCGACCTGGGGCTCCTTCATCATGGCGGCCACGTCGTTGACCGGCCCGCAGGGCACGCCGGCCTCGGTCAGCACGGCGATCCAATGGGCGGCCGCCGCGGTGCGCAGCACCGGCTCCATCGCGGCTTCGAGCGCATCGACGTTCTGGTGCCGGAGCGCATTGGTGACGAAGCGCGGGTCCTCGGCCCAATCGCCATGGCCCAGCGCCTCGGCCATGCGCACGAACAGCCGGTCGGTGCCGACCGCGATCACCAGGGGACGGTCGGCCGCGCGGTAGGTCTGGAACGGCGCGATCGATGCGTGGCGCGTGCCGTGCGGCCCGGGCGCATGGCCCGACTGGGCGCAGCGCATGACGGCGTCCTCGAGCAACGCCACCTGGCAATCGAGCATGGCGATGTCGATCTTGCAGCCCAGGCCCGACACGCTGCGCCGGAAGAGCGCGGCGTTGAGCCCGATCGCGAGATAAAGGCCGGCGGCCAGATCACCGACGGAAGCGCCGACGCGCACGGGCGGGCCGCCTTCCGGGCCGGTCAGGCTCATGATGCCGCCCATGCCCTGCACCACCATGTCGTAGGCCGCGCATTGGGA
>CAYZFH010000412.1:0-2140 GCA_964477375.1 uncultured Rhizobiaceae bacterium | reverse complement strand
GTCCGGGATGACGAAAGCGAGAGGGCCACCAATAGAAAACGGCGGCGCCTACCGGGGGGAAAGCGCCGCCGTTTCCGTGCAGAGGGCTCCGACCGGGGAACCGAAGCCGTTGTCCGCAGAAGAGATACGCGCGGCCGGATAGCGGGTTCCGAAAACCGCCCGTAGCTTTTCTGTGGCCGGGCTCAGGCGTCCGTCTGGCCTTCCAGCTCGACCGTGCGGACCTCCATCCGCTCGCCCAGCTCGTCCAGGTCCGCGTCCGACTTCTTGGCGTCGGGGAACATCTCGGTCTCTTCTTCCTTCACGTGGTGCTTCACGTATTCCATCAGCACCGTGACCTTGGCGTCGTACAGCTCTTCGCCCGGTTCCATGGTCTGCAACTCGCCGACCAGGCGTTTGACGCCGACATGCTCCACCTCGGCCTCGTCGAGCAGGTCGTTTTCGACGCCCGCTTCGCGTAGGGCGGGATAGAAGATCTCTTCCTCGATCTGGGCGTGGATGGTGAGCTTGCGGCAGGCCGTCTGCACGATCTCGGCCTTGTCGCCGTCCTTGGCCTTTTCGAAGCGCTTGAACAGCTTGTCCACCTCGGCGTGCTGCTTCTTCAGCAGGACGATCGCGGCGGGTTCGCGGCTGGTGCGGCGCTTTGCCTTCGTCTTGGATTTCCGGTTCGTCGTGTGGGATTGGGTTCTTGCCATCATCACTCTCCGTTGGCGTGGGATATGACGAGGCAACCGCGTGAGGGCGATCCGGTTCCGCTGCCATGGGCGGTCGAAGCGCGCGGCGGGCGGAGGCGGAAAACCCCGGCGGGACGGGGGAATCGAGGCCTATGCCGCGGCTCCGGCGGGACTCGTTTGCTTGCGACCGGGCGGTGGCGGGTTTATCGTGCTGAAATTGGGCGAAAGGACGCCCCAACGACAGGAGAAGACGATGCTCAAGGGATGCTTGACCGCTCTCATCACCCCGTTTCGCGACGGCAAGGTGGACGAGAAAGCGTTCCAGAAATTCGTCGAGTGGCAGATCGCCGAGGGCATCCATGGCCTCGTGCCGTGCGGCACCACGGGCGAATCGCCGACCCTGTCGCATCCCGAACATGACCGTGTGATCGAGCTGTGCGTCGAGGTGGCCAAGGGCCGGGTGCCCGTGGTCGCGGGCACCGGCTCCAATTCCACGGACGAGTGCATCCGCCTGACCCAGCACGCCCAGAAGGCGGGGGCGGACGCGGCCCTGGTGGTGACGCCCTATTACAACAAGCCGACCCAGGAAGGCCTGTTCCAGCATTACAAGGCCGTGCACGATTCCTCGGACCTGCCGATCATCATCTACAACATCCCCGGCCGCTCGGTCGTCGACATGACGGTCGAGACCATGGCGCGCCTGGCCAAGCTGCCGCGCATCGCGGGCGTGAAGGACGCGACCAACGATCTCGGCCGCGCGCTGCTCACGCGCCTGGCCTGCGGGCCGAAATTCGCCATGCTGTCGGGCGAGGATCCGACCGTGGTGGCGTTCCTGGCCCAGGGCGGGCACGGCATCATCTCGGTCTGCTCGAACATCGCGCCGCGCCTGAACGCGCGCATGCAGGAGGCCTGGCAGAAGGGCGACCTGAAGACGGTGGGCGAGATCCGCGACCGGCTGATGCCGGTTTCGATGGCGCTGTTCGGCGAGACCAGCCCGGGCCCGGTGAAATATGCCGCCAGCCTGCAGGGCCATTGCACCGCCGAGGTGCGCCTGCCGCTCGTCGAGCCCGGCGAAGCGACGCAGGCGCGCATGCGCGCGGCGATGGTCGCGGCCGGATTGCTCGGCGAAGGGCGTTCGCAAGCCGCCGAGTGATGAAGGTCGTCGCCCAGAACCGCAAGGCCCGGCACGAATACTTCGTCGACGACAAGGTGGAGGCCGGCATCGTGCTGGCCGGCACCGAGGTGAAGGCGTTGCGCGAAGGCCGCGGCAACATCCAGGAATCGTACGCCAGCGAGAAGAAGGGCGAGCTCTATCTTCTCAACGCCTACATCCCGGAATACAGCCCGGCCTCGCGCTTCAACCACGAGCCGCGGCGGCCGCGAAAGCTTTTGCTGCACAAGCGCCAGATGCTGAAGCTGCTGGGCGCGGTGCAGCGGAAGGGCGTGACGCTCGTGCCGCTGGCGATCTA
>CAYZFH010000411.1:0-2142 GCA_964477375.1 uncultured Rhizobiaceae bacterium | reverse complement strand
GCCGACAGGGTCTCCCACATGCGGTTCGCCAAGACCGACAGCGGCAGCTCCGCGCGGTGCCTTCCCTGGCAGCGGATATAGCCGAGCGCCCGGCTGGATTGCTCGGTGCCGATCTCGCCGCGTTCGAACAGGGTGACGGAAACGCCCAGACGGCGCAGGTAATAGGCCGCGGCGCAGCCCATGATGCCGCCGCCGATAATCGCCACTTGCTTGACGGAACGATCCAAGGCGCCTCCCCCGAGGCGGGCCGGAAGCGGCCCAACGCCGAATGCTAGATCACCACGAACCCGAAAAGGGTGGTGGAGCTGAGGGGAATCGAACCCCTGACCTCCTCATTGCGAACGAGGCGCTCTCCCATCTGAGCTACAGCCCCGGGCCACGCGTAGGTGTGCCTCGGAAAGGCGCGCGGATAATGTCCGGCGAGGGGTAGCCCGTCAAGGCGACCGCCAAAGCCGGATTTTGCGAGCCGCGCGAAGGGGTTGACCTCATCCGCCTGCGCCCGCGCGCTTGCGCGTTTTCCGGGGCGCCTGTAGGCTTTTTTTGACGACGGACCTCCGGGGGATTGCCCGCCATGACATCGATCGCACAGCTTCTCGACATCGCCCTCAATCTCTACATGTGGTGTCTGATCATCTATGTCCTGCTGTCGTGGCTGATCGCCTTCAATGTGGTCAACACGTACAACCGCTTCGTCTTTTCGGTGAACGACTTCCTCTACAAGATCACCGAACCCGCGCTGAGGCCCATTCGCCGCATCGTGCCCAATCTGGGCGGCATCGATATCGCGCCCGTCATCCTGGCGCTGATCATCATCGGCATCCGCATTTTCCTGGCGAATAACTTCCTCTGACGCGCGATAGACCATGTCGCCCGTCTCGGTTTCATCCGACGGCGTGCGCGTGGCCCTGCGCGTGACGCCGCGCGCGGGCCGGGACCGGATCGACGGCGTCGCGGCGGACGCGGATGGAAAATCCGTCTTAAAACTTTCCGTCACCGCCGCGCCCGAGGACGGCAAGGCCAATGCGGCCGTGCTGAAACTTTTGGCCAAGGCGTGGAGCGTGCCGCGCACCGCGCTGTCGGTCGCCTCCGGGGCGGCCGCCCGTCGAAAGATCGTGCATATCTCCGGCGACGGCCCTGCCCTCGCCCACCGGATCAATGCGTGGCTGGGAGGACAACATGGCTGAGATCATCGACGGCAAGGGGTTCGCCGCCAATCTGCGCGCGACCATCGCACAACAGGTCGCGGCGCTGAAGGGACACAACCTGATCCCCGGATTGGCCGTGGTGCTGGTGGGCGAAGACCCTGCCAGCCAGGTCTATGTCCGCAGCAAGGCCAAGCAGACCGCCGAGGCCGGCATGCGCTCCTTCGAGCACAAGCTGCCCGCGACCACGGGCCAGGCCGAGCTTCTGACGCTGGTCGCGAAACTCAACGCCGATCCGGCGGTGAACGGCATCCTGGTGCAACTGCCGCTGCCCAAGCAGATCGACCCCGCCGCGGTGCTGGACGCCATCGACCCGGCCAAGGACGTGGACGGCTTCCATGTCATCAACGCCGGAAAGCTGGCGACCGGCAGCGATGCGCTGGTGCCCTGCACGCCGCTCGGCTGCCTGATGCTGATCAAGGACCGCGTGAAGGATCTGGCGGGAAAGCGCGCGCTGGTGCTGGGCCGCTCCAACATCGTGGGCAAGCCCATGGCCATGCTGCTGTTGGGCGAAAGCTGCACCGTGACCATCGCCCATTCGCGCACCAAGGACCTACCGGGCGAATGCCGCCGAGCCGACATCCTGGTCGCGGCGGTGGGCAAGCCCGAGATGGTGCGCGGCGATTGGATCCAGCCGGGCGCCGTCGTCATCGACGTCGGCATCAATCGCGTATCGACGCCGGACGGCAAAGGGCGCCTCGTCGGCGACGTGGCCTTCGCGGAAGCCACCAAGGTCGCCGGCGCGATCACACCGGTGCCGGGCGGCGTTGGCCCCATGACGATTGCGTGTCTGTTGCGCAACACGGTCGTTGCCGCCTGCCGCCAGCGCGGAATCGCCGTCCCTAAAACCTAGGCCCCTGCGCCCGGAACTATCCCGGGCCTCCCGCGTTTTCCTTCACTGGGCATCGCTTCGGCGAAAGCCTCCGTGCGGGAGCAGGCT
>CAYZFH010000410.1:0-2151 GCA_964477375.1 uncultured Rhizobiaceae bacterium | reverse complement strand
AATTTGGTGACCTTAAGACCCGGCCATTCGCCGTCGCCCCACAGGATGGCGACATCGACGTCGGCGCGGGCGAAGTCCGGCACCGCGGGCGATGGGAACAGGCTGATCTCGATCTGCGGATGCAGACGGCGGAAGCGGCCCAGGCGCGGCACTAGCCATTTGGACGCGAAGGACGACAGCACGCTGACCACCAGCACACGCTGTACCTCTCCGCTGTGCAAAAGATCGAACGCCGCGCCCAGCCGGTCGAAAGAATCGCGCACCACCGGAAGAAGCAGCCGTCCTTCGTCGGTCAGCGCCAGGCCGCGCGTCAGGCGGCGGAACAACGGCACGCCGAGTTGATCCTCCAATTGACGGATCTGCTGGCTGACGGCGGATTGGGTGACGTGCAGCTCCTCGGCCGCGCCGGTGAAGCTCAAATTGCGCGCGGCGGCTTCGAATGCGCGGAGCGTGTGGAGCGGCGGCAGACGGCGCGGCACGAAGCCTCCCAGGGGCATAAGCAGTCCTAATACCGCGTATTAAAAACCATCGTTTGTTGGGGGGCAAAGCCCAACCGAATAATTTCGCCGCGTGCGCAAAACGAAAATCCGCGCCCGAAAAATAGTTTACTAACTTAAATATTAACAAACAAAACAAAGACGATGGGGAGAACCGGGATGACAAAGCGACCGTACATTCCGTGCGCCAGCCGCTGGCTGGCCGCGGCCGCGATCCTGATGGCGGCACCCTTGGCCCATGCCCAGGAGGTGAAGCCGCCAACCGACCCTCTGGGCGTGGTGAAAATCCCCAAGGGTGCGCCCATCTTGATCGGCGGATATTGGACGCTGTCCGGTTCGGAGACAGCACTCGGCGTCGATCAGAAACGCGGCGCCGAAGTGGCGTTCGCCGACGTGGGCAACAAGGTGGCCGGCCATCCCATCCGCCTCGTGGCGGAAGACAGCCAGTGCAGCGCCGAGGGCGGACAGACCGCTGCGACGAAGCTGGCTGCCAACCAGAACGTCGTCGTGGTGCTGGGTCCCGACTGCTCCAGCGCGGCGACGCCGGGCGCGCCCATCCTGTGGAAGGCCGGCATCGCCAGCATCGGCACCTCGGCCACCGCACCGCATCTGACCGCTCCCACCCGCGGCCCACAGTTCGACGGCTTCGTACGCACGATCTACAGCGATATCTGGCAAGGCCAGGGCGACGCTAAGTGGATGTACAACGTGCTGGGCTGCAAAACGGCCGCCACGGTCCATGACGGCAGTCCCTACGCCCAGCAGCTCGTGGCCGTCTACGAGAAGCAGTTCAAGGAACTGGGCGGCACCATCGTCGCGTCCGAGGCCATCTCGCCCCAGGACGTCGACATGCAGCCGATGCTGACCCGCGTGGCGACGGCGAAACCTTGCGTCGTCTATTACCCGGTCTTCGTCGCCGCGGCGGCGCAGATCACGCGCCAGGCAAAGAACGTCAGCGGCCTCAAGGGCACCAAACTCGTGGGCGGCGGCGCCTTGATGACGCGCGACTTCGTGGCCGCCGTGGGCAAGGACGTGGTCGGGTTCCCGATCACCTACTCCGACATCTCCAAGGAAGCGCTCGGTAAGAACTATCCAAAGCTCGTGGCCGAATACACGAAGATGTTCGGCGAGGCGCCGATCCAGGGCTTCCACGCCCACGCCTATGACGGCGCGCGCATCGCGGTGATGGCGATCGAGAAGGTCGCGGTGACCGACAAAGCCGGCAACACCTATATCGGCCGCAAGGCGCTGCGCGACGCGCTGTTCGCCACCAAGGGCTATGACGGCATGGCCGGACCCGTGGAGTGCAACGCGAACGGCGAATGCCAGAAGTTCAAGTTCGCGGTTTATGAGTTCGTCGACGCCGATCCGGCCACCTTCGAGCCGGGCAAGAACCCGAAGAAGGTCTATTCGGCCACCCAGTAAGGCGTGCCTCCCAGCGCCCGCGGGGCGTCCTTCCTCGGGACGCCCCGCAACCTTTCCAGAAGCGGCGCTTATGGGTCTTATTAAAAGCCATCGTTTGCCAGGGCCGTGCGAAGCCCGATAATTCCCGACACACGAGCGCGAGGAGCCCGCGATGACCACCGATCCCGCCCTGATGCCGGCGACCGAACTTCTGAAGCTTTACCGCGCGAAGAAGCTGTCGCCCGTGGAG
>CAYZFH010000409.1:0-2154 GCA_964477375.1 uncultured Rhizobiaceae bacterium | reverse complement strand
CAGGCCAGCGAGTAAGCCAATGCCACCAGCACATAGACGCCCAGCAAGCCGGCGACGGCGGCGCCCAGGAAGGCCGCCAAGCCGAAGCCCGCGAGCAATCCGACCGCAACGAAGAGCAGGCCCCCGCGAATCGGCAGATCGCCGCTGGCCAAGGGCCGCGTCTGCTTGGACCAATGGCGGCGGTCGTTGGGCAGATCCCACAGATCGTTGAACACATACATCGCCGACGCCGCGCACCCGAGGGCGAGGAAGCCGAGGACGGCATCGAACCACGCCGTAGCGTCGCCCGCCTTGCCGCCCAGCACGAGCGGTACGAAAACCAGGACGTTCTTGACCCACTGGTGCAGGCGAAAGGTCCGCTGCAGCACGGCCGGCGTCACGGATGCGCGCGGGAAAGCAGCCAAATCGGCGGGGGAGTTTCCGGCATAGACGAACCCGCCCGGGAATCGCGCATGCAGCGCGCTTGCCTTGGCATCGCCTTTGTTATCGCCGTCCGGACCGAAGGCAATGGTCTCGCCGATGAAGGGAAAGCGGCGGCGGATCGCTTCCGCCACGGACCGGTCAGCGGCGGTGGCCAGGACGATCGTTCGCCCTGCTTCCGCCTGGGCCTCGACATAGGCCAGGAAATCCGCGCGCACGGGCCAAGCCTCGACATCGAGCGGCGATTTTCCGGCCAGGAACGATTTCAGCGCGGCGCGGCCGGCCATGAGCTTGAACGGCAGCCGCCAGAGCGACAGCGGGTCGGCGCGCAGCGCATCGAGCAACGCCTCGTCGAGCGAATCGGTCTTGATCAGCGCGCCATCCAGGTCGACGACGAGCGGCAAGCTCGACGCATCATCCGTCACGGCCACGTTCCCCAGAGGTGCCGCCATGCTCCGCTCTATCGCGATATGCCACGTCCGGCGCCCCCATTTGTCCCGCGAGCTTGGGGTAGCGCCTGTATTTTACCCGGCAATCTCCAGGCTGGCTTCAATCCATTTCTCCCCGGATGGCCGGGTGTGATAGAGGTCGCATCCCAAAGCACGACAGTATCGAGGCGTGAACGCGGATGGCGCAGACAACGGAACGCCCGGTTCTTCCACTGTGGAAGAAGATTCTGTTCACCCTGATCCTTGTCGCCGGCTTCCCCGTCGCGATCATCCTGGCGATGGAAGTCGCCGGACACGCCTACATTCATTTCCGGTATGGCGTTCCCGGCAAGACGTACGGTCTGTGGACATATGACGAAGAGCTTGGCGCGATCCACGCGGCCAACGCCTACAATAATAACTCGCAGACCAACAATTTCGGCTTCCGCAACAAGGAAGACGTGATCGAGCCCAAGCCGCCGGGCGCCTATCGCGTGATCGCCTACGGCGGCTCGACGACCTTCTGCTACAACCTCGAAACCGACCGCGCCTGGCCGCTCCGTCTGCAGGAAAGGCTGCGCGCCCATACCAATCCCAAATCTCAGGTGCTGAACGGCGGGGCCATCATGTGGTCGATCGGCCTGGAGATCACCCGGGCCAAACGCGACCTGCCGCGATTGAAGCCGGATATCGTGATCATCTATTCCGGCATCAACGAGGAGGCCAACTACGAGCTTCTCAAGGCCGAAGGCGTCAGCCTTGAACGCGCCCTTGCCGAGGGCAAGCATGGCCTCTTCTCGCAACATATCGATCAAGACCGATGGCTGAAGCGCAATTCGACCGTCGTGCGCCTCTTCGACTATTCGGGCATAACCGGTTGGCTCATAAACGCCATTTCTCCAGCCGCACCTCCGCCCGTCGATTCCGGCATCAATCCGGTGGTCGCCGAGAATTTCGACCGCACGCTGCACGAATTCATCGAACTCATCCGCAAGAACGGCGCCAAGCCGGTTTATGTGATCGTCGGCGGCTTGCCCGAGGTCGGACGCAACACACAGCTCCTACGCTATTCGCGCCAGGGCGCCGAGGTGGCGCGCCAGATGGATGTGCTGGTGATCGACTCCAACGAGGTCATAGCCGCCTATCCGGGCAACAAGCACGGCCTGTTCGCCGACACCGGCGCCCACTGGTCCGACCTTGGCGCCGGCCTGCTCGCCGAGTACATCGACGAGAAAGCCCTGAAGCTGATGACGCAGTAGATAGCGCAGCGCACGAACCCGAGGCCGCGAACCGCAAAAACAAACCC
>CAYZFH010000408.1:0-2172 GCA_964477375.1 uncultured Rhizobiaceae bacterium | reverse complement strand
CCCGCAACGCGGGCAATGTCAGCCGCACGCTCAAATGGAGCTTCGATGGGCTGGTCCACCGCTACGGCATCGACGCGGCGACAGCCTATTACCGCGAGGCCGCGCTCGCCATCGAGCATCTGGACGAGACGATCAAGTCCGAGCGCATCGACTGCCTGTTCAAGCGCACCGGCCGCTACTACGCCGCCCACAGCCCCAAGGCCTACGAGGCCCTGGCGCGCGAGGTGGACGTCCTGTTCAAGCGCGTCGGCTACAAGGCCGACATGATCCCGCGCGGCGAACAGCACGCCCATGTCGGCAGCGACGTGTATTTCGGCGGCCAAGTTGTGCACGGGCCCGGCTATCTGCACGGCGCGCTCTATCACCGCGGCCTGATCGACCGCGCGGTCGAAGCCGGGGTCACGATCAGCGGCCAGACCCGCGTGACCGGCATCCAGCGCTCCGATCTGGATTTCGAGATCGTCACCAGCCGCGGCAAGCTGCGCGCAGGCCAGGTGATCATCGCCACCAACGCCTATACGGGGCGCGACGGACCGGTGTTCGAATATCTGCGCCGCCGCCTGATCCCCGTGAACAGCTATGCCTGCGCGACCGAGCCTGTGCCGGCGGAGCTGATCCAATCCCTCGTGCCCGGTGGGCGGCCCGTCATCACCTCGCACAAGGTGGTCTTCCACATCCAGCCGACGCCGGACGGCAAGCGCCTCATCATCGGCGGCCGGGCGGGCCGGCGTGACAAGGATTTGCGCACCACGGCCGCCTACCTGCACAACCATTTCGCCACCCGCTTTCCCCAGTTCGCGCCGGTGCGGCTGGCGCGCTGCTGGGACGGGTATTTCGCCTTCACCTTCGACTACCTGCCCCACATCGGCGTGCAGGACGGCGTGCACTATGCTGTCGGCTGCTGCGGCACCGGCATTCCCATGGGCAGCTATCTGGGGCGCAAGCTGGCCCTGCGCCTGCTGGGCAAGGCTGCGGAGGCTAAGACAGCCTTTGACGGCCGCGACTTCCCGGGCCTGCGGTTCTATAACGGCGAGCCGTGGTTCCTGCCCACCGTGATGAACTACTACGACTTCCGCGACTCCCTGCCCTTCTGACTTCCCCGAGGATCATCGGTGTCTTACGAGAGCGTGAAATCGCCGTCCGCGCACGACGTGATTGAGGCGCCGGTGCACCTGTACCACGAGAAGATCGATCCCGAATGGATCGATCCGAACGACCACGTGGGCGTCACGGGCTATGCCAAGGCCATGCTGCGCGCCTCTGGCGGCGCTCTGCGCTACACGCGCCTCGGCTTCAAGGACGGTCTACCCGAAGGGCGCAGCGTCTTTGCGATCAAATGGGCGACCACCTATTTGCGCGAGATTCGCGCGGGCGCCACGGTGGAATACAAATTCCAACTGCTGGATTACAGCGACAAGCTGATCCACTACGCCATCTTCATGCGCAACCGCGACGAGGACTATGTCGCGGCCATCGGCGAAAGCCTGGATGTCCATATCCTGACCGCGACGCGCCGGAGCGCCGTCATGCCGCCGGATCGGATGGAGCTGTTGGAGCGCATCTGGGCGGTCCATAAGGACCTGCCCATGCCGGAGGAGTGCGCGACCGCGATCGGCGTCCGCAAAGGCGGGCACCGTCAGTCGCGCTGAGCCGCCGTCCGGCCTTTGACGCCGGGCTTCAGCATGTCGTTCTCGTCGAACTCGTCCAGCGTGTGGAACGGCATCGGCGTTTCGCTGCCGATGTCCTTCAGCCGCGCTTCGAACGCCGCCAGCGATTTCGTGCGCGCCTCGGCCGATTCCGAGACCTGGTCCGCGATGAACGGTCGCAGAACGTCGAAGCCGACGAAGCGCAGGCTGGTGTGGATGGGCCACAGCATGATGTCGGAGTCGCCGTAGCGGCCACGCGACGAGTAGGCTGAGGCCTTGGCATCGAAGGTGACCGACATCATCGCGCGCTTTCCGGCCAAGCCGCCGGTCTCGTACCACTTGCCACGCCCATAGGTGAAACCGGGGACGAACACGCGGTCCATCCACCCTTTCACGATGGCCGGCAGGCCGAACCACCAGATCGGGCATTGGACGATGACGAAGTCGGCCCAGGCGATGTGGTCGATCTCGCGCTTGATCTCGTCGGCGAAGCCGCCGGTTTTCCAGGCGTTGCCCTGCTCCCGGA
>CAYZFH010000407.1:0-2188 GCA_964477375.1 uncultured Rhizobiaceae bacterium | reverse complement strand
GTCCTGCACCAGGCGGACGGTTCTTTTACTCAGGCAGCCGAGCGCATCCTGCGCGAAGGCGCGGCATTGGATCCTGCGTCGATTGGCAGCATGGCCGGGCCGGATTAAGGTTGCGCCCGCGATGCCCCTGCTGAAATCCCTGAAGCGCCTGTTCCGCGCGCCGCCGACGGTGGCCGTAATTCCCCTGTCCGGCGTGATCGGCTCCTTCGGGCCGCGCCGGCGCGGTCTGTCGCTGGAATCGCTCGCGCCCGTCATCGCGCGTGCGTTCAAGACAGGCGGCCTCAAGGCCGTGGCGCTGGCCGTCAACTCGCCGGGCGGTTCGCCCGTGCAATCCGCGCTGATCCAGAAACGCATCCGCGCCCTGGCCGCCGAAAAGAAAGTGCCCGTCTTCGCCTTTGCCGAGGACGTGGCGGCATCGGGCGGCTATTGGCTTCTGTTGGCGGGCGACGAGGTCTATGCCGACGAGAATTCCATCGTCGGCTCCATCGGCGTCATCAGCGCGGGCTTCGGCTTTCCGGATGCCATTCGGCGTCTCGGCATCGAACGCCGCGTCCACACGGCGGGCGAGAAGAAATCCTTCCACGATCCGTTCCAGGATGAGAAGCCGGAGGACGTCGCGCGGCTGCGCGCGCTGCAGGACGAGATCCATGAGAATTTCCGTGCCTTCGTGCGTACGCGCCGGGCGGGCAAGCTGAAGGCGCCCGAAGCCGAGCTGTTCACCGGAGAGTTCTGGACGGGCCGCCGCGCGGCCGCGCTGGGTTTGATCGATGGGCTGGGCGATCTGCGATCGGTCATGCGCGAGCGTTACGGCAAGGATGTCCGCTTCCGCGTCTTCCGGCAGGAGCGCAGTCTCGTGAGCTCACTGTTTCGCGGGCAGCAGGAATGGCCGGAACATGCCATGGCCGCGCTGGACGAACGTCTGTGGTGGAGCCGATACGGCCTATGATCCTGAAACTGATCCTTCTCGTCCTCGCCATCTTCCTCGTCTGGAAGGGCTTCGGCGTCTACAAGAAGATGGAGGCCGCGCGGCAGGAGCTTCTCAAGCGCCAGGCCGCCGAGCGCAGCACGCCCATCACTGCGGACGCGGTCGAATGCAAGCGCTGCGGCACCTATTTCGCGACCAAGCCCGCCGCCTGCGGCCGGGCGGATTGCCCTTACAAGGGCTGAGCGCCTTGCCTTGCGGGGAGGGGGTGGGTACTGTCCGCCGCACCCCAATCGCCCCTCGGATATTCGGCCTATGACCCTGTCTTTTCAGGACCTGATCCTGAAGCTGCACGCCTTCTGGGCGAAGCAGGGCTGCGTGATTCTGCAGCCCTACGACATGGAAGTGGGGGCCGGCACCTTCCATCCCGCGACGACCTTGCGCGCGCTCGGTCCGCAGCCTTGGCGCGCGGCCTATGTGCAGCCCTCGCGCCGCCCGGCCGACGGGCGCTATGGCGAGAACCCAAACCGGCTTCAGCACTATTATCAGTATCAGGCGATCCTGAAGCCTTCGCCCGCCGATCCGCAGGCCGTCTATCTGGACAGCTTGCGCGAACTCGGCATCGATCCGCTCAAGCACGACATCCGCTTCGTCGAGGACGACTGGGAAAGCCCGACGCTGGGCGCCTGGGGCCTCGGCTGGGAAGTCTGGTGCGACGGCATGGAGGTGACGCAGTTCACCTATTTCCAGCAAGTCGGCGGTATCGACTGCGATCCCGTCTCGGTCGAGTTCACCTACGGTCTGGAACGCCTGGCCATGTATGTGCAGGGCGTCGAGAACGTCTATGACTTGGACTTCAACGGCGCGGGCGTGAAATACGGCGACGTGTTCCTGCAGTCGGAGAAGGAATTCTCTGCCTACAATTTCGAGTACGCCAACACCGAGATCCTGTTCCAGCATTTCAAGGATGCCGAGGCCGAGTGCGCCGCGCTGCTCGAAAAGAAGCTCGCGTTGCCGGCCTATGACCAGTGCATCAAGGCCAGCCACACGTTCAATCTTCTGGACGCGCGCGGCGTCATCAGCGTGACGGAGCGCCAAGCCTACATCGCGCGCGTGCGCGCCCTGGCCAAGGGCTGCTGCGAGATGTGGGTCGCCAGCCAGACGGCGGCACGCTGATGGCCGAGCTTCTTCTCGAAATCCTGTCCGAAGAAATTCCCGCGCGCATGCAGGCGCGCGCGGCCGAGGAACTGAAGCGGATCGTCTCCG
>CAYZFH010000406.1:0-2201 GCA_964477375.1 uncultured Rhizobiaceae bacterium | reverse complement strand
TGGCTTGCGCTCCAGCAGGGTTTCCAATCCGAGACTTGATGCCGCGCTGCGCACCCGACGATCGATCTCATGCTGTGGCGTCCTACGGACCCGAAGGCCGAAGGCCATGTTTTCGAAGACCGTCTTCTGTGGATAGAGAGCGTAGTTCTGAAAAACCATCGCAATGTTGCGATCTTTCGGCGGAAGCGCGGTGACGTCCCTTCCGTCGATCAGAATCTTGCCGGATGTGACGTCATCTAGACCGGCGAGCATTCGCAACGTCGTGGACTTGCCGCAGCCGGACGGGCCGACGAACACGACCAGTTCGCCATCGGCAATATCCAACGAAAAGTCCTGAACGGCCCACGGCCCTCGATCTCCTCCAAAGGATTTCGCGACATTCTGGAGAGTTACTCGCGCCATACAGCCAGACCTTCACGTTCTTCCCGGTATTTTCATTAATTGGCTAAACCAATTTGGCTGGACCGTATGTCGCGTGATGCGCGGTGTCAAGCAGCTCCAATCCCGCAATCATGCGCGACTCTTCGACGCGACCGGCAACCACGCTGCCCATCAACCGCGATCGGCATTTCATTTGGTTTGACCAATCTGGTCGTTCCACATATAGTTAGTGCGGCCTCGCACGGCGCGCGGCTATTTGACCGCAGACTTCAAGGAAGCGTGATGGCTGGACCGTTGGCAGGTTATCGAGTGCTGGATCTTTCGAGAATCCTCGCGGGGCCTTGGTTAGCGCAGTTGCTGTCTGATCTAGGAGCCGAGGTTTGGAAGATCGAACGCCCTGGCACCGGCGACGATACGCGGCAGTGGGGCCCGCCCTTTCTGCGGAAAGACGGTGGAATTGATACGACCGAAAGCGCGTATTTCCTGAGCGCCAATCGCGGCAAGCATTCGATATGCGTCGATATATCGACTGACGAGGGTAGCGCCATTGTGCGCGCACTTGCCCAGCAAGCCGATCTCGTGATCGAGAACTACAAGGTCGGCGACATGGCGCGTTACGGCCTCGACTACGAGGCGCTTAAAAGCGTCAAGCCTGACATCATTTACTGTTCCATCACCGGCTATGGCCAGACCGGCCCGATGAAGGACGTCGCAGGATACGATATGGCCATTCAGGCCATCGGCGGCCTGATGAGCATTACCGGAGAGAGTGACGACAAGCCAGGCGGGGGTCCCCAGAAGGTCGGGGTTCCGATCGTCGATATTCTCACTGGCATGTATAGCGCCGCCGGCGTCATCTCCGCATTACTGCATCGCGAACGCACCGGAGAAGGACAGCATATCGACATGGCACTGCTGGACGTCCAGGTCGCGGTTCTCGCCAACCAAAATTTGAATTTCCTCACGACCGGCACGCCGCCGAAACGGTTCGGCAACGCGCATCCAAACATCGTTCCATATCAGGTCTTCAGAACCAGCGACGGTTCCTTCGTGCTCGCCGTTGGTAATGATCAGCAATTCCGGAAGTTCTGTGCAGCTACTGGTTTAAGCGGCCTGGCAACCGATAGCCGTTTCGTCACTAACACCGATCGGCTTAAGAATCGTGATCAACTCATCCCCCTGCTCGATGCGCATCTGATACAGCAGGCGACCCAGCATTGGATTTCCATTCTGGAGCCCGTGGGCGTGCCTTGCGCACCGATCAACCGGCTGGATCAGGTGTTCGCTCACCCTCAGGTTATCCATCGGGAGATGCAGGTCAATCTTCCTCATTCTTCCGGAACAACAGCCCCTCTCGTCGCCAATCCGATAAAGTTTTCCGGAACGAAGATCGAATATGCCAAAGGACCGCCGCGGCGAGGCGAGGATACTGCAAACATCCTCAAGTCGATACTGAAGTACGACTCGGCGGCCATCCAAGATCTAAGTGAGCGACGGATCATCGATATCGGACGTCCCGAAGTCGGCTAGGGGCCAAGAGCCCATATCACTCGTCGAATCGTCTCTTGGTCCGGCTGGATGGCAGGTTTGGCAGGAGCGAGCAGCAAAACGGCGAGCCCTGCGCCGAGGAGCAGGAACGCGGCCACGATCCTCCGGTATTGAAACATGAGACGAGCTCTCCGTTGACTACCAGGCCTTCGTCGCTATAATTGGATCGACCTGATTGGTAGGACCAATTATAGTTTGGCGATGGCTTTTGCAAGTCGGGAAGGCCTGACCTTGGCGAAACTGGTCGCAAAAACGAACCGATCGTCGGCTTT
>CAYZFH010000405.1:0-2207 GCA_964477375.1 uncultured Rhizobiaceae bacterium | reverse complement strand
CCTATCCTCGGCCGCGAAGGGCTGTGCCGTGATGGAAACGGGTCTATTTGCGTCCAATTCGTCCGGATCGCGCATTCCCGGCGTGTCTTCGAAGACGGTTCTCGTCGTCGAGGACAATGAGCTCAACATGAAGCTCTTCGAGGATTTATTGCAGACCCAGGGCTATCGGGTTCTGTCCGCGGCCCACGGGCTGGATGCGCTGAGCCTTGTGCGCCAGCATCGCCCGGACCTGGTCATCATGGATATCCAGCTTCCTGAGATCTCGGGTCTCGAGATCACCCAGGTCATGAAGGCCGATCCAGCGCTGCGGCATATCCCGGTTATCGCCGTCACGGCCTTCGCCATGAAGGGCGACGAGGAACGCATGCTCGAAGGCGGCTGCTCGGCCTATATCGCCAAGCCCATCTCGGTGGCGCAGTTCCTCGCGACGGTAAAACGCTTCCTGCAATAGACGCCGGAAATGAAAACGGCCGCCAAAGGCGGCCGTTCCTGACGCAAGCCGTTTGGACGGCTTTACTTCATCTTCGATTCCTTGAACGCGACATGCTTGCGCACGACGGGGTCGTACTTGCGCATCTCCAGCTTCGTCGTCGCCTTCTTCGGGTTCTTCTTGGCCACGTAGAAGAAGCCGGTGTCGGCGCTGCTGACGAGCTTGATGAGGACCGTGTTGGACTTGGCCATAATTTCTCTCCGGGGTGCGGAAGGCGGGCAGAATAGCGGCCCGCCGCGCCCTGTCAATCCCTAGGTCCGGGCCCTAAATCAGCGCCCGGCGGCGACTTCGGCCACGGACAGGCGGATCACCTGCCGATAGGTGCCGGAATCGGCCAAAACCTGGCGGGCGACCTCCATGTCGACCTCCCGCGTGGTCCGCTCGGAACGGCAGGAAGACCGCAGATCGGACATGCTGTCCGAATCGGGCGAGGTCACGGCATGCCAGCGCCGGGCGGCCGCCTGCATTTGGTCGGACGGGCGCCGTTGGTTTTCGAGGATCTTCGTCGCCGATGCGCCCGTTCCGCCGGCGCCGCTGGTGCAAAGCATGGGCAGGATGCCCAGGTGATGCAGCGAATAGCCCGAGGGGGCATAGAGGCGCGACCAGGTCAGCACCAATTCGCCGTCGTTGGGCATATGGATGACGCTCTGCACCGTGCCCTTGCCATAGCTGTTGGTGCCGATGACGACGGCGCGCCCGTTGTCCTGCAGGGCGGCGGCCAGCACTTCGGCGGAGGATGCCGTTCCACCGTTGACCAGAACCGCGAGCGGCAATGCGCTAGTCACGTCCGCGCCCGTGGCGTCCACATGCTGGACGCTGTCGGGATGACGGCCCTTGGCCGTCATGATCGCGCCCTTTTCCAGGAACAGATCCGCGACCTGGATGGCCTGATCCAGGAGGCCGCCGGGATTGTCGCGCAGATCGAGAACGATCGCGGCGACCTTCGCATTCGGCTTCGCCAGAGCGTCCGACAGTTCCTGGGACACCGCGCGGCTCGTATCCTGGTTGAACGCGCTGATCTTGATCTCGAGCACGCGTCCGTCCATCTGCGAGATCACGGTGCGGGGGATGATCTTCTCGCGCACGATCTGGAAGGTCAGGGGATCCGGCGCGTTGGCGCGTTCGACGACAAGCTGGACTTGGGTTCCGGAACCGCCGCGCAATTGTTCGATGATGTCCTTCACGTCGCGGTTTTTGACGGGGACGCCGTTGACCTGGAGGATCCGGTCGCCGGCCTTGAGGCCCACATTCGCGGCCGGCGTGTCCGGCATCACGGACAAAACCTCGATACGGCTGCCGACGGTTTGCAGCCGCACCCCCACGCCGCCGAAGCCGACGCGGCGGTTGCGTTCCTCGCGTGCGGTCTCGGGGCTCGAGTAGCGCGAGAACCCGTCGAGCTTGGCCAGGGCCGAATCGAAGACGGCCTGATAGATCGCGTCGTCGTCCGCGATGTTGATGCTGGGCGAAATCGCGCGGACGGAAATGATCGCGCTGGAGGTGAGCGCGGCCCAACTTTTCGGGTCATCGCTTCGCGGCATCGGGAAGGTGCCGGCGACCTGGCCGCGCGCCACAAGCTTGATGCCGCCATCCGACTTGCTGGCGGTCACCGTGGGATCGATGGACGACAGGCCGTTGAGGCCGCTGATGGTCAGAGTCTCGAATGAGACCGGTTCCAGATAGCGGTCGGAAATGCTGCCGTAGCTCGCGGTGAACAGGC
>CAYZFH010000404.1:0-2224 GCA_964477375.1 uncultured Rhizobiaceae bacterium | reverse complement strand
CGCACGCCGCGTGCGAGCGGGGAAAGCCGTGCCATAGCGACACGCTCGGATAAACGGGAAAACACGCGCGGCCTCCTGTCGGGCGTCTGTGTTAATGCAGACGCCCTCTATGGAAGACAGCGAAGCCCAGCCTTTATTCCCGGTGAATTGGCGGCATCCGCACGCAGGCGGATGCCGCCGAAAGATCAGCCGCCGGCAGGGCCAGGCGGAACAGGTCCGCTTGGTCCCAACGCACCATCCGCATCGTGTTGCTCGTCGCCTTTCAGGGGCGGACAGAAGACGCTGATGAGATGGAGATCGGTATGCGCACGCAACCTGTGCCGATCTTTGGGACCGACGTTGTAGGCCATGCCGGGCTCAAGCTTCCACGACTTGCCCGTGGACAGCTCCGTGACTTCGCCCGTGCCGGAAAGAATGTGGTTCGCCTCCCAATGGTGCTTGTACCAAAGGTTGGCATCGGCGCCGGCCTTCAGATGAACGTCCGACAGGCTGAAGCCCACATCATCCGCCTGCGTCAGCATGCGGATGGTGCGCGCCTGACCATTGGCCGCCACCATCTCCTTGCCCGCCGCACGCATCTCGTCCGCCCGCTTCACGAACATCCGCCGGTCCGTTTTCTTCGGCACCGCGCCGCTGGCCTCATAGGCGCCGTCCTTGTCGTGTTTCTCGTCGCCACGCAGCGGCGGACAGAACACGCTGAGATGGTGTTCCTTTCCCGCCACGTGGAAGCGGTGACGGTCATTGGGGCCGACGACGTAGAGAACGCCGGCTTCGAGCGTCCATTTCTCGCCGCTCGTCAGGTCCGTCACTTCGCCATGTCCGGAGACGATGTAATTGGCTTCCCAGTGATGTTTGTACCAGAGATTGACGTCCGAACCGTCGCCGATGCGATTCTCGTTGTAGGAGAATCCCATTCCATCGGCGGCGACCAGGAAACGCGCGGATTTCGTGGTGCCGTTCACCAGCGATTTGACCCGGCCGAGCGATTCCAGTTCTTTCATCGTGCGTATGAACATCTGTGCCTCCCTTGCGAATCGCGAATGCGCGGCAACCGTCACTTCACCCGAAGCTTCACCTCGTAATGCTTGTGCACCGGCGGCGCCTTCTGGAACGGCCGAACAATGGGCAGGATCTTCTCGAGTAACGTGCCCGGGCCGCCCTTACCCGTCCGCTCCATGCTCTCCTTCGAGTCCCAGAGCGTGACCGACACCGCCTGCCCCGTTTCGGCCTCGATCATCAGGATCGCCTCTTGGAAGCCCTTTTCCTGTTTCACGATGTCGATCGTCTTCTTATAGGCGGCCTGCAGTTCCTGGGACTTGCCGTCGGCGACCTCGAAGCGGTTTATGCGCGCGAACATTCTCGTTCTCCCCTTGGATGATGGCCGATAATCTTGACCTGCCCGCGCAGGCCGGTCCAGTTATGCCGGTATCCTTAAGGGAGAGACACACGCCATGAAATCTCGCAATCTCGGCACCAGCGGCCTTCGCGTTTCCCTGGTCGGCCTCGGCTGCAATAACTTCGGCGGGCGGATCGACCTGGAGGCCTCGCGCAAGGTCGTTCACAAAGCGCTCGATCTCGGTATCACCATGCTCGATACCGCCGACATGTATGGGAACCGTGGCGGCTCCGAGACCTGCCTCGGTCAGATCCTTGGTAACCGCCGTAAGGATATCGTGCTGGCGACAAAGTTCGGCTATCCGATGGACCAGGCAGAGACGCTCAAGGGCGCTTCACGCCGCTATATCGTGACCGCCGTCGAGGCCAGCCTGAAGCGCCTCAAGACCGATTGGATCGACCTGTACCAGATTCATCGTCCCGATCCGCTGACCCCGCTGGAGGAAACCCTGCGCGCTATGGACGATCTCGTCCGCCAGGGAAAAGTCCGCTATCTAGGCTGCTCCAACCTGCCGGCATGGCAGGTCGCCCACGCGAAATGGGCCTGCCGCGAAGCCCGGCTCGATTCCTTCATAAGCTGCCAAGACGAATACAGCCTGCTAGTCCGCGGCATCGAGCGCGAATTGGTGCCGGCCATGCACGCCTATGGGATGGGCCTGTTGCCGTACTTTCCCCTGGCCAGCGGACTCCTGACTGGAAAATACGCGCGCGGCACAGAGGCCAGCAGCGACACGCGGTTTGCGCACTGGGCGCATCTGGCCAAACGCTATCTGACGGATGCGAACTGGAACACTGTCGAACGGCTTTCCAAGTTCGCCACGGCCCGCGG
>CAYZFH010000403.1:0-2227 GCA_964477375.1 uncultured Rhizobiaceae bacterium | reverse complement strand
CAGATCTTCTTGGAAACCGACCTCTTCTATAAGGGCATCCGTCCGGCCGTGAACGTCGGCCTGTCGGTCAGCCGCGTCGGTTCCGCCGCCCAGACCAAGGCCATGAAGCAGGTCGCCGGCACCATCAAGCTGGAGCTGGCCCAGTATCGTGAAATGGCCTCCTTCGCCCAGTTCGCTTCCGACCTCGACGCCTCGACCCAGCGCCTGCTCGCGCGCGGCGCGCGTCTGACGGAGGCGCTGAAGCAGCCGCAGTACGTGCCGCTGCCGGTGGAAGAGCAGGTCGCGTCGATTTTCGCCGGCGTGAACGGCTATCTCGACAAGATCGAAGTGAGGGATGTGACGCGCTTCCTCGATACGTTCCTGGACGATCTCCGCGCGAAGGGCCAGGACATCCTGGGCACCATCCGCAAGGAAGAGGCGATCTCGGACGACACGAAGAAGAAGCTGATCGCCTTCCTCGACAACTTCTCCAAAGTTTTCGCCTGAGCGCCGTCCGGCTCCTCCGGCGATAGCGGGAAACGATGCCCAGTCTCAAAGACCTACGCCTGCGCATCCGCAGCGTCCGTTCGACGCAGAAGATCACGTCCGCCATGAAGATGGTGGCGGGTGCGAAGCTGCGCCGTGCGCAGGAGGCCGCTGAAGCCGCGCGCCCCTATGCCGAACGCATGGAGCGCATGCTGGGCTCGCTCGGCACCAGCTTCGCCGGCCGTCCCGACGCGCCGGGCATGTTGGCGGGCACGGGCAAGTCCGACACGCACCTGATCATTCTTGCCACGGCCGATCGCGGCCTGTGCGGCAGCTTCAACGCGTCGCTGGTGCGCGAGGCGCGGACGATGATCCGCGACCTTCTCGCCGAAGGTAAGAAGGTCAAGATCCTGTGCATCGGCCGCAAAGGCCGCGATGCGCTGCGCCGCCAGTACGGCAGCATGATCATCGAAAGCTTTACCGAGGTCGACCGTCCGCGGCTCGGCTTCCCCATTGCGTTGAAGATCGCCCAGCGTGTCAGCGAACTGTTCGCGGCGGGCGAGTTCGACGTCGCCACCATCATCTACAACCGTTTCAAGTCCGCGCTGTCCCAGATCGTGACGCGCCAGCAGTTGATCCCCTTTGGTGCTGAGCCGGAGGCGGCGCAGGCCGAGACTGCTGCGGGCGCCCGCGCCATCTATGAATACGAGCCGTCCGAGGAGGACATCCTCGACGTGCTGCTGCCGCGCAACCTGGCGATCCAGGTGTTCCGCGCGCTGCTGGAGAACAATGCCAGCGAGCAGGGCGCGCGCATGACGGCAATGGAAAACGCCACGCGGAACGCGGGCGACATGATCGGCAAGCTGACGACGCGCTACAACCGCACGCGTCAGGCGCAGATCACCAAGGAACTCATCGAGATCATCTCCGGCGCGGAAGCCGTTTAGGCGCGTCGGCAGAAGGACAAGGAGCACATCATGGCGAAGAACAACGTCGGTCGGATCACGCAGGTTCTGGGTGCGGTCATCGACGTCCGGTTCGACGGCGAGTTGCCGGCGATCCTGAACGCACTGCACGTCCAGCATCAGGGCTCGACCCTGGTGCTCGAGGTGGCGCAGCATCTGGGCGACGAAGTCGTCCGCACGATCGCCATGGACACGACGGAAGGTCTGGTCCGCGGCCAGGAAGCTGTCGACACCGGCGCGCCGATCAGTGTTCCGGTCGGCCCGGAGACGCTCGGCCGCATCCTGAACGTCGTCGGCGAGCCGGTCGACGAACGCGGCCCCGTCAACGCCAAGAAGACCGCTCCCATTCACAAGGCCGCGCCGATCCTGACCGACCAGTCGACGGAAACCGAAGTTCTCGTCACGGGCATCAAGGTCATCGATCTTCTGGAGCCGTATCCGAAGGGCGGCAAGATCGGCCTGTTCGGCGGCGCCGGCGTCGGCAAGACCGTCATCATCATGGAGCTCATCAACAACATCGCGAAGGCACACGGCGGTTACTCCGTGTTCGCCGGCGTGGGTGAGCGCACGCGCGAAGGCAACGACCTCTATCACGAGATGATCGAATCCGGCGTCATCAAGCTGGATGGTCCGGGCTCCAAGTGCGCCCTGGTCTATGGCCAGATGAACGAGCCGCCGGGCGCACGCGCGCGCGTCGGCCTGACCGGCCTGTCGGTCGCCGAATACTTCCGCGACGAGGAAGGCCAGGACGTGCTGTTCTTCGTCGACAACATCTTCCGCTTCACCCAGGCGGGCTC
>CAYZFH010000402.1:0-2235 GCA_964477375.1 uncultured Rhizobiaceae bacterium | reverse complement strand
CCGGCCGACGACATCGACCGACCGGAACCGGCGCCGTAAGCGGGAGAAGAATGCCTCGTCACCGTTCCCGATCACACGCAGGCGCACGCCGGCCTCGGCGAAGCGCCCGTCCGCGCTCTCGAGGAACTCCTCCAAATTCATCTGCTTGGCGATCCACTCGAAACTGCCCGCGACGACGACCGAGCGGGGCGTATCCGCGGTGATCCGACGCTCGCGCACGCGGCGCCCGCCATAGCCGGGCGGCAGCACGACCAGGGATTTGCCGCAACGCCGGCGGTCGAACAGAGCCGCATCCTGGGACGTAATGGCGGTCACCACGTCGGCGTTCTCCACCAACCGCCGCTCGAGCGCCCGCACTTTCATGGCGTCCAACTGGAGAATGCGCCTCTTGGCCGCATGGCCGTCGAAATTGTCGGCCAGGGTGCGGCGCAGCGTCTCTTCGTGATTGTGCGAGACATAGACCAGTCGCGGCCGTCGGCCGTTCGGGAAGCGCCGCTGGTAGGGGAGCAGCGCCCACCCGGCATAGAGCCCATCCAGTACGATGGCGTCCCAGGGCTCCTTCCGCAGCAGGTCGTCGAAGGCCCCCCGCATGGGGCCGGTCGCCGAGCGGTGCGCGATATGGGGAAGGGCGGACAATACGCTGGCCCACCCCGGCCGGGAGGGATGGGGCACCATGCTCCAGCGCACCCGTCCTTCGACCTCGCCGTCGCTGCGGGGCGAGCCGTCGCTGGAGAAGCACAGCACGCGAATCTGCGCGCCGGCCTTGGCGGCGGCCTCGATCAGACGGCCGGAATAGATCCGCTGGCCGTCATGCTCCGGCTTCGGGTCGATCCAGGTCAGCCAGAGGCAGCGCATCAGCCCCTCCCGACCGGTGTTCGCGTCAAAACGCGTTCTTGCCGCCGAAGCCTTTGACAACCGTGAGCAGGATGATCTTTACGTCCAGCCACACGGACCAATTCTCGATATAGGCCACGTCGTGCTCGACGCGCTTGCGGATCTGCAGAAGCGTCTCCGTCTCGCCGCGCCAGCCGTTGATCTGCGCCCAACCGGTAATGCCGGGCTTCACGCGATGGCGCGAGACGTAGTTTTGAACGGCGTCCTGATACAACGCGCCGGCCGCCTTCGCCGAAACCGCGTGCGGGCGCGGTCCGACGACCGACATCTCGCCGCGCAGCACGTTCAAGAATTGCGGCAGCTCGTCCAGGCTCCATTTGCGCAAATAGGCCCCGAGACGCGTGATGCGCGGGTCGTTGCGTTGGGTGAGCCGTTCCGCGTTCACATCCCGCATGTCGTGATACATGGTGCGGAACTTGAACACCTCGATAAGGTGGTTGTTGTAGCCAAAGCGCTTCTGCCGGAAGAGGACGGGGCCCCGGCTGTCCAGCTTGATCAATGCGGCGATGACCAGCATCAAGGGGCTGATCAGCAGCAGGATGCCCGCCGCAACCACCCGGTCCTCGACCTCCTTCACGGCCCGGCTCCAGTCGGAGAGCGGGCGCCGCGCGACGCTCAGCATAGGAATGCCGCCGACCTGGGTGAAGCGCGGCCTGGCGCCATCCAGATTTACCGGTTCCGGGCACAGATGGACGTCGACGGGCAGGATCCGGAGCTGGTCCAGAATGGCCAGGATGCGCCGCTCCTGCGACCAGGGCAGCGTAACGATGACCGAATCGATCGCCTCCTTCTGGATCATCTCGATCAGGGCGTCCATGTCGCCGCTGGTCGGCAAAGCATTGCGCGAGCGGTTGCCGGACTGATCGTCGTACACGCCGGCGATGCGGATGCGCGCGTCCGCATCCCGCGTCATCGTGTTCAGCAGACGAACCGCTTCCGCACCGGGGCCCACGATTGCGACGTTGCGATACAGGCGACCCTGCGCCACCCATCGGGCAATACGCCGGTGCAGCGCCCAGCGAAGCAGTGCCAGGTGCGCGAAGGCGGTGACGAACCAGAGCAACGACCAGGCGCGCGAATAATCCTCCGAGCTGCGCGTGAAGAAGCTGAGCGCGATCAGGAAGCTGGCCACCCCGATCCAGCCTGCGGCCAAACGCCGCAGCGCGAGCCGGGGATGCGTGATGGTCTCGAACTCGTAGAGGCCTGAAAGATAGAAGACGTTGATCGCCAACAATGTCCCGAGCACGGAAATGACGCCGTACTCCGACCAGGAAACCTCCGGCGCCCCCACAAGCCACACCGCGTAGGCAAGCGCGCTGCTCCACAGGATGGCCAACGCAT
>CAYZFH010000401.1:0-2300 GCA_964477375.1 uncultured Rhizobiaceae bacterium | reverse complement strand
ACTAAACCAAAGGAGAAACGACGATGACGATCAATAGACTACGCAGCGCGCTGTGCCTTGGCCTCCTCGGCGCGGCATTCTCACTTCCGTCCGCGGCGCAGACCGCTTCGCAGTCCCCTGCACCGACCACTACGATGGCCGAACGTCTGCAGGCCCTGTACCCCGCCACGCGATTCGGTGCGGTCAACACAACACCGTGGCCCGGCGTGTTCGAGGTCGTCATGGGCGCGAACCTGGCCTACGTCGATGAGACCGGACAGTACTTCCTGTTCGGTCATTTCTACGACATGAAGGCCCAGCGCGACCTCACGGCGGAGCGCAAGGATTCGCTCGCGCGAATCGAGTTCTCGTCCCTGCCGCTGGCCGACGCGGTGAAGGAAGTGCGCGGTACCGGCGCACGCACGCTCGCCATTTTCAGCGACCCCGACTGCCCCTACTGCCGCAGGCTGGAAGCGGAGATGAAGAGCCTGACCGACATCACGATCTACACCTTCCTCATGCCGATCGCATCGCTCCACCCCGAGGCGCGCGGCAAGGCGATTTCCGTCTGGTGCTCGAAGGACCGGGTCGCCGCCTGGCACGCCCTGATGTGGCGTGACGAGAAGCTTTCGGCCAAGGAATGCCCGCACCCCGTCGATCGCAACGTCGCCCTTGGCGAACGCCTCGGCATCTCCGGCACGCCAACGCTCGTCGCCGCGGACGGTCGCGTGCTTCCCGGCGCCGCCAGCAACGCGCAGATCGAGGCATGGCTCGCTCGCGCCACGGCGAGCGCCGAAGGCCCCGTGTCGGTGAAGGGCGGAGTACGGTGATCGAGGCAGCGATGAATCGAGTAGCCGTCGCGTCGCCGCTCCTCGTGGCCCTGGCGCTCTCCGGCTGCGCATCGACCCTGTCGGGCGTGGGCGGAGCGGATGGCTACGCCTGCAAGGCGCCCGAAGGGGCGATGTGCACATCGGTCTCCGGGGTTTATGCGAACACGGCTCAGGGCATGCAGAAGCCGACGAAACCCGCCGAGAATAAATTGCCCCTCGCCGCCCCCGCCATCTACGGCGCAACATCGATCGCTCCCGGCAAGCTCGCCCCGGCGTCGAGCACCCCCATCCGATCCAATCCGCGAGTCCTGAGGCTCTGGATCGCGCCTTGGGAGGACGCCGACGGCGATCTGCACGAAGAGGCGCTGGTCCACATGGTCGTCGATCCCGGACGCTGGCTCATCGAGCACGTGCGGCCGGTGTCACGCAACCGGGTCGATGGAGTGGCGCCTCCGATAGCGCCCGTCATCCAGGATCCCGCCCCCGCGAAGGCACCGAGCGAAGCACCGCCCGCCCCGACGCGCTTCCCGCTGCCGCCCGGGGGCGGGTCCTCCGGGTCGGCACCTATGGAGCCCTGAACCGTGCTGCGCACCCTGCTTGCCGACCTCGAATCTGCGCTCACCGGCGCCAAGGCATCAGACCTCCTTCCGCGATCGCGGGGAGCGTCCGCCATCGGATCTGAGGACGTGGCAGCCTTCTCCGAGTGGCTGCCCTACCGCGCGTACCTCGAAGACCGCCAGGTATTTGTGAATCGCGATTCGCTGGGCTTCTGCCTGGAGGTGCGGCCCCAGTCGGGGGCGGATGAGGAAATGACGCGCGTCCTGACCGCGCTCTATGCCGCCTCGCCGCCCGGCACCGGCATCCAGTTCCACCTCTTTGCGAGCCCCGCCATTCGCGGCCCGCTCGCGCGCTATGCCGGGCTGCGCCGGTCGGACGACGACGTGCCGGAATTTGCGAGCCTGGGACGTGCCGGGCGGCACGCCAATATCCACCGCACCATGGCGCGGCGGCGGGTCGAGCACTACCTCGCCGGCAGCCGCGCATCGCTGCTGCCCGCGCAGAGCTTTCTCTTCCGGGATTTCCGGTTGGTGGTCAGCATTTCGATTTCGGGCAAACCCGAGGATCTCTCGCGCCTCGACGATCTCCTGCTCCTGCGTGACAGCGCCCGGGCGACCCTGCATGCGGCCGGATTCCCATCGCGGGCCTGGACGGCGGACGATCTGGTCAATTGGATCTCCGCGCTGATCGATCCGCATCGCCAGAAAGGCGATTGTCTTCCGCTCATCTACGACGAGGGCCGGGAGCTTCGCGATCAGGTCATCGACCGCGCAACCCGCATGCGGATCCGGCAGACCGGTATTGACCTCTACAACCCGGCCGAAGCGTCCAGCAGCGAGTTGCGACTTCTGTCGGTGCGGTCGTTCCCGCCCCGCTTTGCGCTCTGGAACATGGGGAGCCTGATCGGCGACCTCTACCAGAGCACCCTTCAGT
>CAYZFH010000400.1:0-2321 GCA_964477375.1 uncultured Rhizobiaceae bacterium | reverse complement strand
CGGCGCGGTGGCGGTACTCGACGTCGAGCTCGACCAGTGTTTCGGAATGCTCGGAAACGAAGGCGATGGGTACGACCAGGATCGGAACGCCGTCGCGGCCGGCGCGATCGATCTCGTCCTCCGTCGAGGGGCCGATCCATTCCAAGGGACCGACCCGGCTCTGATAGCAGATCGACCAGTCGATGCCGGGGCCGAGCGCCGCGACGACGGAATCGACCGTGCGCTCGACCTGCCACTGATAAGGATCGCCGCCCGCGATCACCTTCTTGGGCAAGCCATGGGCGGAGAAAAGGATCCGTAGCTTCCCCGTCAAGCCGGCTTGCGCGATCGCGGTGCGGATCAGATCGGCGACGGCGCCGATCCACCCTTCCTGGCGCGGATAACAGCAGACGGCATGGATCGGTGCGGACAGACCCGCGCGCGCCGCCGCCCGCCGCCAATCGGCGAAAGACGATCCCGTCGTCGTGCCGGAGAACTGCGGATAGAGCGGCAAGAGAACGATCCGGTCGGGCGCATAGCGCTTCACCGCGGCCACGCACTCGGCGCTCATCGGGTGCCAGTAGCGCATGGAGACGAAGACCTCTGCGTCCGTACCCAGCATCGTCTGCAGCGCCGCCGCCTGGGCCTTCGTGTTGGCAAGAAGGGGCGAGCCGCCGCCGAGCTGCTCGTAGATCGGGATGGCCTTGCGCGCACGCAAGCCAGAGATCAGTCGCGCTAGGAACCAGCGCACCGGGCCCGGCACCGACAGGATGGCCGGATCGCTGAACATGTTCTTGAGGAACGGCCGCACCGCGGACGGCTTGTCCGGCGCACCAAGGTTCAGAAGAACGACGGCGGTGCGCGCCATCTCAGGCGCGCCAGTTCTTGATCAGCATGGACAGCTCGGCGACATGGGCGGGCGGCGTTTGCGGCACGATGCCATGTCCGAGATTAAACACGAACGGACCCTTGCCCAACGCGGCTAAAATCTTTTCTGCCTCTCCACGCATGGCTGCGCCGCCCGCGACCAATGCCATGGGATCCAGATTGCCTTGCACCGTTACCGCCGGCTGCAAGGTTTCCATGGCCCACCTTGGATCGACCGCCGTATCGATACCGACGCACGACACACCCGTCTGATCCGCATAGCGCCGGTACAGCGATCCCGCTCCGCGCGGAAATCCTATGACGGGAAAGCCTGGGTGGCGCATGCGGACCCCATCGACAATGCGGCGTGTCGGCGCGATCACCCACCGTTCAAACTGGTCCGGGCTCAAGGCTCCCGCCCAAGTATCGAAGAGCTGGACCACATCCGCGCCTGCTTCGATCTGGGCGTTGAGATAGGAAATCGTCGCCTCGATCAGCATGTCGATCAGCCGCGTGAACGACGCCGGATCGCCATAAGCCCAGGCTTTGGTGGCCGCAAAATCCCGACTTGAACCACCTTCGACCATGTAGGTCGCAACCGTCCATGGCGCGCCCGCAAAACCGATCAGCGCCATCCCAGGATCAAGCTGCCGCCGGACTAGCCGCACCGTCTCCATCACCGGTGCTGTGACCGCAACCACAGCCTCCGGTTTCAACCGCGCCAGGTCTTTCCCACTACGCACCGGATCGAGCCGCGGACCTTCGCCCTCGACAAAGCGCACACCCGCGCCCAGCCCGTGCGGTACGACCAGAATGTCCGAGAACAGGATCGCCGCATCCATACCGAACCGCTCGATCGGCTGCAGCGTCACCCGCGCCGCCAGCTCGGGCGCATAGCAGAGCGCCAAGAAGTCCGGCACCGTGGCGCGGATCTCCCGGTACTCCGGCAGATAACGCCCGGCCTGGCGCATGAACCAGAACGGCGGACGTTCCATCGCCTGGCCCGCCAGCGCGGCCGCAAAGCGAGTCTGATTCGGAGTCCGCATGGACGGTTTCGCGTTCGCCATCTTCCTTAAAGAGTATTTTAGATTCTTAGATGGTGGCAGTAGTTGTCGGCGGGATAACGGTGATTATTCTTTCAGGCCGATTCGCCCACAGAAAATCCCGGATGTACGGAAAGGCAGAGCCGAGGTCCGTGCCGCCGGGATGGAATCCCCAAAGGCCATCGCAGGGGTCTTACCTAGTATCGCGGGGTACCGGGAATTCCGTGGAAAACTTTGGTCGCAGGCCGTTTATACGCATCTTGCGGGACCATGCTATGTATTTATCCGGAAGCCGAATTCTTCCGGAGCGAATCTGGCTGAACGGGCATCGATCAAAGGTGGCTGAGGATAAGGGGGCACTTATCCCCGTCTCGCCAAAACGGCCAACAGGGGGGCCGGGATGAAAACCTTCCATCTTCACCTGGTTTCCGA
>CAYZFH010000399.1:0-2325 GCA_964477375.1 uncultured Rhizobiaceae bacterium | reverse complement strand
CACGACATCGGCGACCTGCTCTGCCCGGACAACCATGCTCTCATGGCGGCCGAGATGCTGAAGCCCTACGTCTCGCCCGAGGTGTATTGGATGATCGTCCATCACAACCTGTTCCAGGGCTATTACTTCTTCCATCACTACGGCAAGGACCGGAATATGCGTGACCGATTCCGCGGCCATCCTTGCTATCAAATGACGGCCGACTTCTGTGCCAAGTACGACCAGACTGCGTTCGATCCGAACATGGATACCATGCCGCTCGAGGCATTTGAGCCGATGGTGCGCCGCGTGTTCGGCCGCGAGCCCTGGGGGCCGCAGACCAAGACCGAGCAGTTCCCCTCGGGGTACTGAGTTATCGACCGGCCGCCTCGCAAGGGCGGCCGGTTTGCTTTTGGAGGTTCGGGTATCCGCACGGGTGGACCGTGCCTCGCGTCCGATGGGTATTCGGGCGTATCATTCCCGGCGATGACGACGGACGAGGGAGAGCATAATGATCATTAAGAACGATCCCAGCCACGTGGTGATCGCCAAGTACAACACGATGGATGAGGGGACGCGCGAGGAATACCACGCCTGCGTCGAACTCTCGAAACCGTTCAAGTCCAAGTTGGCCGATCGGCTGCTGGACGCCGTCAGTGCCTTGAAGAAAAGCTATCCGGGTGAGCAGGTCGACCGCTACGTCCACTCGCTCCAGAGCGCGACCCGCGCCCATCGTGACGGTCAGGACGAGGAGATGGTGGTCGCCGCGCTGCTCCACGACATTGGCGATATGCATTGCCCCGAGAACCATGCCGAGTTCGCGGCCTCGGTCCTGCGCCCTTACGTCTCGCCCTCGACTCACTGGGTTATCCTGCGCCATGGCCTGTTCCAGGGTTACTACTACTTCCATCATTTCGATCTGGACCGGAACGCGCGCGACAAGTTCCGCGGCCATCCGGACTACGAGCGCTGCGCCGACTTCTGCGGCAAGTATGACCAGATGTCGTTCGATCCCAACTACGACACGATGCCACTCGAGGCGTTCGAGCCCATGGTCCGGCGCATCTTCGCGCGCGAGCCGTGGGGCGGGCAAACCAAGATGGACGACGCGCTGTCCCGCGCCTACGCCTGAACCTCTTTGTCGTGCCGTGACACCGTGGACGCATGCCTAGAATCCTGAGCGAATCGCAAGTCTCCCAGTTCCATGAATTGGGTTATGTTTCGGGTATTCCGGTTCTCTCGGAAGACGAGGCGGGCCGTGCGCTGGCCACGTTGCTCGCGTGGGAGAAGTCGTCGGGCAAGACGGTCAAGGAGGTCATGCGCGGCAAGGCGCATCTTCTCCTCAAATGCCTGTCCGATCTCGTCCACCATCCGCGCATCGTCGCGGCGTTGCAGGACGTGCTGGGCCCCAACGTGTTGTGCCTGGAATCAGGCTTCTTCTGGAAGAACGCCCGCGATTCCTCTTATGTCTCCTGGCACCAGGATAACTCGTATCTCCAGCTTCAGCCGCCGGCTGCCCTGGCGGCGTGGCTGGCGCTGACCGACAGCAAGAAGGACAACGGCGCGCTCAAGGTGATCCCTGGCACTCAAAAGCAGGGCGACCTGGCCTACGATCTGATCCCTGGCGAAAACAACATGCTGAAATTCTCCCGCCAGGTACGCGATATCGACACGCAGAAGGCCGTGCATATCGAGTTGGAGCCTGGCCAGTTGTCCATGCATGCCAATCACGTCGTGCATGGCTCTGAGGCTAATGGGTCCGACCGGCCCCGCATCGGCTGGAGCTGCATTTTCGCTGCGCCTCATGCCCGCACGACGGCGCGGGGTGCGATGGGGGCGACGCTTGTCGCTGGTGAAGACACGCACGGCTATTACGAACTGGAACCCATCCCGCGTTTCGATTTTGACCCCATCGCGGTGGCGGCGTATGAACGCTCGATGTCCGGCCCTCTCTCCATCTACAGACCGAAGTGACATGAAGCACATTGCTCTTCGCTTGCTCTCGATCGGCGTGATCGTTGGTGGCCTTTCGGCGCCCGCCCATGCCAATTATGAAGCCGGGATGGCCGCGCTTTCAGCCGGCGACTACGGCGTCGCGATGATGGAGTTCCGGCGCTCTGCGACTCAGGGCGATCCCATGTCGCAGCGGGCGCTCGGCATCATGTATTTCAAAGGGCAGGGTGTGAACGTCGATCCGGTCGAGGCGGCACAGTGGTTCTCGCTGGCCGCGGGGCGAGGCGATGCACCGGCGCAGGCCTATCTCGGCGCGCTTTTCGCTAGCGGCACGGGAGTCCAGAAGGATCAGGCCAAGGCGTTCGAATGGTTCCGCAAGTCGGCCGAGCAAGG
>CAYZFH010000398.1:0-2327 GCA_964477375.1 uncultured Rhizobiaceae bacterium | reverse complement strand
CATGTGACCGGCACGCTCTGGTTCATCGCGCCGTCCTTGCCGATGTTCGCGCTGATCCCGTATCTGCTGAAGCGGGGCGTGGGGTTCTGGCCCGCTTTGGTCGCAGGCTGCGCGCTGACCGTCGCGCTCTATGCGCTGATGGTGTGGGCCGCGCCCAAACTCGGCATCCGGCTGTAGGGTCGCCGGCCGCCCGCGTTGAAACCCCCGCTGCCAGCCCTTAGGCTCGCCGGTCGGTTTTGTATGGGGGAGGGGACGTCATGGCCGCGATGAGCGCCGAGAAGAAGCAATTGCTGGATTGGATCGAGCAGGACAAGGACATGCTGGTCCAGTTCCTGTCCCAGTTCGTGGCCTGCAAGACGCCCAATCCGCCGGGCGACACGCGCACGGGCGTGGCCCATATCCGCAAGTTCCTCGACGCCGAGAAGCTGCCCTATCGCATCGTCGATCCCGATCCCCTGCAGGCCAACATCGTCGGCACGGTCGAAGGCGCGGGTGCTGGGCGGCATCTGGTGCTGAACGGCCATATCGACGCCTTCCCGGCGGACGAAAGCGACCCGCGCTGGAAGTACGGCGCGTGGAGCGGCACGGTCGCCGAGGGCAAGGTCTGGGGCCGCGGCGCCTGCGACATGAAGTGCGGCACCACCGCTTCGATCATGACCTACCGCTATCTCACGCGCCTGAAGGACAAGTGGAAGGGCAAGCTGACCCTGACCTGCGTCTCGGACGAGGAGACGTTCGGGCCGATGGGCGCGCGCTACCTGATGGACAACGTGCCCGAGGTGCTCGGCGATTGCTGCCTCAACGGCGAGCCGTCGAGCCCGCACTCGATCCGCTTCGGCGAGAAAGGGCCGTTCTGGACCGCCTTCATCATCAAGACCAAGGGCGGTCACGGCGCCTATCCGCACTCCTCGCCCAACGCGGCCAAGATCGCCGCGCGCCTGGCGACGGATCTGGAGAAGCTGGAGGAGATCAAGGCCGTCCTGCCCGACAACGTGGCGCGCGCGCTGGAGGCCGCCAAGGACACGATCGACCGCGCCATGGGCGACGGCGCCTCGCGCAGCGTGGCCAAGGTGACGGTGAACATCGGCGTCATCCAGGCCGGCCTCAAGGTCAACATGATCGCGGACGTCGCGCGGCTCGAAGCCGACATCCGCCTCCCCGTGGGCGTGACCAAGGACATGGTCATGGCGGAGATCAACAAGATCCTGGCCAAGTATCCCGAGGCCAAGATGGAGGAGATCAACTTCATGCCGCCGTCCTGGTGCGAGCCGTACCACGAGATGGTCGAGCATCTGCAGGCCAACGCGGCGCTGGGCGGCTTCAAGCCCGTGCCGGTCGTGAGCTTGGGCGGCACCGACGCGCGGCTGTGGCGCTACAAGAACATCCCGGCTTACGTCTATGGGCCGTCGCCGGAAGGGATGGGCGCGTGCCACGAGGCGGTCGAGATCGACACCTTCCTTCACATCGTGCGCACCCACGCGCTGTCGGCTTACGACTATCTGAGCCGGACGTGAAAAAGCGGCCGAGCGCCAGGACGGGGAAGGCCGCGCGCGGCGCGCGCGCGGTCGCGATCCGCCATTGGCACGACCTGACCACGGAGGAGCTGGCGAACCTGCCGCGCGGGCGTGCGGTCGCGGTGCTGCCCGTGGGCGCCACCGAGCAGCACGGGCCGCATCTGCCGCTTTCGGTCGATGCCGACATCGCTTCGGCTGTGGTCGAGCGCGCGATCCTGAAGCTCGCGCCGTCGGTGCCCGTCTTGGTGCTGCCGATGATCCCGATCGGCGTCTCGCCCGAGCATGCGGATTTCCCCGGCACGCTGACGCTCAAGCCCGACACCTTCATCCGCCTGGTGGTCGAGATCGGCGAGAGCGTGGCGGCGGCGGGGATCGAGCGGCTGGTGATCGTGAATGGCCATGGCGGCCAGCCGGGCGCCATCGACCTGGCCGCGCAGGAGCTGCGCCGCCATCGTGGCATGCTGGTCGTGCCGGTGAACAGCTTCGACCTCTACGACGCCCGCGCGCGCTTTCCCGCCGACGAGATCAAGCACGGCATCCATGGCGGCGCGGTCGAGACCTCGATCATGCTGCATTTGAAGCCGGCGTCCGTGCGCGCGAAGAAGGCGCGGGACTTCGCCTCGGCCACCAAGCGCATGGCCGGGCGTTACAAGCGCCTATCGCCGCAGGGGAAATCCGGCTTCGCTTGGCAGGCGCAGGACCTGAACCCCGCCGGCGTGGTGGGCGATGCGCGCCGCGCCGATGCGCCGCGCGGCCGCGCGCTGGTCGAGGAAGCCGCCGCGCGCCTGGCCGAATTGCTGACCGAGGCCGCGC
>CAYZFH010000397.1:0-2377 GCA_964477375.1 uncultured Rhizobiaceae bacterium | reverse complement strand
TTCCAACCGTTTCGCGCGCGCAGATAAGGTCGGATCGGCGCATCTGGCAAGGGCATGACGCCGGTTCTCGTCATCGCCGGCCCGACCGCCAGCGGCAAGTCGCGCCTGGCGCTCGATCTGGCCGCGGCGCGGCGCGGGACCGTCATCAACGCCGACTCCATGCAGGTCTACCGCGAGCTGCGCATCCTGACCGCGCGTCCCGGCGCGGCGGAGATGGAGCGCGTGCCGCACCGCCTCTACGGCATCCTCTCCGCGGCCGAAGCGTGTTCCGCCGCGCGCTGGCGTGCGCTGGCCGTGGCGGCGATCGAAGAGGCGCACGGCGAGGGACGCTTGCCGATCCTCGTCGGCGGCACCGGCCTTTATCTCAAGGCGCTGTTCGAAGGGCTGGCGGACATTCCGCCCATTCCATCCGCCGTGCGCGAGGCGGCCCGCGCGCGTCATCGCGAACTGGGCGGCGAGGCGTTCCGCGCGGAGCTCGCACGCCGCGATCCGGACAGCGCCGCGCGCCTAGCCTCGGGCGACACGCAGCGTCTGATCCGCGCGTGGGAGGTGGTCGAGGCCACCGGCCGCCCTTTGCCCGTGTGGCAGAAGGCGGGTGCGGCGGAAAAGACGGGATACGCTTACCGCACAATCCTGGTGATGCCGCTGCGCGATGCGCTCTATGCGGCCTGTGACGCGCGCTTCGACGCCATGGTGGCGGCGGGCGCGCTCGACGAGGTGCGGGCGCTCATGGCGCTTGGGCTCGATCCCGCTTTACCGGCGATGAAGTCGCTTGGGGTGCGTGAACTCGCCCGCCATCTGGCCGGCGAGGCGAGCCTGGACGAGGCCGGCGAAAAAGCCCGCCAGGCTACCCGCAACTACGCCAAGCGCCAGACCACATGGTTCCGGCACCAGTTGGCCGCGGACCTAGTCGTGGAAGGCCCGGATTCGGCCGCGGCGGAGGCCGTTTTGCCCCCGGACTGTTGACCTATCCCCCCTGTTTCACTAGGTTTTCCGGCTCTACGCGGATGGCCGCGGCTGCGACCCGCTCGATTCCAACAGGGATCGGGAACGGGCGTGAACGTCTTTACGGTTGGGAGAACGTCATGGCCGAACAGCCCATGACCGGTTCGGAAGTGATCCTCAAGGCGCTGGTGGACCAGGGCGTCGAGGTCATCTTTGGCTATCCCGGCGGCGCCGTCCTTCCGCTTTACGACGCCATGTTCAAGCAGAATTCCCTGCGCCACATCCTGGTGCGCCAGGAAGGCGGCGCCGTGCACGCGGCCGAAGGTTATGCGCGCTCGACCGGCAAGGTGGGCGTGGTGCTGGTGACCTCGGGTCCCGGCGCCACCAACGCCGTCACCGGCCTGACCGACGCGCTGATGGACAGCATTCCGATCGTGTGTCTGACCGGTCAGGTGCCGACGCACCTGATCGGCAACGACGCGTTCCAGGAAGCCGACACGACCGGCATCACGCGGCCCTGCACCAAGCACAATTATCTGGTGAAGGATCCGAAGGACCTCGCGCGCGTGATGCACGAGGCGTTCCACGTGGCGCGCAGCGGCCGTCCGGGTCCGGTGGTGATCGACCTGCCCAAGGACATCCTGGTCGGCGCGGCGCAGTACATGCCGCCCGAGCGCGTGAAGCACCGCAGCTACAAGCCGCAGGTGAAGGGCGATTTGAAGAAGATCGAGGCCGCCGTCGAGATGATGGCCAAGGCCAAGCGCCCGATCTTTTACTGCGGCGGCGGCGTCATCAATTCCGGCCCTGCGGCGTCCAAGCTGCTGAACCAGCTTGTGCACCTGACGGGCTTTCCCTGCACGCTGACGCTGATGGGCCTGGGTGCGTTCCCGGCCAGCGATCCGCAGTTCGTCGGCATGCTGGGCATGCACGGCACGTACGAAGCCAACCTGGCCATGCACGGCGCCGACCTGCTGATCAACGTCGGCGCGCGCTTCGACGACCGCGTGACGGGACGTCTCAACGCCTTCTCGCCGCAGTCGAAGAAGATTCATATCGATATCGACCAGTCCTCGATCAACAAGAACGTTGCCGTGGACCTGCCGATCGTGGGCGATGCCGGCCACATCCTGGAAGACCTGATCAAGGTGTGGAAGGCCAAGCAGCCGAAGGTCGATCAGAAGGCCCACAAAGCTTGGTGGGCGCAGATCGACCAGTGGCGTGCGCGCGATTGCCTCAAGTACAAGCCGGCCAAGGACACGATCAAGCCGCAATACGCGCTGGAGCGTCTCTACGCGGCGATCAAGGACCGCGACCATTACATCACGACGGAAGTGGGCCAGCACCAGATGTGGGCGGCCCAGTATCTAAAGTTTCAGGAGCCGAATCGCTGGATGACGTCGGGCGGCCTGGGCACGATGGGCTACGGTCTGCC
>CAYZFH010000396.1:0-2394 GCA_964477375.1 uncultured Rhizobiaceae bacterium | reverse complement strand
CGCTCTCGATCCGGTCGCGCTGCAGATCGGCCCTCTCGCGATCCGCTGGTACGCCCTGGCCTATATGGCCGGGCTGCTCATCGGCTGGCGCTACATGCGCTCCGTCGCGTCGTGGCCGCCGCGCGTGCTCGACGCCAAGGGTGTCGACGATTTCCTGCTCTGGGCCACCTTCGCGATCATCCTGGGCGGGCGCCTTGGCTATGTCCTGTTCTATCAGCCGGTTCATTTCTTCCAGAACCCGGAAGACATCGTCGCCGTCTGGAAGGGCGGCATGTCGTTCCACGGCGGCTTCCTCGGCATGGTGCTGGCCATCGTGATCTATGCGCAGCGTCTGCGCGTGGACGTTCTGGCCTTGGGTGACCGCGTGGCCTGCGTCGTACCGATCGGATTGTTCTTCGGACGCATCGCCAACTTCATCAACGGCGAGTTGTTCGGCCGCCCGACGGATGCGTCCTGGGGCGTCATCTTTCCGGGTGGCGGACCGCTGCCGCGCCATCCGAGCCAGCTTTACGAAGCCGGGCTTGAAGGCATCGTCCTGTTCCTCATCCTGTTGCTGGCTTCGCGTTCCGAACGCATCCGCGCCCGCTACGGCATGCTGACCGGCCTCTTCCTCTGCGGCTATGCGATCTTCCGCTCGACGGGCGAGCTGTTCCGCGAACCCGACGCCCATATCGGCTTCCTCGCGGGCGGCGTGACCATGGGCCAGATCCTTTCGCTGCCCTTGCTTCTGGCCGGCCTCTTCCTCATCGCGCGGGCCCGCCCGAAGCCGTGAGCCCTCTCGCGGCCCTTCTCCGCGACATCATCGCCAAGGACGGCCCGATCACGGTCGAGCGCTACATGGCCGAGGCGCTCGGCCATCCCGCGCACGGCTATTACGTCACGCGCGATCCGCTGGGTGCTAAGGGCGACTTCACCACCGCGCCCGAGATCAGCCAGATGTTCGGCGAGATGATCGGCCTGTGGTGCGTCGCCACCTGGCAACGCATGGGCGCGCCGTCGCCCTTCGTGCTGGCCGAGTTGGGGCCGGGGCGCGGCACGCTGATGGCCGACGCCCTGCGCGCAGCGCGCCTCGAGCCGCGTTTCCTGGACGCCGCGCGGCTGCATCTGGTCGAGACCAGCCCGGCTTTGCGGGAAAAGCAAAGCGCCACGCTGTCCGCCTGTCGCCCAGCCTGGCACGAGGACTTCGCGGCCGTGCCGGACGGTCCGCTGCTGCTGGTGGCCAATGAATTCTTCGACGCGCTGCCGATCCGCCAGTTCGAGCGGACGGCGGATGGGTGGCGGGAGCGCCTGGTCGGCAGCAACGGAGAGCGCTTCACATTTATCCTGTCGGCCCGCGCGCCGGAGGCCTCCCTGCCCCACGATGCGCCCGTCGGCGCCGTCGCGGAAATTTCCTCCGCATCGCTGCGCGCCATGGATGAGATCGGCGGGCGGATCGCGCGCCATGGCGGCGCGGCGTTGGCCATCGACTACGGCTATGTCCGAGCGGACAACGCACGCGCCTGGGGCGAGACCTTCCAGGCCCTGCGCGGCCACCAGCGTCACGATCCGCTGGAAGCGCCCGGCCAGGCCGACCTTACCGCCCATGTCGACTTTGCCGCGCTGGCGCGCGCCGCGCGCGATGCCGGCGCCGTTCCTTACGGGCCGCTGCCGCAGGGTCTATTCCTCAAGGCGCTGGGCATCGATGTGCGCGCGCTGCGCCTTGCGCGCGACGCCACGCAGGAACAGCGCACGGCGATCGACGCGGCGCTCCATCGCCTGACCCACGCGGACGGCATGGGGCTTCTCTTCAAGGCGCTGGCGGTCGCGCATCCGTCCTTGGGCGCGCCCGACGGATTTGCCTGAGCGGGTTGCCGCCCGCGCGCGCGATCCCTAAGCTGATCGACCGTTTCAAGGCCGCCGCTAGAGGGGAGCACGAATACATGGCCCACTTCACGAACGCCGAGTTCAAAACCCGCCAGAAGAACACAATCAAGGAATTGGAGCGGCGTGGCCTGCACGGGCTTCTGATGTTCCGTCAGGAGAGCATGTACTACCTCTCCGGCTACGAGACGTTCGGCTACTGCTTCTTCCAAGCCATGTATCTTGGCACCGACGGCAAGATGTTCCTTCTGACCCGTTGGCCCGACGCGATCCTCGCGCGCAAGATCACCACGTTGAACAACAAGGACATTCACGTCTGGACCAACCTGCCGGACGCGAACCCCTCGCTCGACCTGAAGCGTCTCCTCGATTCGCGCGGCTGCAAGGGCAAGCGCATCGGCATCGAATACGATGCCTACGGCCTGACCGGCGCGATCCACCGCAAACTGTCGGCCGCACTCAACGATTTCTGTCACCTGGAGGAAGCGTCCGACCTGGTGACGCGCCTGCGCTATGTGAAGAGCAAGGCCGAGA
>CAYZFH010000395.1:0-2404 GCA_964477375.1 uncultured Rhizobiaceae bacterium | reverse complement strand
ATCACGGCGTCACCATCGCCGCGGGCAGCCTGACCGGCCTGCCGCATATCCATAAGTTCTTCGACCTGCCGATCGCCAACATCCGCCATACCTCGTGCGCGAACCATTACGAATTCGGCCTGCCGGGCGAGACGGAAGAAGAGTTCTCGACGCGCCTGGCGGCGGAGTTGGAAAAGCTGATCCTGGATGAAGGGCCGGACACGGTGGCCGCCTTCATCGCCGAGCCCGTGATGGGCGCGGGCGGTGCCGTGCCGCCGCCGAAGGGATATTTCCAGAAGATCCAGCCGGTCCTGAAGAAATACGACGTGCTGATGATCGCAGATGAGGTGATCACAGGTTTCGGCCGCACCGCCAACTACTGGGGCAGCGAAACCTACGGCATCAAGCCGGACATGATGACCATGGCCAAGGCGCTGTCGGCCTCGTACCTGCCGATCGCCGCCGTGATGATCTCGGAGCCGATCTTCCAGGCGCTGATGGCCGTCAGCGACGAGGTCGGCGTGTTTGGCCACGGCTATACCTATAGCGGCCATCCGGTGGCCGCCGCGGTCGCGCTTGAGACCCTCAAGATTTACGACGAGCGCGACATGCTGGGCCATGTCCGCAAAATGTCGCCGCTGCTGCAGGACGGCCTGCGGAGCTTCGCGGACCATCCCCTGGTCGGCAATGTGCGCGGCGTCGGGCTGATCGGCGCGGTCGAGCTGGTGAAAGACAAGGCGACCAAGGAGGGTTTCGACCCGCGCCACGCAGTCGGCGCCAAGCTGGCCAGCTTCGCCCAAGAACGCGGCATGATCCTGCGGCCCTTGCGCGACTCCATCGCCTTCTCCCCGCCGCTCGTCATCAAGGAAGACGAGATCGCCTCGGTGCTGGAGCGGTTCGGCGGCGCACTGGACGACACGCACGCGTGGCTGCGCGGCGAGGGGCTGGCCTGAACGCCTAGGCTTTCCAACGGCGGGCGGGTGGCCCATGCTGCCCGCCCATGCCTGAACTCGGCCTTTCCCCCCTCACCATCGCCGCCGCCCTTGCCGTCGTCACGGCGGCGTCGGCCATCCAGGCCACCGTCGGCATGGGCATGGCCTTGATCGGCGTGCCGCTGTTGGCTCTGGTCGATCCCCGCTTCATTCCCGGCCCGATGCTGTTGGGCGGCTTGGTGCAAACCGTGGCATCGGCCTATCGCGCCCGCCATCACCTGGAAACCCAAAACCTCAGATGGTCATTAGTCGGACTCGGCGCGGGCACACTCATGGGCGCCGCAATCTTGGATCACTTCAACGGCCCATCCATGCCGCGACTGTTCGGCGCGCTGGTGCTGACCGCCGTTGCCATCAGCGCATCAGGGATTCGCGTCGCTCCTACGCGGCGCGCATTCTTGGTTGCGGGCACGGCTTCGGGAATCATGGGAACGATGGTGGGTATTCACGGTCCACCGATCGGGATCGTCTTACAGAACGCCAAACCCGACACGATCCGCGCCATGCTCAGCGCTTTCTTCACGATGGCCGGCATCGGCGCCGTCATCGCCCTCGTGTCGGTCGGGCTGTTCGGGATGGAACAGCTCATCATGGCGGCGATCTTGGCACCTGGCGTGGCCGCGGGATTTTTTATCGCGCCCCTCTTCGGCCGCTTCGCCGTGGGGCGCGTGATGCGCATTTCGATTCTTTTAGTTTCCGCCGCCGGCGGCCTGATGCTGCTCCTGCGCTGAACGTCAACGCTTTCGCTTGGCTTTCAATTTGGGCGGCACAGGCTTCACGCTCGCCTCGGCCAGCAGCCATTGCCGGAACGCGGTGATCTTGGGCCGCTGAGCCACGCCGTCAGGGCAAACCAGGTAATAGGCCAGCGGCGACGGCAGCGCGAGCTTGAACGGCCGCACCAGCCGTCCCGCCGCCAGGTCGTCCGCCGCGAGCGCGCCGCGCGCGAGGCCAACGCCGAGTCCATCGACCGCGGCTTCGATCATCATGCTGGAATCGTCGAACACCGGCCCTTGGCCCGGCGTCACGTCGGAGAGGCTGGCGGAGTCGAGCCAATGGCGCCAGAAATCATGCGTGGCCGAACGCAGCAGCGTATGGCGACGCAGATCGGCAAGGCTGCGCAGCGGCGGCTTGCCGTCGCGCAAGGAGGGCGCGCAGACGGGATAGATCTCCTCGTCGAGGAACTTGGTGACCTTAAGACCCGGCCATTCACCGTCGCCCCACAGGATGGCGACATCGACGTCGGCTCGGGCGAAGTCCGGTACCGCGGGCGACGGGAACAGGCTGATCTCGATCTGCGGATGCAGACGGCGGAACCGGCCGAGGCGCGGCACCAGCCATTTGGACGCGAAGGACGATAGCACGCTGACCACCAGCACGCGCTGCACCTCGCCGCTGTGCAACAGGTCGAACGCCGCACCCAGCCGGTCGAAGGA
>CAYZFH010000394.1:0-2405 GCA_964477375.1 uncultured Rhizobiaceae bacterium | reverse complement strand
GTATCCGGGCGCGCGGCTCAACACCTGCTACAACGCCCTCGACCGGCATGTGGAGGGCGGGCGCGCCGAGCAGACGGCGCTGATCTACGACAGCCCCGTCACCGATACGATCAAAAGCTGCACCTATCGCGAGCTGCGCGACCTGACCGCGCGCTTCGCAGGCGCGCTGGCGGCCGACGGCGTCAAGCGCGGCGACCGCGTCATCATCTATATGCCGATGGTGCCCGAGGCCGTCATCGCCATGCTGGCCTGCGCGCGGCTGGGCGCGATCCATTCCGTCGTCTTCGGCGGTTTCGCGGCGGCCGAACTGGCCGTGCGCATCGACGACTGCAAGCCCAACGTGATCGTCTCGGCCACCTGCGGCATCGAGACGAACCGCGTCATTGCCTACAAGCCGCTGATGGACGGCGCGATCGAGATCGCGCACCACAAGGTCAAGCGCTGCATCGTCCTGGAGCGGCCGCAAGCGAAGTTCGAGCCAGTGGCCGGGCGCGACAAGAGCTGGGCCGAGGTGACGGCGAACGCAAAGCCGCACGAGTGTGTGCCGGTCGAGGCCACCGATCCGCTCTACATCCTCTACACCTCCGGCACGACCGGACAGCCCAAGGGCGTGGTGCGCGACAATGGCGGCCACCTGGTCGGGCTCAACTGGACGATGAAGAATCTCTACGGCGTCGATCCGGGCGAGGTGTTCTGGGCCGCGTCGGATGTCGGCTGGGTGGTCGGCCACTCCTATATCGTCTACGGGCCGTTGACCCACGGAAACACGACAATTCTGTTCGAAGGCAAGCCGGTGGGCACGCCCGACGCGGGCGCCTATTGGCGGCTGATCGCGCAGCACAAGGTGGCGGCGCTGTTCACGGCGCCGACGGCGTTCCGCGCCATCAAGCGCGACGATCCCGACGGCAAGCTGATCGCGAAATACGACATCTCGAAGTTCCGCACCCTGTTCCTGGCGGGCGAGCGCTCGGACACCGACACGGTCAAATGGGCCGAGAGCCATCTGAAGGTGCCGGTGGTCGACCATTGGTGGCAGACCGAAACCGGCTGGACCATCTGCGGCAACTACGCGGGCCTCGGCCTGATGCCGGTGAAGTACGGCTCGCCCAGCAAGCCCGCGCCGGGCTATGTGGTCGAGGTGCTGAGCGAGAACCGCCAGCCCGTGAAGACGGGGGATGTGGGCGAACTGGTGATCCGCCTGCCGCTGCCGCCGGGTTCGTTTCCGACGCTGTGGAACGCACCGGAGCGTTACAAGAAAGCCTACATGGAAGATTTCCCCGGTTATTACAAAACCGGCGACGCGGGCTACATCGACGAGGACGGCTACGTCTATGTCATGGCGCGCACCGACGACGTCATCAACGTGGCGGGCCACCGCCTGTCCACGGGCGCCATGGAAGAGGTGCTGTCCTCGCACCGCGACGTGGCCGAATGCGCCGTCATCGGCGTGAACGACGAACTGAAGGGCCAGGTGCCGCTGGGTTTCCTGGTGCTGAAGGCGGGCGTCAACAAGCCCGAGACGGAGATCGTGAAGGAAGCGGTTGCTCTCGTGCGCGAGAAGATCGGGCCCGTGGCCGCGTTCAAGTCGGCGACGGTCGTGAACCGCCTGCCCAAGACGCGCTCCGGCAAGATCCTGCGCGGCACGATGCAGAAGATCGCCAACAGCGAGACCTACAAAGCGCCCGCCACCATCGACGATCCGCAGGTCCTGCCGGAGATCGCCGATGCGCTTAAGAAGATCGGCTACGCTAGTTCGGGTTGAGCGCTCTTCGCTCGCTGTTGCCGGCCTTTTTCTCTCAAGGCGCGAAGTGTATTGGTCCAGCGGGTTGACGACTCTACGAGAAGTCTAGGAACAAGAGACAACCCCATCATTTGCTGAATCTCCCGAAATCAGTCGACTTGCTGAACGGAGGCGTAGGGGTGCGGGCTGATTCGCTTGACTGCATCAGTAGAGTTTGGCGCTAAGCACGCCCATTAACCTCGGGGGTAATCCGTCGTGACCACGTCTCACCTCGCGCCGCTTCTCAAGCCGCGCTCTGTGGCCATCGTCGGGGCATCCGCAACGCCCGATTCCGCCGGCAACATGTGCGTCCGCATGGCCAAGCGCGGCGGCTACAAAGGGCGCATCTATCCGATCAATCCGAAATACCCGGAAATCGAAGGGCTGCAATGCTACCCCTCGCTTTCCGCTGTGCCTGAGCCGGTCGACATGGCCATTCTCAGCGTCGGCACCCCGCGCATGGAAGCCGCCTTGGCGGACGCGATCGCCGGCGGTGCAAAGGCCGTGACGTTCTTCTCCACCGGCTATTTGGAGAACGATACCAAGCCGCCGCTCAACCAGCGCTTGGCGAAGATGGCCAAGGATGCGGGCGTGCCCATCTGCGGCGGCAACTGCATGGGCTTCT
>CAYZFH010000393.1:0-2405 GCA_964477375.1 uncultured Rhizobiaceae bacterium | reverse complement strand
GCGGATCGCGCCGTGCACCTCGGCTATCTGCTCGATAGTCGGCGTGCGGCCGGTGCCAATGGCCCAGATGGGCTCATAGGCCACGACGGTCGTCTTGGGATTGGCGCCCTCGGGCACGGAGCCGGCGACCTGCGCCTCGACCACCGACAGGGCCTGGCCCGCGTCGCGCTGGGCCTCGCTCTCGCCGACGCAGACGATCGCGATCAGGCCCGCCCCATGGGCGGCCTCGGCCTTGGCGCGCACGTCGGCGTCACCTTCGTGATGCGCTGCGCGGCGCTCGGAATGTCCCACGATTACGTAGCGGGCGCCGGCGTCGGCCAGCATGGAAGCGCTGACATCGCCCGTGTGGGCGCCCGAAGCCTTGGCGTGGCAATCCTGCCCGCCTGCCGCGACCGGGCTGCCCTTGACCGCCTCCGCCACGGCCGAAACCAGCGTCGCCGGCGGGCACAGAAGCACGTCGCACTTGGGTACCCCCTTGCCCGCGCGCGCGGTGAGGTCCTTGGCGCGGGCGATGCTGTCCTGGCGCAAGCCGTTCATTTTCCAATTGCCCGCGATCAACGGGCGGCGGGAGGAAGCCATGGGCGAAATCCGGCAATGGGGTTCGGGAACGAATTCATCGGGCGCATGAGCACCCGGAAGACGGCCCGGCGCGCATAGGCGCCGGGCCGGTTCGCGGCATTAGTCCTTGTAGTCGGGCTGCTCGCGGTCGAGGCGGCGCTTCATGGCCTCGTAATTCAGCAGCGCGGCGGCCTTGCGGCGCCCGTTATCAACCTGCTGGCTGCGCGTGAACTGCACGATCTGCTGACCGACCAGACGCGGCTTTTGGTTGGTCATCATGATGCTGTGCTGCGCTTTGCAAGCCCGCTCGAAGTAGTAGAAGTCGTACCAGGCTTCGGCGATCGTCTCGTTGACAGTCGACAGGCCGTGGTTGGCGCTGACCAGGATGGTCTTGTCGCCGCAGGCCTTCGCCATGCGCGCGCCCTCTTCCAGCGTCGAGCCCTGGCCTTCGAAATTGTCGTCGTAGGCCACGCTGTCCAGATACACCATGAAATCCTGGTGGATCGGCAAGAGGCGGCCCGGCTCGGTCATGCACAGCCACGTGGCGTAATACGGATGGCTATGCAGAACGGCGGTACCCTTCGGATGCATCTTGTGGAACTGGGCGTGGATGCAATAGGCCGTCGTCTCGATCTCGCCACGGCCTTCCACGATCTTGCCGTCGAAATTAGCGACGATCAGGCTCGAGGCCGTGACCTCGGACATCAAAATCCCGTGCGGCTTCACGAAAAAGCAATCCTTCGTGCCCGGAACCATCAGCGTCAGGTGGTTCCAGATGCCGTCATCGAAACCGTTGAGGGCGTGCAGACGATGGCACGCCGCCAGGTCGACGCGGGCCTGCCAGACGGGGTCCTTGTGCTCATTGAGGCGAACGACTGTGGACATATCCATTCCCTTCTTTGTCCTTAAAAGGGTCGGGAAAGCCGTGCCGTCCCGCCCGAAATCGCGTTGCAGCATAACCCACAAACCGGCGCGGGGAAACGCCCCAAACGCGCCACGGGAAAGCCCTAAAGAGCCCGTAGGACAAGGGATTAGCGGTTGCTGGCCCGCCTGCCCCCACCTAAGATGCCGCGCCATTCGGCCCAACCCCTATTCCTTATGAATCATGCTCACCTCGCTGCGTAAACATTCCAAGGGCTTCCTCGCGGTCTTCCTGTTCGGGATGCTGATCCTGTCCTTCGCGGTGTGGGGGATCGGCGACATCTTCCGCGGCCACAGCGATTCCTTCGTCGTGCGGGTGGGTGACCGCAAGGTCGGCATGCAGGAGTTCCGCACCGAAGCGCAGCGCGAGCTGCGCCGGTTGGCCCCCATGATGGGAGGCACCATCGACGCCGAGAAGGCGCGCCAGATGGGTCTTTATGATCGCATCGCCGACGGTATCGTGACCCGGCTCTTGTTCGAGGAGGCCGCGCGGCGCGAAGGCATCGTGATCAGCGATTCCCTGGTGCGCGACACGATCCGCAACGACATCGCGTTCAAGGACGCGACAGGCAACTTCGACCAGCGCCGCTACGAGCAGTTTCTCTACAACAACCAGCTTACCGAGGGGCAGTTCGTCGCCCTCTTGCGCGCCCGCATGGCGCGCGACCAGTTGGCCAGCGCCATCGCGGCGGGCGCGGTCGCGCCGGACGACTTGATGAAGCCCCTGTTCGCCTACCGCATGGAGCGCCGCACCGCCGAGGTGGTCGCGATTCCGCGTTCGGCGTTCACCGCGCCCGAGCCGGACGCGTCGGCGCTCGAAGCCTATTACAAGGACCACGAGCGCGCCTTCATGGCGCCCGAATACCGCGCCATCGCCTACGTGACCATGAGCGCGGACGAGCTGACCAAGACCGTCACGATCAGCG
>CAYZFH010000392.1:0-2412 GCA_964477375.1 uncultured Rhizobiaceae bacterium | reverse complement strand
TAGAGCGAGTTCACCAGGCAATCGCCGAAGGCGTAGGCATAGACGTAGAACGGCGTGTGGATGAAGTGCGGGATATAGGCCCAGTAATTTTCGTAGCCGGGCCCGAGCCGGATCGCCGGCCCCAGGCACTCGCGCTGCACATCCATCCAGATCTCGCCCAAGCGCGTGGGCAGCAATTCGCCGTTCTGGCGCTCGTCATGCACCCGCCGCTCGAACTCGAACATGGCGATCTGGCGGACCACCGTGTTCAGCATGTCCTCGACCTTGCCGGCCAACAGCGTCTTGCGCCGCTCCGGCGGCGCGGACTCCAAGAGCGCGCGGAAGGTCAGCATCTCGCCGAACACGCTGGCCGTCTCGGCCAGCGTCAGCGGCGTGTCGGCCATCAGATGGCCCTGCGGTCCGGCCAGAACCTGGTGGCAGCCATGGCCCAGCTCGTGGGCCAGGGTCATTACGTCCCGCGCCTTGCCCTGATAGTTCAGCAAGAGATACGGATGCGCGCTCGGCACCGTCGGATGCGCGAAGGCGCCCGACGCCTTGCCCGGCCGCGCGGGCGCATCGATCCACGGCTTCTCGAAGAAGCGTTTGCCCACCTTCGCCAGGTCCGGCGAGAAGCGGCCATAGGCGTCCAGCACCACCGTGCGCGCGTTGTCCCACGAGAAGAAACGGTCGTCGTCGTCGGGCAGCGGCGCGTTGCGGTCCCAATGGTCCAGCACATCCTTACCGAACCAGCGCGCCTTCAATTTGTAATAGCGGTGCGACAGCGACGGGTAGGACGCCTTCACGGCGGCGACCAGTGCATCGACCACCTCATCCTCGACGCGGTTGGACAGGTTGCGCGACGAAACCGGGCGCGCGAAATGCCGCCAGCGGTCCTCGACCGATTTGTCCTTGGCCAGCGTGTTGGTGATGAGGGCGACCAGCCGCGCATTCTCGCCCAGCACCGTGCCGAGCGACTCGGACGCTTTCTTGCGCACCGCGCCGTCGCGGTCGGACATGAGGTGCAGGATCTCGGCCTCGGTCAGCTCCTTGCCGTCGAGCGGAAAGCGCAGATGCGCCATGGTCTCGTCGAACAGGCGCACCCAGGCGGAACGGCCGGCGACCGATTTCTCGTGCAGCAGCCGTTCCATGTCGTCGGACAATTGGTGCGGACGGAAAGCGCGCACGTCGCGCAGCCACGGGCGGTAATGAGCCAGCGCCGGATCGGCCAGCTTGGCCTCAAGCGCCGCGTCCTCGATGCGGTTCAATTCCAGTGCGAAGAACAGCGTCTCGGACGAGATCACCGTCACCTTCTCCTGGATGGTCTGGTAGAAGCGGCCGATCTCCGGATCGGTCATGTCGCCGGAGTGCAGAAGCTGCGCGTAGCTCATCAGCCGCGCCAGCACCTCGTCGATGCGTTCGTAGTCGGCCACGGCGGCGGCCAGTTGCGCGCCGGAATAGTTGGCCAGCTTGCCTTCATGGGCGGCGCGGAACGCTTTCGCGTCCGTCTCGGATTTGGCCAGGTCGGCCTTCAACTCAGGCGAATCGCGCCCGGGATAAAGGTCTTTTAAATCCCAGGTGGGCAACGCGCCCAGATCCCGCACCGATTTCTCGACAGCCGCCATCTTGTTCTCCCGCCGGACTACAGGCGATATAGGGACGATCGCGCCGCCGACCAAGTGCGCGACACGACACGAAACGCCGCATGGGGAGGTTCGTTCATGGCCGGGCAGACGGATTATGGGGCCTGCCCCAACCTGGCGCGCATGTTTTTCGACCGCGCGGGCGAGCGCGGCGACCGTCCTTTTCTATGGGCCAAGCGCGACGGCGCCTACCGCCCCCTCACCTGGGCCGAAGCCACCCGGCAGGTCAGCGCCCTGTCGCGGGGCCTGCGCAGCCTCGGCGTGGAACGCGGCGACCGGGTCTGTCTGGTGTCGGAGAACCGGCCCGAATGGGTCCTGGCCGATATCGCCATCATGGCGGCGGGCGCCATCACCGTGCCCGCCTATACGACCAACACGTCTGCCGACCATCGCCACATCTTGACCAACAGCGGGGCCAAAGCCGCCATCGTCTCGAAGCCGGCCTTGGCCGAGCGGCTTCTGCCCGCGGCGGCGGAATCGCCCGCGCTGCGCCATGTCGTTTGCCTGGAGATGCCGGAGAAGCTCCCGCAGGGCGGGCCGACGGTTCTGTCGTGGGACGACGTGCTCGGGCGCGGCGAGGACACACCCGACGACGTGACGCACATTATCGGCGCGATCGCGCGCACGGACACGGCCTGCATCATCTACACCTCCGGTACCGGCGGCGTGCCAAAGGGCGTCATGCTGTCGCACGGCGCGATCCTGCATAACTGCAAGGGCGCGTTTCATCTGCTGCTCGAACTGGGCCTGACCGACGAGGTGTTCCTGAGCTTCCTGCCGCTCAGCCATTCCT
>CAYZFH010000391.1:0-2427 GCA_964477375.1 uncultured Rhizobiaceae bacterium | reverse complement strand
CCCGACAACATCGTCGGCATCCTGAACAGCAAAGCGCTTCTGCGCGGCGTTTTGGCGCACGAGGGCGAACGCGCGACGTTCGATCCCGCCCAGTTCGCGACGCCGCCCTGGTTCGTGCCCGACACGACCAAGCTGATCGATCAGTTGCGCGCCTTCCGCGACCGGCGCGAGCACATGGCGATGGTGGTCGACGAGTACGGCACGCTGATGGGGCTCATCACCCTCGAAGACGTGGTCGAGGAGATCGTCGGCGACATCTTCGACGAGCACGAAACCACGTTGCCCGGCGTACGGCGCGAACCCGACGGCAGCTATATCGTGCGCGGCACGGTCACGGTGCGCGAGCTGAACCGCCAGTTCAATTGGCAACTGCCGGAAGACGACGCTGCGACCATCGCAGGCCTCGTCATCCGCGAGGCGCGCATCATCCCCGAACCGGGACAGCGTTTTGCCTTCCATGGCTTCGGCTTCGAAATCCTGCGCCGCCTGCGCAATCAGGTCATCTCGCTGCGCGTGACGCCGCCCGCGACCACGCCGGAACTCGCGGCTTGACCCCTGCCGCCGTGCGGCCTACCTCTCCCCCGCGATGAATTGCTGAACGAAGGAACGACCATGCCTCTTTCGCCCCCCGCCGCGCGCAAGGAACTGCACCTGCGCCAAGTCGAAGTCCGCGGCTATCAGCGCGAGGACGGTCTGTGGGACATCGAAGGAAAGCTGGTCGATACCAAGACCTACGGCTTCGACAATTTCGACCGCGGCCGCATCGAGGCCGGACAGCCGATCCACCAGATGATCCTGCGCCTGACCTTGGACGATGAGTTGATGATCCACGATGCCGAGGCGGTGACCGAGGAATCGCCTTACAACGTCTGCAAGGCGGTCGGTCCCAACTTTCAGCGCCTGAAGGGCATCCGCATCGGCGCGGGCTGGCGGCGCCAGGTGCAGGCCGCCGTGGGCGGCGCCGAAGGCTGCACCCATCTGGTCGAACTTCTGGGACCGATGGCGACGACGGCCTATCAGACGATCTGGCCGGTCGTCGCGCGCAAGCGTGAGGCCGCGGGCGAAACGTGGAAGTCCAAACCCAAGACGATCGACACTTGCCACGCCTATGCCAGCGACGGGCCGGTCGTAAAGCGCCTGTGGCCGGAGTTCTATACGGGCAGCTAGGCGTCTTCCTCGGGCGTCCGGGTTACCAACGCCAAAGCGTGGATCTGGCCCGCCAGCTCCGCTTCCAGCGCCTTGAAAACCATCCGCTGACGCTCGATCCGGCCCTTGCCGGCGAAGGCCGCGGAGACGACCGCCACGTTGAAATGGGTCTCTCCGCCCGGGCGGGCGCCGGCATGGCCGGCATGGCGGTGGGAATCGTCCACGACCTCGAGCCGGAACGGCGTGAGCGCTTCGGTCAGCTTGCGGCGGATGGTGTCGGCCATGGTCATGACGGGGCACGCTCGCGCGCCCTGTAAGCCCCTGTCAACCCAGGATTTTTGCGCCGGACGGCATTCTTGCCAGGTAGGAGCCAAGTCCACATACTGCCCGCCATGTCGCGGAGAAGGGCCCGAACCCTAGACGATTACGGGCTGGATGAGGCGGTGCAGGTTCGTGCTTGCGACCATCCAGGCTGTGACCGCGCGGGTGAATATCGGGCCCCCCGTTCGCGCACCAATCTGAACTCCTACTATCATTTCTGCCTCGACCACGTGCGCGCCTACAACCTGTCCTGGGACTATTTCGCCGACATGTCGACCGATCAGATCGAGAATGTCATTCGCCGCTCGACCGTATGGGAGCGCCCAAGCTGGCCGTTCGGCACGCGCCCCGCGAACGCGAACCCGGACGAGGAGCGCATCGCCGATCCGTTCGGCTTCTTCCGCCCCGGCGGCGAGGCGCACCAGGCACAGGCGCAAGACCGTCCGCGCTTCTCGGCGACGGAAGAGCGCGCTTTGGCCGTGCTGGAAGTCGAACCCCCGATCACCAAGGATCGCGTCAAGGCGCGCTACAAGGCGCTGGTGAAGCGCCACCATCCCGATGCGAACGGCGGCGACAAGACATCCGAGGAACGCCTGAAGAAAATCAACGAGGCCTATTCCACGCTCAAGGCGGCCGCGCTGCCCTGATCCCCTTCCCAACCTTCATCCCACAGAACCGGAATCGACGCACATGACCGCGACCAACGGAACGTCCCCCTTCATCGACCGCCCCGACATCACGGTCTCGGTGCGTCAGACCTTCGGCTTCGACGTGGACATGGAAGTGCCGGCGTTCAGCCGCGCCAACGAGTATGTCCCGGATGTGGACGACACCTACCGCTTCGACCGCGACACGACGCTCGCGATCCTGGCCGGTTTCGCCCACAACCGCCGCGTGCTGATCCAGGGCTATCACGGCACGGGCAAGTCGACCCATATCGAGCAGGTCGCCGCGCGCCTC
>CAYZFH010000390.1:664-2455 GCA_964477375.1 uncultured Rhizobiaceae bacterium | reverse complement strand
CGCAGAGCACGACCTGCTCACCGAACAGGTCGGACTCGCATTCCTCGCGGAAGTTGGTCTCGATGATGCCAGCGCGGCCGCCGCCGATGGCGGACGCGTAAGACAGGCCGATCTCCTGCGCGTTGCCCGACGGGTTCTGCGCCACGGCGATGAGGCACGGCACGCCCGCGCCGCGCACATACTCGGAGCGCACGGTGTGGCCGGGGCCCTTGGGCGCCACCATGAAGACGTCAAGGTCGGCGCGCGGCTCGATCAGGTTGAAGTGGACGTTGAGGCCGTGTGCGAAAGCGATGGCCACGCCCTGGCGCAGGTTCTGGTGCATGTGGTCGCGGTAGAGCGCGCTCTGCCCCTCGTCCGGCGTCGCGATCATCGAGACGTCGGCCCACTTGGACGCGGCGGTCGGGTCCATGACCTTGAAGTTGGCGCCTTCGGCCTTCTTGGCCGACGGCGAGCCGGGGCGCAGGGCGATGACGATGTCCTTGACCCCGCTGTCGCGCAGGTTCTGGGCATGGGCATGGCCCTGGCTGCCGTAACCGAAGACTGCGACCTTCTTGGCCTTGATGAGGTTCACGTCGGCGTCACGGTCGTAATACACGCGCATGGCTATCTCCCCGCGTCGATAAGGTTGGCGGTTCCTAGAGAGGCTTTGGACCGCGCGCAATGGCAACGACGCCAGTGCGCGAGACGTCCACGAGCCCCAGGGGCCGCATGAGGTTGATGAAGGCGTCGAGTTTCTCGGTCGAGCCGGTGACTTCGAAGACGAAGGATTCGATCGTGGAATCGACCACGCGCGCGCGGAACACGTCGGCAATGCGCAGCGATTCGACGCGCTTCTCACCGGTGCCGGCGACCTTGACCAGGATCAGTTCGCGCTCGATATGCGGCCCCTCGACCGTCAGGTCGCTGACCTTGTGCACGGGCACCAAGCGCGAAAGCTGGGCCTTGATCTGCTCGATCACCATGGGCGTGCCGGAGGTCACGACCGTGATACGCGACAGGCGCTCGGCGGCATCGACCTCGGCGACCGTCAGGCTTTCGATGTTGTAGCCGCGGCCGGAGAACAGGCCGACGACGCGCGCGAGAATGCCCGGCTCGTTGTCCACGAGCACGGCGATGGTGTGCCGTTCCACGGTCTGCGTCTGTGTCACGTTAAAGTCCCCCGTCCGTCCTGAATCGGTGCCGCCGTTCCATCCGCCCGGCGTTTCCGCCGGGCCTGGATCAGACCAGCACCATCCCCTCTTCCGACACGGACTTACCCGCCGGCTTGCCGGATTCTTCGCCCGGGCCCAGCAGCATCTCGTTATGTGCCGCGCCCGAGGGGATCATGGGGAAGCAGTTCTCGGCCTTGTCGACCAGGATGTCCGCGATGACGGACTTGTCGCTTTCGATCATCTGCTTGATCACGCCGTCCAGCTCTTCGGGCTTGCTCGCGCGCAGGCCCACGGCGCCGAACGCCTCGGCCAACTTCACGAAATCGGGCAGCGATTCCATGTAGCTTTCGGAATAGCGGCCGCCGTGCAGAAGCTCCTGCCACTGGCGCACCATGCCCATGTATTCGTTGTTCAGGATGAAGACCTTCACCGGCAGGCGGTACTGCGCGATGGTCGACATCTCCTGGATGTTCATCAGGATCGAGGCTTCGCCCGCCACGTCGATGACCAGCGAATCCTTGTGCGCGACCTGGACGCCGATGGCGGCGGGCAGGCCGTAGCCCATGGTGCCGAGTCCGCCCGAGGTCATCCATCGATGCGGCCGCTCGAACTTCAGGAACTGCGCCGCCCACATCTGGTG
>CAYZFH010000390.1:0-654 GCA_964477375.1 uncultured Rhizobiaceae bacterium | reverse complement strand
TAGAGCCGCTGCAGCGCATATTGCGGCTTGATCACCTTGTTCGAGTTGCGGAACTTCAGGCAGTCGCGCGCGCGCCAGGTCTCGATCTGCTTCCACCAGGCGTCGATCGCCTTGGCGTCGGGCCGCGCCTGCCGCGCCTTCCAGAGCTTGATCACGTCCTCGAGCACATGGGCGACGTCCCCGATGATCGGCACGTCCACCCGCACGCTCTTGTTGATCGACGAAGCGTCGATATCGACATGGATCTTCTTCGACCCCGGCGAGAAGGCCGAGAGGCGGCCGGTGATGCGGTCGTCGAAGCGGGCACCGATATTGATCAGCAGATCCGCGTCGTGCATCGCGAGGTTGGCCTCGTAGGTGCCGTGCATGCCGAGCATGCCGAGGAACTGCGGGTCGGAAGCCGGGTAGGCGCCGAGCCCCATCAGCGTCAGGGTGATGGGGAAGCCGGTGAGCTTGACGAACTGCGTCAGGAGCTGCGAAGCGGCGGGGCCGGAATTGATCACGCCGCCGCCGCAATAGAAGACCGGCCGCTTGGCCTTCGCCATCAGCTCGACCGCTTCCTCGATCCGGCGGATATCGCCCTTGACCTGCGGGTTGTAGCTGCGATGGCGCACCGTCGTCGCCTCGGCGCCGCCGCTATAGGTCGTCGTCGCC
>CAYZFH010000389.1:0-2457 GCA_964477375.1 uncultured Rhizobiaceae bacterium | reverse complement strand
GCCAGGTTCACCATGTCGTCCAGGTCCTGGGGCGCCGCCCAGCCGAACGCCGTGATGTGCTCTTCCGACACCATCGGATCGCCCAGCTCATCGTTCTTGTAATAGTACTCGATGATCGAGCGGGGCAGGGCGGTGCCTTCGGCGATGCCGAGGCGCTTGGAGATCGAGCCCGCGGCCACGTTACGCACCACCAGCTCGATCGGAATGATCTCGACCTCGCGGATCAGCTGCTCACGCATGTTCAAGCGACGCACGAAATGCGTCGGCACGCCGATCTCGGCCAACCGCGTCATCAGATGCTCGGAGATGCGGTTGTTGATGACGCCCTTGCCCGTGATGATGCCCTTCTTCTGGGCATTGAAGGCGGTGGCGTCGTCTTTGAAATACTGCACGAGCGTGCCCGGCTCGGGGCCTTCGTACAGGATCTTGGCCTTGCCTTCGTAAATGCGCTTGCGTCGCGACATGGGGTCCGTCTGGTTGGAAAGGACGGACCGGGCGGACGGCCCGGAAGGCGTCCTGACGCCTGGGTAGGCTCCTCATATAGCAACTGCGGACGAGGCTGACAACGCGCGCAGGCCGCGCGAATCCCGCCCTTAGATCAAAGGCTTGCGCGGCCTCAGGTGGCCCAATTCACGGGCTTGTAACGCATCTGGTCGGGTCGTCCCGCGGCGTACAGCCAGATGGCCTGCTTGCGCTCGGCGGCTACGGTCGGCAGGGCGATCAAGGAAGAGGAGACGGTGCCGAACCCGCGCTCGGTGACGATGGTCATGGCGCCGCTTTCGTCCCCCTCGGCCTCCACTTCACGGCTGGCCAGAAGGGCCTGCCAGGCCGACCAATCGCCCTTCTCTGGATCAGGGGTCGCTGCGCGCTCGAAGCGGGGTAGGTAGGTCTTGATCCGGGCGGAGGCGGGGTCGTTGCGGTCATAGGCCGTCATCATCGAAAGACCCGGCGGCAGTTCGAAAAGCTGAACCTTGCTCGGCCCTTCGCGCCCCAGCCCTTTGAGCCAATAGGCATCGCGGTTGTCGGCCACGAAGAGGTTAAAGGCGCGATAGGCGCGCCCATCCAGATGGGACAGGGCTTCGGCTGCGTCGCGCGCATCGAAATGGTCCAGCGCTTCCAGTACCAATTCGCCCCGGCTGCGCACGCCGTCGATCGGGCCGAGCGAACCGCGCCGGTTCATCACGCCGGACACGACGCCCTCATCGTTGACGCCAAGCCAGGTGCCTCCTGCCAGCTCGTCCTGCCCGGCCACCACATTGGCGCGGTCGGGCCAATGGCGCGCAGGCGGCAGGGTCGGGCGTTCGAGCATCTCGTCGCGGTTGGCGCCCACCAGAATGGGCCAGGCATGGCCCGGCCGGCGTAGGATGACAGCAGTGCACATGTGGTTATTTTCCGTTCGACAAACCCGTCCGATGCACTAAATAACATGGCAGCGGCCGCCGCGCCGCCGCAGGCTTACGAGTGGGAAAGGAAGAAAATGGCGTCCTTCGAGGAACGGGAAAAAGGCTTCGAGGCCAAGTACAAGAACGACCAGGACAAGCTCTTCAAGATCACCGCGCGGCGCAACAAGCTTTTGGGCCTGTGGGCGGCGCAGCAGATGGGTCTTCAGGGCACCGACGCCGAGGCTTATGCCAAGGAAGTGGTCGTTGCGGACTTCCAGAAGCCGGGGGCCGACGATGTGATCGAAAAGGTCGTGGGCGACTTCAAAAAGCGCGGCATTGCCATTGAGGCGCACAAGGTGCGCCATGAACTGCAGAAGTTCGCCGCCGAAGCCGAAGCCCAGATCAACACCGCCGGCTGACGTCCGGCGCTTTAGTTTCGAAACCCCCTTCGCCCCAGGCGGAGGGGGTTTTCATTTGCCCGCGACGATCAGCTCCAGCGGGACATTCGAAAGCACACGCGTGCCCGTGGGCGTATAAACCACGGTGTCGATCAGACCCGTGTCGAAGTTGCTCTCGAAGTTCGTGACCATGTTGGGCTCGAACACACGGTCGAGATACTTCGTGTCGCGGACGTTGAAATAGAACTCGCCGACCCAATCGGGCGGCAGGCTGATGCCTAGTTCGTAACCCAGACCCCAGCCCGGCTGGTCCCACAGACCGGCGCCTTCATAGTAGCGGCGCAGGATCCTGTTCACCTCGGCCACCGTCATGCCCGACTTCACTTCGCTCCGGATGATGTCGAAGACGCCCGCGGCGCGGCTGTAGCGGTCCACCAGCCCCTTGGGCGGCTCGCCGATCGTGTAGCAGCGCTCGACATTGGCGTGATAGCGGTGGAACACGCCGCAGATATCGGCCTTCAAAACCTCACGGGCGCGGATCTTCCGACGTCCGGCCATGGTGTGTCCGGTCAAGACGGGCCGGTCGTTCAGGATTGGCGTCGAGTTGAATACGGGGATGAGCGCCGAAAGCTCGCCACCTTCCTTCGCCATGGCGTTGACGCATTCGCCGAACAGGT
>CAYZFH010000388.1:0-2468 GCA_964477375.1 uncultured Rhizobiaceae bacterium | reverse complement strand
TGTCGAAGGGGTACTTGCGGAGCGAGCGGCGGCCCGGGAAATCCTTCACGTTCCAGAAGTCGGCCCAAGACTTGGGCGGCTTCTTCACTTTGTCGGTGCGATAGCCGATGACGGCGCAGTACACGTCGTTGCCCGAAAAGCTCGGCGTCTTGTATTCGGGCTTGATCTCATCCCACGCCGTGCCCTTCAGCTCGAGCGGCTCGAGATAGCCGTCGACCATCAGAAGGTCGTGCGCGGCCAACGTGATCAGCGCGGCGTCCCAAGTGTAGGTCTTGGTGTCGACCATCGCCTTGATCTGCGACGTCGGCTCGTGCTTGCCGGCCACGCCGACGACTTCGCACTGGCCCTTATACTTCTCGTTGAAAGGCTTATAGAGGCCTTCGCCAAAAGCCTTTTCGAACGGACCGCCCGGATCGCGGACGGTGATCGTCACGGCCGCGCGCGTCTTGCGCGGCGCAAGCACGGTCGGGAACGCGAGCGCGGCTGCGCCGAGGCTCGCGGACTTCAACACGGTGCGGCGATTGAATCGCCCGCCAACCAAGTTCTTCGTCATTTCCGCATTAACTCCCATTGATGTTTCGGCCCGGCAGTTAGCGCCGGACCGCCTCCCCCGCCCTCGCCCATCAGGCAAGTAGCGGCCACAACCACCGACTGCCCATCCATCCGGATGGGCAGCGCGGCAAGTCCGATTCCTAAATCTTTCCGAAAACCACGAGCGCCGAAAACTTTAGCCCAGCATCCACTGATTGAAGCGTTCCAGCACCTTCTCCTGGACCGTGCCCCACCATGCCGCATCGATCCGGTACATCTGCTTGAAGTTGTCCGGGAATGTCGGCAACAGCGCGGCGCGCTTTGGATCGATGTGCTTGAACGCGCCCGGATTGGGCGGGCCATAGGCCAGGAACGGCGTGTAGGCCGCCTGCCGGTCTGCACGCGAGCAGAAGGAAATGAACTTACGCGCCAAGTCGATCTTCGGCGCCCCCTTGGGAATGCACCAGCCTTCGTAGGCCCACAGGCCCTGGTTCCACGAGATCGCGACCGGTCCGCCATCGTCGATAGCGGCCTGCGCGCGGCCATTCCAGGTCGCGCACATATCGACTTCGCCGGTCTTCAACATCTGCGAGGTCTGGGCGCCGCCAGTCCACCAGATGGCCACGTCCTTCTTGATCTTGGCCAGGCTGTTGAAGGCGCGATCGATGTCGAGCGGATACAGCTTATCGCCCGGCACACCGTCCGCCAGCAGCGCCTCTTCCATCGTATCGTGCGGATATTTGCGCATGCCGCGGCGACCAGGGACGCCCTGGATGTCCCACATGTCTTTCCATCCGCCCGTCGGCGCCTTGGCCTTGGCCGGATAAAAGTCGGTGCGATAGGCAAGAACGGTGGAATACACATCGCTCCCGACCATTGTCGGCGTGCGGAATTCCTTGGGGATTTCGGCGACAGAAGATTCGCCGTCCAGCTTCAGCTCTTCCAAGAACCCCTGCGTCCGCAGCGTCTCTTGCGTCGAATAGCCGAGAATCGTGACGTCCCACTGATAGGTCTTGGTTTCGACCATGCCCTTGATGAGCGCCACGGGCTCATGCTGGCCGGCAACACCAACGATCTCGATGCCGGTTTCCTTGGTAAAGGGCTTGTAGAAAGCTTCCTGGAAAGCCTTCTCGAACGGTCCACCCGGATCGCGGACCACGAGCTTTTCGGCCGCCCGCGTCTTGCGCGGCGTCAGAACCGCCGGGAACGTCAGGGCCGCGGCGCCGACACCGGCGCCCTTGAGCACGTCGCGGCGCTTGACGGCGCCGATGGGCTTCGCTCCAACCTTCGTCATCATTCCCTCCCCGCTCACGATTCAGATTTTAGGCGAATGTCTTCGCCACGCCGTCATGAGATCACAGCGTGTTGCGCGATTGCGCCTTTTATTTGTCGCGCTCCCCCGAGCAGATGGATAAACGACTGAGTAATTACACTCAGGCGCTTTTTTTGGCGCGATCTTCGAAGAACTTCGCCATGTAGCGCTGCGGCTCGCCGGACGCGTAGGCCTCGCCCTGAATGCGCTTGCCGGACTTGCAGGCGTCGTCGAAGGCAGGCTGGGTCAGTTCGCGCATGCGCTGCTTGTTCAGCTTCATCGCAATGCTCGGCTTGCCAGCGAGGTGCTTCGCGATTTCGAGCGCCTTTGGCATCACCTGATTCTGCGGCACCAAGTAATGCAGGATGCCGATGCGATGGCACTCGTCAGCGTTCATCATGCGGCCGGTCAGCGTCAGCTCGACCGTCCGCGACAGGCCCAAGCGCTCGTTCATCATCCACGGGCCCATCACAGACGGAATGCCCGAGTTGATCTCCGGCTGCCCCATGCGCACGCCAGCATGGCCGACGCGGATATCGCACAGCAGCGTAACCTGGAACGCGGAGCCGGCGGCAACGCCGTTCAGCGCCGCGATCATCGGCTTATCCACCTCGCGCATCGTCGT
>CAYZFH010000387.1:0-2468 GCA_964477375.1 uncultured Rhizobiaceae bacterium | reverse complement strand
GGATCTCTTCCAGATAGATCGCATCGGCCTTGCGCAGCACATCCAGCGCCTCGGGCGTGATGGCGCCCAGCACGCGGATGGCCAGGCCCGGGCCCGGGAACGGATGGCGGCCGACCAGCGTCTCGGGCAGGCCAAGCTCACGGCCCAGCGCCCGTACCTCGTCCTTGAACAATTCCCGCAAGGGTTCGACCAGCTTCATCTTCATGCGCGCGGGTAGGCCGCCCACATTGTGGTGGCTCTTGATCGTCACGCTGGGCCCGCCCGAGGGCGCGATCGATTCGATCACGTCGGGATAGAGCGTGCCTTGCGCCAGGAAATCGGCGCCGCCGATCTTCTTGGCTTCCTCGTCGAACACGTCGATGAAGGTCGCGCCGATGATCTTGCGCTTCTGTTCGGGGTCGGACACGCCGGCCAGGCGCGAGAGGAACATGTCGCTGGCGTCGCGGTGGACCAGCGGGATGTTGTAGTGGCCGCGGAACAGCTTCACCACCTCCTCCGCCTCGCCCGCGCGCAGGAGCCCGTGGTCGACGAAGATGCAGGTGAGCTGGTCGCCGATGGCTTCGTGGATCAAGACCGCGGCGACGGAGGAATCGACGCCGCCCGACAGGCCGCAAACGACGCGGCCCGCGCCGACCTGCTTGCGGATGCGCGCGATGGCCTGGGCGCGGAAGGCCGCCATGGTCCATTCGGCCTTGCAGCCCGCGACGCCTTGGGTGAACGCCTTGATCAGGTCGCCGCCGTGGGCGGTATGCACCACCTCCGGGTGGAACATCGAGCCGTAATAGCGCCGCTTGTCGTCGCCGATCAGCGCGAAGGGCGCACCTTCGCTGGTGCCGAGGACGCGGAAGCCTTCGGGCATGCGCGTCACGCGGTCGCCGTGGCTCATCCACACGGTCTCGCGGCCGCCCTTCTTCCAGGCGCCGTTGAAGAGCGGGCTATCGCCGATCAAGTCGACGACGGCGCGGCCGAACTCGCGATGATCCGAACCCTGAACGTCGCCGCCCAACTGATGGCACAGCGTCTGCTGGCCGTAACAGATGCCGAACACGGGCACGCCCAGCTCGAACACGGCCTTGGGCGCGCGCGGCGTATCCGCCTCGGTCACCGAGGCCGGACCGCCCGAGAGGATGATGGCCTTGGGGGCGAAGGCGCGCACACGCTCGTCGCCCACGCTGTAAGGCAGGATCTCGCAATAGACGCCGCTTTCGCGCACGCGGCGCGCGATGAGCTGGGTGACTTGGGAGCCGAAATCGAGGATGAGGACGCGGTCGGTCATGGGTCGGAGTCCTAGCAAGGATCGGTGGGGGTGGGAACGGCGGACCAGCCATAGGCGATCTCGCGGTGCGGCTTGTCGCCCAGTTTGTCGTCGCGCTCGCCCGCGCGCTTGCCGCCGAGACGCTCGTAGAAGAAGCGCGCCGGGTTGTCGGCCAGCACCCAGAGGAGCGCGGGCATCAGCTCACGCTTCTCCAGGCGGGACAGGGCGACGGAGAGCAGCGCGCGGCCGATCCCCTCGCCCTGGCGGTCGGGCAGGACATAAAGCGTGAAGATCTCGCCCCGGTAGCCGGCTAGGCGCGGGCGCGCGGCGCCGCAGGCCGCGAAGCCGACGACACCCTGGGAGTCGGCGACAAAGACGCTTTGCTCGCGCCCGCCGATCACGCCGCGCCAATAGGCGAATTGCCGCTCGACCGACAGGCCGGTCAGCACCCGCTCGGCCAGGATGCCGGGATAGGCGGCCTGCCAGGTCTCGACGAAGATGCGCGCCACGGCCTCGGCGTCCTGCCCGTCGGCGGGGCGGATGCGGGCCTCCGCGCGCGAGAGATAGCCGGTCATGCGCGCCGCTCCAGGATCGCGGCGAAGAAGCCGTCGGTGCCGTGGCAGCCGGGGGTCAGACGCAGGAATTCGCCGCAGCCTTCGGGCACATCGCCGCCGACGGCGGCAGGCCAAACACTTCGCGCGGATACGGGCGCGAAGGACGGATGGCTCTCAAGAAACCGCCGCACCTGTGCGCTGCCCTCCGCTTCGATCAGCGAACATACCGCATAGACGAGACGCCCACCTTCGCGCACCAGCGGCGCGGCCTGGTTCAGGATGGCGGCCTGCAGTTCCACCAGCTCCGCGAGCCGTTCGCGCGTCAGACGCCATTTGGCGGCGGGATCGCGCCGCCACGTGCCGCTGCCGCTGCAGGGCGCATCGACCAGCACGCGGTCGGCAGGCTCGGAGACATTGGTAGAGATTTGGGTTTCGACAATCGTCACGCCCGCGCGCGCGAGCCGCGGCATCATGCGCTCCAATCGCTCGGGCGCGATGTCGCAGGCCAGGATGCGGCCGCGATTCTCCATCGACGCCGCCAGCGCCAGCGTCTTGCCGCCCGCGCCGGCGCAGAAATCGATGACAGTCATGCCGGGCCCGGCGCCGGTCAGGAGCGCCGCCACCTGCGAGGCCTCGTCCTGCACCTCGATCATGCCCGC
>CAYZFH010000386.1:0-2478 GCA_964477375.1 uncultured Rhizobiaceae bacterium | reverse complement strand
GAACTGCCCTTCTACAACACGTTCTTCAAATGCACGACGCCGCGCGTCACCGAGCTGTCGGCCGCGATCGCGGAACTGACTCCGCCGGGCCTCGACCACATCTTCTTCGCCAACTCGGGCTCCGAGGCCAACGAGACCATCGTGAAGGCCGTGCGCCATTTCTGGAACCTGCACGGCAAGCCGACCAAGAAGACCTTCATCGGCCGCACCTATGGCTATCACGGCTCGACCATGGCCACGACCAGCCTGGGTGGCATGGCCGAGATGCACGAGCATGGCGACCTGCCTTTGCCCGGCTTCGCCCACATCGCGCCGCCCTACTGGTATCGTTTCGGCGGCGACATGGATCCGAAGGATTACGGTGTGGCCGCCGCGCGCGAGCTTGAGAAAAAGATACAGGAGCTGGGGCCCGATAACGTGGCCGCCTTTATCGGCGAACCCCTCATGGGCGCCGGCGGCGTGATGATACCGCCCGAGACGTACTGGCCCGAGATCAACCGCATCTGCAAACAGTACGACGTGCTGTTGATCGCCGATGAGGTCGTCTGCGGTTTCGGACGCACCGGCGAATGGTTCGGCACGCAGCTTTACGGCATCGAGCCGGACCTGATGACGCTCGGCAAACAGATCACCTCGGCCTATCTGCCTCTCTCCGCCGTCGTCATGGGGCCGCGCATGCGCGAGACCATGCACGAGAAAGGCGGCGAATTCCGGCACGGCTTCACCTATTCGGGCCACCCGGTCTCCTGTGCCGTCGCGCTGGAGACGATTCGCATCCTCAAGGATGAAAAGATCGTCGAGCGGGTGAAAAACGACACCGGCCCTTACCTGCAGGAGCGGTTGCGCGAATTCTCCGATCACCCGCTGGTGGGCGAGGTGCGCGGCGTGGGCCTGGTGGCGGGTGTGGAGCTGGTGGCCGACAAGAAGACGCGCCAGCCGTTCCGGCCCGAGGGCCATGCGGGCATCACGCTCCGCGACCACTGCCTCAAGAATGGCCTGATCCTGCGCGCGACGCGGGATTCCATGCTGTTCTCCCCGCCTCTTACCATCACACGCAACGAGATCGACGAAGTGATCGCGATCACGAAGAAGGGCCTCGACCTCGCGGCCAAAGACCTCATCAAGAGCTGACAATCAGGAGACGATGATGACCGAACGAAAAGCCGCGAGCCTCGAAGGCCGCGTGGCCTTGGTGACGGGCGGCGGCGCCGGCATGGGCCAGTCCCACGCCATCCTCATGGGCGAGCGTGGCGCCGATATCGTGGTGCAGGACGTGAACAAGGACACCGCCGAGGCGACGGCGGCCGAGATCCGCAAACTAGGACGCAAGGCATTGGCCTTCGGCTACGACATCTCGGACGTCGCCAAGACCCAGGAGATGGTGAAGAAGGCTGAGGGCGAGCTTGGCCGCATCGACGTCATCGTCAACAACGCCGGCATCGGCGGCGGCAAGAAGAAGATCGAGGATATCGACGAGGCCCAGTTCCACCGGATGCTGAACATCCATCTGACCGGCCATTTCTTCCTGACCAAGGCCGTGGTGCCGGGAATGAAGTCGCGCAAGATGGGCAAGATCATCAACATCGCCTCGCGCTGGGCCATGACGGGCGCGGACAACTCGTCCCACTACATCGCGGCCAAGGGCGCGCTCATCGGCGTGACCAAGGCCTGGGCCCACGAGTTCGCGCCGTGGAACATCAACGTGAATGCCGTAGCACCGGGCGGCGTCTGGACCGACATGGTGCTCAAGGCGTCGGGCGAAGCCTTCATCCGCGCGGAGGAAAAGAAGGTGCCGCTCCAGCGCTGGGCCCAGCCGGTCGAATACGCCTACGCGGTGGCCTTCCTGGCCTCCGCCGAGTCCGATTTCATCACCGGCCAGGTTTTGTCGCCGAATGGCGGCGCAAGTATCGTCGGCATCTAAGCGATCGTCAGGGGGGGGGTATCATGACCGTCGACCATTCCGTACATCACGCCGGCTGTTCCTGCCATGCGACCGGGATCGGCCGCCGCGGCTTTCTGAAGCTGGCGGCGGCCGGCGGCGCCGTCGCGGCGGCAACGGCCCTGCCCTTGCCGAGCTTTGCGGCCGCAAAGGCGGATGTCTTCCTGCTGTCCTGCATGGACTATCGACTGGTCACTGACGTGACCAAGCACATGATCGACGAGGGCTACGACGACAATTACGACCACGTCATCCTGGCCGGCGCGTCTCTGGCCGCCGTGACGCCGAAGTTCCCGGATTGGAACAAGACGTTCTGGCAGCATCTGGATGTGGCCATCAAGCTGCACGGCATTACGAAGGTCATGGTGATCGACCACCGCGACTGCGGTGCCTACACCGTGGTTTACGGCAAGGATTTCGCCAAGGATCCCGCGGCGGAGACCAAAATCCACACCGAGGTCATGCGCCAGCTCGACAAGGGCATCGCCAAGCGGCATCCCACGCTGTCGCGCGAGTATTACCTCATGGCCTTGGACACG
>CAYZFH010000385.1:0-2481 GCA_964477375.1 uncultured Rhizobiaceae bacterium | reverse complement strand
CGCTTCGGCATCGGCGTCAGCGAGACGATCCTGATCACCGATACGGGCATCGAGCGCCTGACGAAGAGTCCGAAGGCGCCCGTTTACGTCTAGCCCGCTTTCGGATGGAACAGCGCGTCCACCGACGGTACCGCGCCGTCGACGCGAACCACGTCGCCCTCGATGTGCACGCGCTTCTCCGCGATCAGGCGCAGGGCGAGGGGATAGCAGCGGTGCTCGGCCGCCAGGATGCGGGCTTCCAGCATCTCGGGCGTGTCGCCCGGCATCACCGGCACGGCGGCCTGGACGATGATCGGGCCCGAATCGAGCTCGGGCCGCACGATGTGAACCGTGCAGCCGGACAGCCGCACGCCCGCCTCCAGCGCCTGGGCCTGCGGATGCAGCCCTTTGAAGGACGGCAATAGCGAGGGGTGGATGTTGACGATCCTGTCTTTCCACTGCCCGATGAACCAGTCGCTCAGCAAGCGCATGAAGCCTGCGAGGCAGACGAACTCCACGCCATGCTCGTGCAGCTTCGCGTCCACCGCGCGGTCGAAACTCTCGCGATCGGGATAGCCTTTATGGGGAATGGCGAAGGCCGGAACGCCCGCGCGCTTGGCCCGGTCCAGCCCGCCAGCGTCGGCTTTGTTGGAGACGACGGCGACGATCTTGGCGGGGAAACCCGGCGCGGCCACGGCATCGAGCAGAGCTTGCAGGTTCGAACCGCGCCCTGAGATCAGGACGCCGACTTTCAGCGCGGCCATCGCGCGCCCATGCCCTGCATGTGGACGATGGGCTCCTTGCCGCTGCCTTTCACGATCTTGCCGATGCGCTGCACTGTCTCGCCGGCCTTGGCGAACGCGTCGGCGACGCGCACCGCGTCGGCCTCGGCCACCGCGACGATCATGCCGATGCCGCAGTTGAAGGTGCGCGCCATCTCGGCGGGTGCGATGCCGCCATGCTCGGCCAGCCAGGCGAACACGGGCGGTGCGGTCCAGGCGGTGGCGTCGATTTCGGCGTCGGTGCCTTCGGGCAGGACGCGCGGCAGGTTCTCGACGATGCCGCCGCCCGTGATGTGGGCTAGGGCCTTCACGCCGCCTGCGCGGATCGCGGCCAGGCAACTCTTAACGTAAATGCGCGTTGGCTCCAGAAGCGCGTCGCCCAGCGAACGCGACGAATCGAACGGTGCGGGCTTGGCCAGGTCAAGCTTCAGGTCGTACACCACCCGGCGCACCAGCGAGTATCCGTTGGAATGGACGCCGGAGGAGGAAAGCCCCAGCAGCACGTCGCCCTCGCGCACCGCGCTGCCGTCGATGATCGAGGCGCGTTCGACCGCGCCGACCGCGAAACCGGCCAGGTCATAGTCGCCGCGCGCGTACATGCCGGGCATCTCGGCCGTCTCGCCTCCGAGCAACGCGCAGCCCGCGTCGCGACAGCCGCGCGCGATGCCGGATACCACGTCCTTGGCTTCGTCGACGGTCAGCTTGCCGGTCGCGTAATAGTCGAGGAAGAAAAGCGGCTCCGCCCCGCAGACGACGATGTCGTTGACGCACATGGCGACCAGGTCGATGCCGACGCCGTCATGCTTCCGGTGATCGATAGCCAATTTCAGCTTGGTTCCGACGCCGTCGGTCGAGGAGACCAGGATCGGGTCGCGAAAGCCCGCCGCCTTCAGGTCGAACAGGCCCCCGAAGCCGCCCAGACCGCCCATGACGCCCTTGCGGTTCGTGGACTTGGCCATTGGCTTGATGGCCTCGACCAGCGCGTCACCCGCGTCGATATCGACGCCCGCGTCCCTGTAGGTGCGTCCGCTAATGGCTTCCTCGCCTTTGGCTGAACTTGTATAAGTTTCCGGCGTTTATCCCGCGCCGCGAAGATACTTTACGGGGAGCCGTTTGCAATGGTCCATCGCCCGGCCCGGCCGTTTTGGGCAGGCCTGATCCTCGTCTTCGCGGTGTTGGCGGCGGGCGCGGCGCCCGCGCGCGCGCAAACGGGGCGGGCAGGGGCGTTTGATCCCTTCACCATCTCCGGCGTGGCCGTGGACAAGACCGCGCAAAGCGCCGCCACGGCCCGCGCCGACGCCATCGCCGAAGGCCAGCGCGTGGCGCTGCAGCTTTTGGTCAAGCGCCTGGCGGCCAAGCCTGCTTCCGATCGCATCGCGGCCACCGTCACGACATCGCGCGCCGCCGATTTGGTGCGGGACTTCGACATCGCGGAAGAGAAATCCTCTGGCGTGCGCTACGTGGCGAAGCTGAACGTGCGCTTCAAACCGGAAGCCGTGCGCGCCATGCTGCGTGCGGAAGGGGCATCTTTCGCCGAAGCTGCGTCCCGCCCCCTCGTCGTCGTGCCGGTCTATGAAGGCGGCAGCGCGCCCGTGCTGTGGGATGCCGGCAACCCCTGGCGCGAGGCGTGGAGTGCGAAGCTGCCGCGGGATGGGCTGGTGCCCATGATCCTGCCCACGGGCGATCCGTCCGACACCGGCACGATCAAGGCCGAGCAGGC
>CAYZFH010000384.1:0-2485 GCA_964477375.1 uncultured Rhizobiaceae bacterium | reverse complement strand
TTCCAGCTTCCGCCCGATAACGCCGTGACCTTGTGCGACCAGTTCGGCCTGTCGGTTTCCTGGGCCTGGTACTTCACCGCGGGCGGTGCGGGCTCGCTGTCGTCGGTCCTCGCGGCGATCCAGGCGATCGAAGCTGGGCAGGCCAACGCGGTGCTGTGCATCGCGGGCGATCTCTACGACGTGAATGCCCACTACAAGCTCATGGGCAATTTCAACCACGCCTTGTCCAACTATGCCGTGCCGCACGGCTTCGGCGGTCCCAACGGCCTGTTCGCGATTGTCACGCGCAAACATATGGAGCGATACGGTACGACACGCGAGCAGTTGGGGCGGATCTGCGTCGGCCAGCGCGCTTCGGCCATGTTGAACGAGAACGCGCTGCTGCGTTCGCCCATGACCATGGACGACTATCTCAACGCGCGCATGATCGCCGATCCGCTGCGCCTCTATGATTGCGTGCTGCCCTGCATCGGCGCCGAGGCCGTGTTAGTCACGGCGTTGGATCGCGTGCCGAAGGAAAAGCGGGTGCGCGTGCTGTCGGGGCACGAGCGGCACAACCATCCGCCCGGCGAGATCGCGCCGCTGGAAGGCGGCTGGGCCCTGTTCCGCGACCGGCTCTATGCCGATGCCGGTTATGGGCCGAAGGACATGCAGTTCGTCCAATCCTATGACGACTACCCGATCATGGTGGCGATCCAACTCGAGGATCTGGGCTTCTGTGCCAAGGGCGAGATCGGTCCGTTCCTCGCGCGCCACGACATGGCGTGGAACGGCAGTTTCCCGGTGAACACGGGCGGCGGCCAGCTCTCATGCGGCCAAACAGGTGCCGGCGGCGGCATGATCGGCCTGTGGGAGGCCGTCTGCCAGCTTCGCGGCGAGGCCGGCGCGCGGCAGATCCCGGGCGTCTCACGTGGTCTGGTCGCAGGTTACGGGATGGTCGGCTATGGCCATGGGCTGGGCGCCAGTGCTGTTGTCCTGGAGAACGTGGCATGAGCGCACAGCCGGACTATCCCCGTCCGTATGAGGACGCCGACAACGCGCCCTTCCTGGCGGCCTGGCGCAAGGGCGTGCTGGCGCTGCAGCGCTGCAAGGGCTGTGGCAAGGCCATCTATTACCCGCGCCCCATGTGCCCCCATTGCTGGTCGGCGGACCTGGAATGGTTCGAGGCCAGCGGCAAGGGCACCGTCGTCGGCTATGGCGTGGTCTGGCGTCCGAACCACGAATCCTTCCAGCCCGAGGTGCCCGTGGTGCTGGTCGAGGTCGAACTGGCGGAAGGGCCGCTGATGCTCACGCGCGTGGTTGGCGACGACCGCGAAAAGACGCGCAGCGGTGCGGCCGTCAGGCTCGTGGCGATGCCCGACGCCGCGCGCTATCCGCTGCCGACCTTCCGTCTGGCCTAAGAGATCACGAAGCCCTTGCTGACCGGGTCGTCCGGGCTCATCAGCCACTTGGCATAGCCGATCACATTCGCCGTGCCCTTAACGGTGGGCACAAGCGCGCGGTGGTTGCCGAGCTTCGTCTCACGGATGATGCAGCCTTCGAACGTGCCGCTGCCGAGCAGGCCTTCGGACTGGATCGTCTGGCCCACCTTGATGCGACCGCGCGATTCCAGCATGGCCAGCATGGCGCTGGTACCTGTGCCGCCGGGCGAACGGTCCATCTTTCCGTCCGAGAAGACGTGCACGTTGCGGTAGAAGGCGCCGGGCAACGTGCCGTCGTGATAGATCGTGACGAAATCCACGTGTTTGATGTTCGGCTTGGTCGGGTGCACGACCTTCACCTTCTCGTTGAATAGTTTCTTCACGAGAAGACCCAGGCGCGAGAAATACGAGGCATTTTCCGGCGCGATGCGCGGCTGGCGGTTGCCCCAATCGAGCTGGATGAAGTAGTTGCCGCCAAAGCTGAGATCGACGTTCACGCGGCCAACCTCCGGCACGTCGAGCGGGATGTCGCGCTCCGCCACATAGGCGGGCACATTCTCGAAGCGGGTCCATTCGGCGGCCTGGTCGTTGGAGGCCACTTCGGCCGTCACGTCACCCGCGGTGGTCTCGTACCGGATCGTGGTGCGGTTGCCCGTCACGGGAACCAGGTTGTGGGAGACCAGCGCCATGCTGAGCGCGATCGTGCCGTGGCCGCACATGTCGTGGAAATGAGTGCCGTCCATCCAGATCATGCCCGCGTCATAGTCGGACGAGGAGGGCGGCGTGACGAAGACGCCGAACATGTCCTGATGGCCGCGCGGTTCGCGCATCAGCGATTGCCGCAGCCAGTCGTAGTTCTTCTCCAGGAATGCGCGCTTGCCCAGGATGTCGAGGCCGGAGGGGTAGGGGATGCCGTGATGGACGATGCAGGTCGGCTCGCCCTCCGTGTGCGTGTAGATGCAGTCGATGAAACGGTTCTTCAGCATGAGATCCCCCAACGGCTTGCGCTGGCGGGATTGTAGCCAGGAGGCGGGGGCTGTCCTACCCCCGCCTGAGGCCTATTT
>CAYZFH010000383.1:0-2512 GCA_964477375.1 uncultured Rhizobiaceae bacterium | reverse complement strand
GAATCGCCGAACGCGCGCGCGGCTTTCTCATCCACGGGGATGTTCAACGCTTTCGCGAGCGCCTTGTGGCCGTTGGCCAGGACGTCGGGATAGAGCATCGTCGGATTGGCCTTTTCCAGCGCGTGCTCGCCCTTGCTGTAGGTCTCGAGCAGGGCGGTGTCGCTCATCTGGACGCCGTTGCGCTTCGCCCAGGGCTGCAGGTGGGCCAGCATGGTCGGCTCCCAGTCGATCAGGGTGCCGTAGCAGTCGAAGGTCAAAGCCTTAAAATCGGAGAGTTTCATCGGGGCGCTCCAGTGCCGGAGAGGGGTCGCCGCACTGTCGCGCGCCCAGCATCGGCGGTCTTGACCGCTTCTCCGGCCCTTTGGGCCGCCTCTAGGCGCGCCGTCCCGTGACGCCCTCGCGCCAAGCCAGCCACAACCCGCTGGCCGCGATGATGGCGGCTCCGAGCACAGCCCATAGATCGGGGATATCGCCGAACACCACGAAACCGAGCAGGGCTGACGAGAGGATATGGACGTAGGCGTAGGGCGCTAGCTGCGCCGCGCCTGCGTTTTCGTAGGCCTTGATCAGCATGAAGTGTCCGAACGCGCCGACGAGGCCCATGACCGCAATCAACGCCACATCGTGCGGGGTTGGCACTGACCAGGTCCAAGGCAAGGCGAGCCCCAGCGCGACCATGCCGACAAGCGGCGTGTAGAGCTGGGTGGTGTAGGGGTTCTCGCGTTGGGCCAACGAGCGCGTGGCGATTTGGTAAAGCACCAAACAGAGCGTCGAGAGCAGCACCAGAACGGCGCCCCAGTTGGCGAAGTCGAGGCCGGGCCGCGTCACCACCATGGCGCCGGCGAAGCCGACCAGCACCGCGATCCAGGTCGGGCGGTCGACATGCTCTTTCAGCAGCGGCACGGATAGAGCGGCCAGCATGATCGGCCCGGTGAAGAGGAGTGCGCTGCCCTCGGCCAGCGGGATGGTCAGGATGCCGAGGATGAAGATGATCGTGTGGGCGGTAAAACCGCCGGAGCGCAGAAGCTGCTGGCCGAGGAACCGCGTACGCGCCGTGCGGACGAGCCCACGTGGTAGGACGATCAGAAGTCCGACCAGGAACTGCGCGGTGAAGCGGCCCCACAGCACGAAGAACACGTCATAGCCGCCGGCCAGGAACTTCGAGATCGCATCGAGGGCGGGAAAGATCGACCACGCGAAGATCGTGATTGCGATCCCGCGTCCCAGCGACGCGTGGGTGGTGCTCAAGTTGGAATCCCCCCGGGATGGAAAGCGCGTTATTGCAGGCGGAAGCGGGCGGGCGTCACCCCACGGCGGCGGCGCAAGGAGCGGGTGAGGGCGCTTTGGTCGGAGAAACCGGTCGCCACCGCGATTTCGGCGATGGACAGGTCGCTGGCGCGCAAAAGGCGTTCGGCATGGTCCAGGCGCACGTTCATCGCGTAATCGCCGGGGCCGCAATCCATGACGGCGCGGAACCGTTCGTGCAGCGTGCTGGCGGACAGGCCCACGGCGGCGGCCAACTCGGCCACGGAAAAAGGCTCGGTGTAATGCGCGTGGATCAGCTCGACCGCGCGTGCGACGGCGGGCGGCGTGCGCCGGTCGTCCAGCCGGCGCGTGAGCGTGTGGATCAGCAGACTGACGACATGGTGCTCGGCCGCCGCGTCCAGCGCGCCGTCCTTCATCTCGTGGGCAACGTAATTGGCGAAGCGGTTGAGCCCGTCGTCGATGGCGAAGAAGGGCTGGGCAAGAGCGGGCCGCCAGACGGCTTCCGGCAGGCCCTGGCTGCGCCGCGCCTCGTGCGGGATGTCCAGTACGACGAAGCAGTTCTCGCCCAGGCCGCGGAAGCAATGGGACAGGCCGGAGACGACCAGAACGCCCCGGCCGCTCTCGACCGTGCCGCTGACATTTCCGAGTGCCACCGTGTGTGCACCTGTCACCGGCAGAACGAGCTGGTGCCAGTCATGGGCGTGGGTCGTGTCGGTGTGCGCGTAAGAGCGCAACGAGACGTGGGCGCGACCATCCATGGCGGAAACTCCCAACAAGAGGGCCACATTTTCGCAGTAAAAACCCGCCGGAGTCATCCTCCGGCGGGTTTTTCTTCTCAGAGGCGAGGGCGATTCAGGGATTGCCCAGGAAATCGCGCTTGCCGATCTCGACGCCGTTGTGGCGCAGGATGTTGTAGGTCGTGGTGACATGGAAATAGAAGTTCGGCACGGCGTGACCGAGCAGGAACTGCATGCCTTTGTAGCGGGTTTCCTTATCGCCGCGCTTGGTCACGATTTCCTTGTCTTCGGTGCCGTCGATCTGGGCGGCCGTGATCGTCTTGATGAAGGCCACGGTCTTGGCGACGCGCGCTTTCAGATCGGCCAGGGTCTTCTCGTTGTCTTCATAGACCGGAATCTCCACACCGGCGAGGCGCGCGACCACGCCCTTGGCCGCATCGCAGGCAATCTGCACCTGCTTGGTCATGGGCAGCATGTCGGGGAACAGGCGGATATTCGGCAACACGTCG
>CAYZFH010000382.1:0-2512 GCA_964477375.1 uncultured Rhizobiaceae bacterium | reverse complement strand
GTGACGGCCTACGCGCCGCGCTGATTCCTGGCTTCGGCTAAGAACGGGTAAGGGCGGCACCTCGGTGCCGCCCTTCTTGTTTGTGCGCGGACCGGACGTGCCATAACATCGGCATATCACGCCGGGTGCCCCATGGTTTTCAGACCGCCGCCCCGCCTCGGGGGCTATCCGCTCAAGCGGACCTTGCAGACCTACTCGATCCGGTCGCTCGCCCGGAACGCGCGCACGTTCCATGAGAACTGGCCGGCAGCCTGGCGCAGCCCGGAGCCCAAGCCGGCCTATGACGTCATCATCATCGGCGGCGGCGGGCACGGCTTGGCGACGGCCCACTATCTGGCCCAGAACCATCGCATCAATAATGTGGCTGTCCTGGAGAAGGGCTGGCTGGGCGGTGGCAACACCGGCCGCAACACGACCGTCGTGCGCTCCAACTACCTGTGGGACGAAAGCGCGGCCTTTTACGAGAAGTCGCTGCAGCTCTACGAGACCCTGTCCCAGGAGCTGAACTACAACGTCATGCTGAGCCAGCGCGGCCTCATGCTGCTGTGCCACAGCCAGCACGAACTGCACGATGCCCATCGCCGTGCTCACGCCATGCACCTCAACGGCATCGATTCCGAGTTCATCGACCGCGAGAACGTCCTGCGCATGGTGCCGTTCCTGGACGGCTCGCCCACCGCGCGCTACCCGCTCTGCGGTGGGCTGTTGCAGCGGCGCGGCGGCATCGCGCGCCATGACGCGGTGGCCTGGGGCTTCGCGCGCAGTGCCGACGCTTTCGGCGTCGACATCATTCAGAATTGCGAGGTCACCGGCATCCGGCGCGACGCGACGGGCAAGGTCGTAGGCGTGGATACCACGCGGGGTGCCATCGACGCGCCGAAGGTCGCCATCGTGGCGGCCGGGCATACCAGCGTCCTGGCCGCCATGGCCGGCATCCGCCTGCCGATCCACAGCCATCCGCTCCAGGCCCTGGTTTCTGAGCCGATCAAGCCGATGCTGAACCTGGTGGTGAACTCGACCCAGGTGCACGTCTATGTCAGCCAGTCCGACAAGGGCGAGTTGGTCATGGGTGCGGCGTTGGACCGGTTCCAGTCCTATGGCCAGCGCGGCAGCCTGCCGATCATCGAGGACCAAATGGCGGCCATCGTGCGGCTGTTCCCGATCGTCAGCCGGCTGAAGATGCTGCGCCAATGGGCGGGCATCGTGGATATCTGCCCCGATGCCAGCCCGATCATCGGCAAGACGCCGGTCGAGGGGCTCTATATCAATGGCGGCTGGGGCACGGGCGGCTTCAAGGCCACGCCTGCTTCGGGGTTCTGCTTCGCCCACACTCTCGCCAAGGACCAGCCGCATCCGCTGACGGCGCCGTTCAATCTCGACCGCTTCTCGGGCGGACGCTTGATCGACGAAACCGCCGCCGCCGCGATCGCGCACTAGGGATGACGATGCGCCGCTATTCGATCTGGAGCCTTCTGCGCAACGCCCGGTCCTACCACGAGGGCTGGGCCGAGGCGTGGCGCAGCCCGGAGCCCAAGCCCGAATACGACGTCATCATCATCGGTGCGGGCGGGCACGGCTTGGCCACGGCCTATTACCTGGCCAAGGAACACGGCATCACCAATGTCGCGGTGGTTGAGAAGGGCTGGCTCGGCGGGGGCAACGTCGCGCGCAACACCACCATCGTCCGCTCCAATTATCTCTCGCCGGAAAGCGCGTTTCTCTACGACAAGGCCATGGAGCTGTGGCCCGGCTTGAGCCGCGAGCTGAACTACAACGTCATGTTCAGCCCGCGCGGCCTGATCAATATCGGTCACAGCCGCGAGGATATGATCGAACTGCGCCGCCGCGTGCGCGCGCTGCAACTGAACGGCATCGAATCCAGCATGCTGACGACGGCGGAGATCGCCAAGAAGGCGCCGATCTTGGATTGCTCGCCCACGGCGCCCAATCCCGTGTTCGGCGGTTCGTTGCAGGCCAAGGCCGGCATCGCGCGCCATGACGCGGTGGCCTGGGGCTATGCCCGCGCGGCGGATGCGCGCGGCGTCGACATGATCCAGAACTGCGAGGTCACCGGCATCCGCCGCGAAGGTGGGCGGGTCACCGGCGTCGAGACCGTGCGCGGCACGATCCGCGCGCGGAAGGTCGCCATCGTCACGGCCGGTCATTCCGGCGTAGTGGCGGCCATGGCTGGTTTCCGCCTGCCGCTCACGGCCTACACGATGCAGGCCTTCGTCTCCGAGCCCATGAAGCCGATGCTCGACACGGTGGTGATGTCGTCGAAGCTGGTTTCCGTCAGTCAGTCCGACAAAGGCGAGCTGGTCATCGGTATGAGCACGGAGCCGTATGCGTCCTATAGCCAGCGCGGCAGCCTGCCGGAGATCGAGCGCGTAGCGCAGACGATGACCGAGTTGTACCCCTGCACGCGGCGGGTGCGTATGCTGCGCAAATGGGGCGGCACGGTGGACGTGCCGGCGGATGCCAGCCCGATCATGGGCAAGACACCGGTGGAAAA
>CAYZFH010000381.1:0-2512 GCA_964477375.1 uncultured Rhizobiaceae bacterium | reverse complement strand
ATTGGCCCAGCTTTTAACCGCGGTGGCGTCCGCGGCGTAAGCGTAATCATCCATGTCGTTTATGGGTGACGCGGAGAGGATGCCGGCGGCGCAGTTGGCGCGGAACTCCGTATAGCTCTGCGCGCGCAGCGCCTGCGCCGCCGCCTCGCACAGGCCGGTCAGATCGGTGGTGACATAGCGCCGCGTCTGCATCGCGGCGAAATCCGGCGGCGCGGATTGCCGGACCGCCGTCTGCACGCCGGTAACGGATGGTGGCGAACTGCTGTTCGACGCCTTGACCGTTTCCCTGGAACTGGAACAGCCAGTGGCCAGAAGCATCGCGCACAAGGCGGAGGCGCCCGCTGCACGGCGCACGACCGTCTCCACCTGCGCGCGGGTCAATTCACCACGAGCCGCCGCGGCGCGTGGTTGACGGGCTCGCACTTGCCCTTGGTGACGATGGCCGTCTCGCCCAGCGACATGGAGACGCCCGTGCGGTCGTCGAGCAGGATCATGTGCATGAAGAAGACCATGCCCGGCTCGATCACCTGCGGGTTGTTGGCCCACATCATCGGCCAGTCCATCCACGAAGGCGGATAGGTGGCGCCGAGCGTGTAGCCGCAGGCCGCCAGCATCTGCTTTTTGAAGCCGGACTTCGTCATCGACTTGGCGTGGGCGGCGTAGATGTCGCCGACCGTCTTGCCCGCGCGCAGCGTGTCCTCGCACGCGGCCAGCGCTTCGCGGCAAGCCGCATACATATCCTTCTGCCGCTGGCTCGGCTTGCCGGTGATGACGTTGTGCATCAGCGCCGTGTGGTAGTGGCGGTAGGCGGCGGCGAACTCGAACACCGCGTTGTCCTGCTTGCCCACCTTTCCATGGCCCGTGTGGTAGCGGACCATGAGCGCGTCCTTGCCCGCGCCCATGGGCCAGCGCGAGGCTGTTGGATCGCCGTCGCCGCGCATGATGACGTTCATCATCTCGCCGTAGATGGCGCCGATATGCTCGCCCGGCACGCACATGCGGTTGGCCACCGCCAGCGCCTCGTCCGAGAGCTGGCCCGCGCGCCGCACGTATTTCAGTTCGGCCGGGCTTTTCACCAGGCGCAGCAGGCGCACCAGATCGGTCGCATCCTCGGTGCGGCAGAAGCCTTCCAGCGCCGCATCGACCATGCGGCCGCGCTGCGCCGTGAAGCCGTAGGCATGATACTCGATGCCCACACGCGCGCCCTTGGCACCCAGATCCTGCATCATGTCGCGCAGGTCCATGGCGGGATTGGCGCCGTCGCGGTCGTACCAAATGCGGATGTCCTTCAAGACCGAGGTCAGGCGCGACTGGATGCGGTCGGCCGTGCGGGTGAGCAGCGCGATGCGTCCGTTCTGCGCCAGGTACATGCCTTGGAACATGCTGTAGCCGCCGGTGTCGTAACCGGTCAGGTAGTACATGCTTTCCTGACGGAAGATCAGAAGCCCGTCCAAGCCCTGGCGCGCCATCTCGCGGCACGCGGCGTTCTGGCGGCGCTTGAACTCGTCTCGGCTGAAATGCAGTGCCATTCATCCCTCCCCTGCCGCGCACGGATCGGCGCAGGAGGGAAGGATAAGCCGGGGACGCGAGCTTAGAAAAGCGCGGGCGTCGCGTCGAGGCAGGTCGAATCGAGGCTGCGCAGCAATTCGCCGTGGGTGCGCGTCTTCGGCAATTCCCAATGGAAGAAGTAGCGGCACGCGGCGAGCTTGCCCCGATAGAAATCCGCCTCCAGCCCATCCGCGTGCGGCGCCGCGGCGACGGCCTGCTTCAGCCACATCCACGCGATCACCAGGTGGCCGATCATGTCGAGATAGACCGACGCGTTGGCCAGGAACAGGTTGATCTGGCCCTTGTCCTTCGCGGCGTGCAACGCATCGGTCGTGGCCTTGGCGTCCGCGACCGCCGCCAAGAGCGCATCGCCCCATGCGCGCAACGCGGCGCTTTTCTTCGCGGCCTCGGCGGTCTTGGTCATTTCGGCGGTCATAAGCGCGAAAGCCGCGCCGTTCTCGAAGCTGACCTTCCGGCCAAGCAAGTCCAGCGCCTGGATGCCGTTGGTGCCCTCGTGAATCGGATTGAGACGGTTGTCGCGGTAATGCTGCTCGACCGTGAAGTCGCGCGTATAGCCGTAGCCGCCATGGATTTGGATCGCCAGCTCGTTGGCCTTGAGGCACCAGTCCGACGGCCAGGCCTTGATCACCGGCGTCAGGATTTCGAGCAAGAGATGCGCGTCGCGCTTGGCCTTCTCGTCGGGCGCGGTCGCCTTCTCATCCACCAGGCGGCAGCAGAACAGGCCGAGCGAAAACGCGCCTTCCACATAGGCTTTCTGCGCCAGCAGCATGCGGCGGATGTCGGCATGTTCGATCAGCGCAACCTGCGGCTTGGTCGGATCCTTCTCCTGCGGCGGGCGCCCCTGCGGCCGGTTGCGCGCGTAGTCGAGCGACGCCAGATAGCCGGCATAGCCCAGCATGACCGCGCCCATGCCGACGCCGATGCGCGCCTCGTTCATCATGTG
>CAYZFH010000380.1:0-2516 GCA_964477375.1 uncultured Rhizobiaceae bacterium | reverse complement strand
GACCTGCCGCGCCTGATCGTGCCGTTCAAGCGGCAGCTTTATATCGACGTGATGGAAGAGTTCCGCGCGCTGCTGCGCGCGTAAGCGTCAGGCCGTGGGCACCAATTCCGCCGCCGGCTTGAACCCCGGCAAGGCGGCGATGCGGCGGAGCCAGGCCTGGATGTTCGGATAGGACGCGGGATCGAGTCCCGCCTGATCGAGCCAGAAGACATAGGCGCAGCACGAGATGTCGGCGATGGTCGGTTCGCCGACCAGGAATTGGTTCTCGCCGAGATGATTCTCCAGGCGCGTGAGTGCCACGAGGCCGCGTGTCTTGAAGACGTCGAGATTGCCGGGCTCCGGCTTGGCGAAGCGGCGGAAGAACCGCATGGTGCCGACATTGGCCGTAAGGCGGTGGTTATCCCACAGGAGCCATTCGAGCACGCGCAACCGCTCTTCCTCGTTGCGCCCGCCGAAGCGGCCGAACTTCGCGGCCAAGTGGGTAAGGATCGCGCCCGACTGCGCGAGAACCAGCGCCCCATCCTCGAGCACAGGCACTTCGCCATAGCGGTTAAGGCGCAGGAAGTCGGGCGTGCGCGTGGCGCCGCTGAACAAATCCACGTGACGATAGGTGAAGGGCTCGCCCGACAGGGCGAACATCAACGCCGCCTTATAGACGTTGCCGGATTCGAAATGGCCGTGGAGAACGGGCGGCTTGGGGCTCACGCGCCGGTGCGCGCCATCTGGATGCGGCGCACGCGCAGGAAGGTGTAGAGACCGTGGGCCATGACCGAAAGCATGCGGTCGCCCGGACGGATGCCGACGGCCTTGAGGATCATGGCGATGGCGCGCTGCAGGTGGCTCGGCCGATAGAACAGATAGGCGCGGCTCATATACGCGTTGATATAGCGCTTGCGGTCGTAGTCGCCTTTGCCGGAGTGGTTGGTCGTGTAATAGGCGTAGGCCAGTTCGTCGTCCTCGGATTCACCGATGCGACCGAGCGCCACCCAGATGCGGCGCCAGAAGCCGATATTGTCGCGCTCCGCGTAACGCTTCATATGGTCGTAGAACATCTTGTAATGGCGGAATTCATCGGCGGCGATGCGGCGGCAGATCTCACGCAGGACCGGCTCTTCCGAACCTGAGCCGAGCGCGCTGTAGTAAGAGCTGGTGCCGACCTCGACGATGCAGCGCGCGATCAGTTCGCCGACGCGCGAGCCGCGCACCGACGTATCGATGCCGGTCGGCAATTTGATCTGGCCTGAGAAGTCGGCGAACGCCTTGTCGAAATCGAAACTGGGATCGGCCAACTTGGACCAGCGCGCCAGCGCCTGACCGTGCTGCACTTCCTCGACCGCCCATTGTCGGGCGACGGCATGAAAATCCGAATCGTCGGGAAAGACTTCCATCAGGTAGCGGGCATAGTCGCGCCCGTTGTGCTCGACGACGCTGGCGGCCTTCGTCAGGCGCAGCACCTCGGGATCGACCCGCGCGGGGTCGAACTTGTCCCAAGGAATATCTTCGAGTGTCCAGGTCCCCATTTACGCAAACGCCCTTTTTACCCACGAACCTGGAGGGGCCGTCTTCTTAAACCAACGCGGGATTATAATGTTCCGGAGCCTTGCCGCCAACGGGGGCTTCGGGACCGGTCCCAGGGCTAGTTCGGGCGGCCGAGAACGGCGAGTTTAGCCTGTTCGACGGCAAGGCGGGCCTGGTAAGGGACCCGTTCGGCATCCGAATCCGAATCGGCGATATCCTGCTCCAACTGGCGGACAGCCGCCTCGATGGCGCCGCGGTCCAGCTTCTCGACGGGCACAGCCTCATCGGCCAGGACGGTCAGGCGCTCCGGCGTCACCTCGGCGAAGCCGCCGCCGACGAAGATGCGCTGCTTCACCTTGTTGTTCTCGTAGATCTCGATCACGTCCGGGCGCACCGTGGACGCGAAGGGCGAGTGCCCCGGCAGGACGCCGAAATTGCCCTCCGTGCCGGGCACGACGACCATTTCCGCCCTCTCCGAGAGGAGCAGGCGTTCCGGCGAGACGAGTTCGAACTCGAAGGTGTCGGCCACGATATCCTCGATCCGGCTTTAGGCGGCTTCCGCGGCCATCTGTTTGGCCTTCTCGAAGACCGTCTCGATGGTGCTGACCATGTAGAAGGCGGCTTCGGGAATGTCGTCGCATTCGCCGTCGCAGATCATCTTGAAGCCCTTGATGGTGTCCTTGAGCTCGACGAAGACGCCCGGACGGCCGGTGAACACTTCGGCCACATGGAAAGGCTGCGAGAAGAAACGCTGAATCTTACGCGCGCGGGAAACGGTCGTCTTGTCCTCTTCGGACAACTCGTCCATGCCCAAGATGGCGATGATGTCCTGCAGCGACTTGTAGGTCTGCAGGATGCGCTGCACCTCGCGCGCGACGCGATAGTGCTCGTCGCCGACGATGCGCGGGTCCAGGATTCGCGAGGTGGAGTCGAGCGGGTCGACGGCCGGATAGATGCCGAGCTCGGCGATCTGGCGCGACAGAACGGTCGTCGCGTCC
>CAYZFH010000379.1:0-2519 GCA_964477375.1 uncultured Rhizobiaceae bacterium | reverse complement strand
CTGTCCGCCGACATGGCCATCGACCTCGGCACGGCCAACACGCTTGTCTACGTCACGGGACGGGGCATCGTGCTCAACGAACCCGCCGTCGTGGCGATCGCCGATGTGAAGGGCAAGAAACAGGTCCTGGCCGTCGGCGACGAAGCCAAGATGATGCTGGGCCGCACGCCCGGTAACATCCACGCCATTCGTCCCTTGCGCGACGGCGTGATTGCCGACTTCGAGATCGCGGAGGAAATGATCAAACATTTCATCCGCAAGGTGCACAACCGCCGTTCCTTCGCCTCCCCCCAGGTCATCATTTGCGTGCCGTCGGGTTCGACCGCCGTCGAGCGCCGCGCCATTCAGGAATCGGCCGAAAGCGCCGGCGCGCGCCGGGTGTTCCTGATCGAGGAACCGATGGCCGCTGCGATCGGCGCCGGCCTGCCGGTGACCGAGCCGACCGGCTCCATGGTCGTCGACGTGGGCGGCGGCACGACGGAAGTCGCCGTTCTCTCACTCGGCGGTATCGTCTACTCGCGCTCGGTCCGCGTCGGCGGCGACAAGATGGACGAGGCCATCATCGCCTATATCCGCCGCAACCATAATCTTCTGGTCGGTGAAGGCAGCGCCGAGCGCATCAAGAAGCAGATCGGCAGCGCCTCTCCGCCCGACAACGGCGACGGCCGCGTCATCGAGATCAAGGGCCGCGACCTGATGAACGGCGTGCCCAAGGAGTTGGTGATCAGCGAGCGCGAGATCGCCGAAAGTCTGAACGAGCCCGTGGGCGCCATCGTCGAGGCCGTCAAGGTCGCGCTGGAGAACACGGCGCCGGAACTGGCCGCCGACATCGTGGACAAGGGCATCGTGCTGACCGGCGGCGGCGCGCTTCTCGGTAACCTGGATTTCGTCCTGCGCCGCGCGACTGGCCTACCGGTCTCGATCGCGGACGATCCCTTGTCCTGCGTTGCGCTGGGCACGGGTCGATGCCTCGAAGAAATGCGCGTCCTCAAGAACGTGCTGATCAACCCTTACTAACGAATAGCCGGCGCCTCCGGGTGGCGCCGGGAGGGAGAGTAAAGCGTGAGATACCGGGCCGGATCGATTATCCGATTCGCGACACCCGTACGCGCCGCGGCCCAGCGGTTCGCGTTCCTTGCGCTGCTGTTCCTTTCCGCTGGCATGATCATCCTGGGCCGTGCGGATGCTCAATTCGCCGAACGCGCTCGCACCACGATCACCGACGGATTCGCCCCCATCCTTGACGCCCTGTCGCGCCCGGCGGCGACCGTGCGCGACACCATCGATTACGTGCATCAGCTCGCCGCGCTCCGCGCCGAGAACGACCAGCTGCGGGAAGAGAACGAACGGCTGCGCGGCTGGCAGCAGATCGCCCGCGACATGGAGGCCGAATCCAAGTCCTTGCGCGAGATGCTGAATTACGTTCCGCCTTCGTCCCGCCAATTCGTCACGGCACGGGTGATCTCGGATTCCAGCACGGCCTATGTCCGCAGCGTGATCGTGAACGTGGGTGACGATCAGGGTGTCCGCAAAGGGCAGGCCGCGGTGGACGGCAGCGGTTTGGCCGGCCGGGTGACAGAGGTTGGTCACCGTTCGGCGCGTGTGCTGCTTGTGACCGACATCAACTCGCGGATCCCGATCATCATCGAATCGACGCGCTTCCCCGCCATCCTGGTGGGCGACAATTCCGAGCGCCCGAAGCTGCGTTTCCTGCCCGTCGAAGCCTCGCCCCAGCCGGGCGACCGCATCGTCACCTCGGGCCACGGCGGCATCTTCCCGCCCGGCCTGCCCGTCGGCGTGATCGCCACGGTCGCGACCGGCGAAGTGCGGGTTCTGCCGTATGTCAATTTCGACCGCCTGGAGTATCTGCGCCTCGTCGATTTTGGCTCCGACGCGCCGCTGCCCTCGGTGACGGCCCGCACGCCCGCGCGGCCATGAACAACGTCTTCTGGCACCGGCTCGACCGTGCCGTCCGGCACGCGGCACCGTTCGTCATCACCGTGCTGCTGGTCGTCTTGAACGCGATTCCGCTGCCGGCGCCCGATTATCGCAGCATCGTGCCGCTGGTTCCCCTGATGGCCATCTATTACTGGGCGCTCTACCGGCCCGATTTGATGCCGATTGGGGCGGTCTTTGTGGTGGGGCTGCTTGAAGACGTCCTGACCGGTGCGCCGCTCGGCCTCAACGCATTCATCTTCCTGCTGGTGCATAGCCTGATCCGTTCGCGCCGCCGCATGATCGCGGGCAAGGGCTTCGCTGTCGCTTGGATCGTTTTCATGCTGGTCATCTTGGGCGCGGGCTTCGTGAGTTGGATGGTCGCGTCGCTTCTCTACAACGCGCCGATCCGCATGGAGCCGGCCGTCACACAGCTCATGCTGACTCTCGTCCTCTATCCGTGCCTCGCGTGGCTTCTGATCCGCGTGCAGCGCGCCTTCCTGGCGAACGCCTGACATGCGCGGCGACGCCGACCGCTACAAGACCTTCACCCGCCGGGCGACCATCCTCTTGGGCGGTCAGGT
>CAYZFH010000378.1:0-2523 GCA_964477375.1 uncultured Rhizobiaceae bacterium | reverse complement strand
TTCGAGCGCGAAGGGCCGGTCGTGCGGGCGCTTACCCATGCGCTCGCGGTTCCCATGGGCAAGACGCACACGACCGAGTTCGGCTTCGGCGTGCATGGCCGGAATTTCCACTGGGGCACACCGCGCAATCCGTGGGACGCGAAGACGCACCGCGTGCCTTGCGGCTCGTCGAGCGGAGCGGGCATCAGCCTTCTGGAAGGCTCGGCGCATTTGGCGCTGGGCAGCGACTCCGGCGGTTCGGTCCGCTTGCCCGCGAGCATGAGCGGCACGGTCGGCCTCAAGATGACCCATGGGCGCTGGCCGCTGGACGGGATCGTGCGCACGTGCCTCAGCTTCGATTCGCCGGGCGTCCTCGCGCGCACGGTGGCGGATACGGCGGTTGGTTTCTCCGCCATCGATGCCGCGCTGAACGGACGCGAAGCCGCGCCTTTGCCGGGCCGGGACCTTGCGGGAATCCGCATCGCCTTCCTTGACGATTTCTTCTGGTCCGACTGTTCGCTTGGCGTGACGGAAGGATGCCAGCAGGCATTGCGCGAACTTGAGAAGAAGGGCGCGCGTGTGCAGACGCTGGATTTCGCCGAGGCGCGGCAAGCGCTCGGCATCTCCGGCAACTGGGATGCGGGTATCGTGGGGCCGGAGCTTCACGCGATCCTCAGCGCGGAACTGCCGGAATGGCTCGAGACGCTCAACGCCCCCGCGCGCGCCCATCTGATGGAAGCGGGCACGCGTCCCGCGAGCGACTACGTCCGCGCGAAAGAGAGACTGCGCGCGCTTTCGGCGGCGGTCGCCGGGCGATTGATGCCGTTCGATGTCGCGGTATGCCCGACCAGCGCGATCACGCCGCCCACATTGGAGCAATCGCACGATGAAAACTTCACGCGCCGTTCAGGCCCGCTATCCGCGCGCAACACCTGCGTCGTGAATCTGTTGGGATTGTGCGCTCTGAGTTTGCCCGTCGCGCTGGATGCGGAGCGGATGCCGGTCGGCCTTCAGCTTGTGGCGCGGGCGCATGAAGAAGAACGGCTACTTTCCGTTGCCCAGGCGTTCGAGGACGTGTTGGGAACCGCGCGGCAGAGATTGGGAACGGCGCCGCTCTGCGCGGGTTGACGATCGGCCTCAGCGCAGATGCTGCTCTTTCTGATACGCCGCGAAGGCCGCGACTTCGCGCTCGATGCGTGCGGCATCCCAGCCCAGCGGCTCGGCCACGGCTTGCGCCGCGCGGTGCACGGATTCGAGCGGGATCGGTCCGGCCCAGCCCAAGCCTGAACGGCGGTAGAGCAAGTCGACCAGATGGCGGGGCTGCTCGGTCTCCGCCATCTGGCGTAGCGTGGCCATGGTGACGCTGGTGTTGCCGTCCACGATGGGCGGCGAGTTCTGGTTCTCGGGAAACAGCCGCGCCTTGTAGGAAATGGGCTGCGGCGCACCCGAAGGTTTGTGACGTTTCTTCACCACGTCCACCACCTGCCGCGCGGACTGACGGTGGAACATGATGTTGGCCCAGGTGATCGTCGCGGAATCGCGCATGCCTTCGTCGTGCATATCCTGCACTACGGCGAAGGGCATGCGGCGGCCCTTTTCACGCTCGGGATCGAAGGTGATCGGACGCACGCCGGCCCAGGCGAACTCGACGCTTTTGCGGGTGAGCCCGATACCCGGCAGCATGTGGTTGGTCTCGTCGAGCAAGAACTGGATTTCCTCCTCGAGCGGATACACGCGCTCCAGGTCGCCTTCGTAAACCGTCTCGGTCGGGCCGATGTAATGATAGTCGCCCCAGGCCATGCAGAACGTGTGCTCGCCATGGCGGTTGATGCCGGCGACGCCGATGCCCTTGCACTCGGGCGGCAGGCGCACGGCGATATGCGTGCCTTTCACGGCCACGATCTTGCGCGGTGGAGTGGAGGCGGGCGCCGCCTGCTTGTTCACCCCGTCGATCCAGGTGCCGGTGAAGTTGAGGAACTGCGCGGACGACACCGCTATCGTCTCGCCGGTCACCACATCCTCGATGGTGAAGCGCCATCCGTCCTTCTCGCGCACGAACCCGGTCGCCTTGGTGTAGTTGCGCGCGATAGCGCCCATGCGCTCGGCGTCCAGGATCGCGTCCATGGCCAGGCGGTCGGGCCAATGGAACTGATAGTCCATGAAGGTGATGACGCTCTGCAGCTTGTCCGGATCGCGGAACCATTTGAGCATCGGCATGGCCAAGGCTTCCGCGGGCGACAGGCGGCGGTATTCCAGCGGAATCTTCTTCGGGTCGAGCGCGTGTAGCAGCTTCGCACCCAGATCGACATGCCAGCCTTTGTAGGGCTCGTCCTTATAGAGCGGGATGGCCAAGGGTAGGGGGCGCAGGCGCTCCGGTGTTTCGGTCAGAAATTCGCTGCGGCACAAGACCGAGCGGCGCGCCGTGTCGACCGCTGTCCACAGACGCTTCGGATGCAGCAGGAACTCCCACGGTGTCTTCTTGGGCGCCATGTAACGAAGGCCGCAATGAAGAATGCGGCTGGAGCGGCTGGTCGCCGCCGCGCA
>CAYZFH010000377.1:0-2527 GCA_964477375.1 uncultured Rhizobiaceae bacterium | reverse complement strand
AGTGGGCCACCGAAGCCTGATCGTCATGTTCGTTTCGTAAGTTTCCGCCGTTCATTTCGCGAGGCACTTCATGGCCACGAAGAAGAAGATCGCCGTCATTGTCGGCAGCCTGCGCAAGGGCTCGTACAACCGCCTGGCCGCCAAGGCGCTGATGGCGCTGGCGCCCTCCGATCTCGAATGCGCGATCGTCGAGATCGGGCAACTGCCCTTCTACAACGAGGACACGGACGGCGATGCCGCGCCCCAGGCCTGGCGCGATTTCCGCGCGGCCATCAAAGGCGTCGACGCGGTCCTGTTCGTGACGCCGGAATACAACCGTTCGGTGCCGGCGGTGCTTAAGAACGCCATCGACGTGGGCTCGCGGCCGTACGGCCAGAGCGTGTGGAATGGCAAGCCGGTCGCGATCATGAGCGTCTCGCCCGGCGCCATCGGCGGTTTCGGCGCCAACCACCATCTGCGCCAGTCGCTGGTGTTCCTCAATATGCCGGCGCTGCAGCAGCCCGAAGCCTATGTCGGCGGCGCGGCCAAGCTGTTCGACGACAAGGGAAATCTGGCCAGCGAGCAGACCCAGAAATTCTTCGCGACCTTCATGGAAACCTATGCGGCCTGGGTGCGGACCCACACGGTGCAGTAAGCGCCAGCCGCAACTTTTCTTAAGCCAGGCTTCAATATTTCTTGTGCGGGTTTCGGCTGCGGGTGGCCCTAGATTGCGGCCGCCCGCAACCTAGATCACCCGCCATGTCCCGCCGCCTGCCCCCGCTGAACTCGCTGCGCGTCTTCGAGGCCGTCGCCCGCCACCTGAGCATCACAAGGGCGGCCGACGAGCTGAGCGTGACGCCGGCCGCCGTGAGCCACCAGGTGAAGACCCTGGAGGACCACCTGGGCGTGCCGCTGTTCCACCGCGTCAACCGCAACTTGCTGCTGACCGACGCGGGCCAGGCCTGCCTGCCCGGCATCCGCGAAGGCTTCGAGCGGTTGTCGGCGGCGATCCAGGAAATCGACAATCTGGGCGAGGCCGGCATCCTGAGCGTCAGCGTGGCGCCATCCTTCGCCGCCAAGTGGCTGGTGCCGCGCCTGGACAGTTTCGCCGCCCAGCATCCCGACATCGACGTGCGAGTCTCGGCCTCCATGCAGCTCATGGATTTCGAGCGCGACAATGTCGACCTCGCGATCCGCTACGGCGCGGGCCGTTATCCCAATCTGGAGGTCGAGCGCCTTCTGAAGGAAGAGGTGTTCCCCGTCTGCAGCCCGAAGCTGCTGGAAAGCGACGAGCCGCTCTCCTCACCCGCGGCGCTGCGCCACCACACGCTGCTGCATGACGACAGCCCCGAAGACGACATCTCCTGCCCGACCTGGCCGATGTGGTTGAAGGCTGCCGGGATGAAAGAGGTGGATGGTTCGCGCGGGCCGCGTTTCAACCAATCGAGCCTGGTGATCGAGGCGGCCGTTCTGGGCCGCGGCGTGGCCATGGCGAAAGCGCATCTGGCGGCGGCGGACCTGGCCGAAGGACGGCTGGTGAAGCCGTTCAAGGGCGCCATGCCCGTGGACTTCGCCTATTACATCGTCTGCCCGGAGACGAAGCTGAAGCTGCGCAAGGTCAGCGTGTTCCGCGATTGGCTGCGCGAGCAGGCCGAGGGCCACTAAGCCGCTATTCTGCGGCGCGGACGTTCCGTTCCAGGAACTCCACCGAACCCTTGTCATTGTCGGTCACCGCGAAAACGGTGAAGTAGCGGATTTCCGGCTCCATGCCATAGCGGTCCACGATGCCCTTGAGCCAGGGGCCGTTGTAGAAGGCCTTGGCGTCTTCGAGCGTGCGCCACTGATAGACGCCGCCCGCATCGCCGCGCGCGCTCCAGATGAAATGCTTGCTGATCAACCCTTTCACCTCGCGGAAGCCGGGCGCGATCTTCTCGAAATGGGCGCGGCAGGCCTCGCGGTCGATAGACGGCGGCAGCTTGTATTGGACGATCGCGGTGATCATGCGGAACTCCTCACCAGGTGGCGTCGAGGCCGAGAAGCGACAGGACTTCGTGGCGCAGTTCCGCGAGACGCGGATCGCCGCGGTGGCGCGGATAGGGCAGATCGTTGGCGACCTCGGCCTTGATGCGCGCCGGGCGGTCGCTCAGCACAACGACGCGACTGGCGAGCAACAGCGCCTCTTCCACGTCATGAGTCACCAGAAGCGCCGTGAAGCCCTTGCGCTGCCACAGCGAGACCAGCTCGCTTTGCATGGTGAGGCGGGTGAGCGAATCGAGCTTGCCCAGCGGCTCGTCGAGGATGAGGAGCTGCGGATCGTTGACCAGCGCACGCGCCAGCGCCGCGCGCTGGGCCATGCCGCCCGACAATTGATGCGGATAGACGCGCGCGATGCCGTCAAGGCCGACCAGGCGCAATGCATCGTTCACGCGGTGGCGCTGGCTGCGCAGGATGCCGCGTGCTTCCAGGCCCACGGAGACGTTGCCCTCGACCGTGCGCCACGGATAGAGCGTCGGGTCCTGGAACACGACCACGCGGGACGGGTGCGGCC
>CAYZFH010000376.1:0-2530 GCA_964477375.1 uncultured Rhizobiaceae bacterium | reverse complement strand
GGATAGATAGCCGGATGCCGCCCCTTGTCAGCAAGCGTCTCCTGCAGTTCACCGTCGCCGTTCTAGCCCTGATCCCAACCCTGACGGGTGCGGCCGGAATCCTGATGGGAGCCGCGTTTCGGACCGGCGAAGCGTCCACCACGGCCAACCTGGACAGCCATCTGCGTTTTCTTTCCGGCACCTTCTTCGCCGTCGGCTTGGCGTTCTACGCCACTGTCCCTTCCATCGAACGCAAGGGCGCGCTGTTCCGTCTGGCCGCCGCGCTGGTTTTCACCGGCGGGTTGGCGCGGCTGATTTCCCTTTTCGCCGTGGGGGTGCCGGCATGGCCGCATGTGGCGGGCCTGGCGATGGAGCTCGCCGTCGTCCCGGCGCTGGTCGTCTGGCAAGCACGCGTCGCCCGGGCGCTTTCTTAGCAGCGAACCGGATCGCCCACTGCGCGGTTATGCCTTGGTAACCCTGCGAGGGAAACCGGTATGAATCGCGACGAGAAGCTTCCGCCCGACCCGAAGCGCCCGCCCTTGGACAAGGACGCCCCGCATCTGGATAAATCCAAGCACGCGCCGGACAAGAGCGACCAGCCTAAGGACAAGCAACCGGGATAATCCCGATGGGCAAGAAAAAGCCGGAACCGCCGCCGAAAGACAAGGGCAAGAAAGACGTGGTCGATGAGGCTGACGAGGAATCCTTCCCCGCCAGCGATCCTCCCGCTTACACCGGAACGCACATCGGCGGACCAATTAAGAAGGTTCCGCCTAAGTGACCGATATTTAAGGGAACCAGCGGCTGGCTACGGGCTTTCTCCCCGTTGCCATGAATGCCAGCCCCCATCCGAACGGCGATGCCCACGCGGCTTCCAAGGAAGCCGGGCTTCGCTATACCTCCGATGAAATGCCCGGCATCCGCCGCAAGAAGACTGGTGGGCGCTTTTCCTACTACCGCGCCAACGGCGGCATGGTACGCGACGCCGCGACGCTTGCGCGCATCCGACGTCTGGCTATCCCGCCGGCCTGGACCGATGTGTGGATTTCCGCCGATCCGCGCGGCCATCTGCAGGCGACTGGGCGGGATGCGAAGGAGCGCAAGCAGTACCGCTATCACCTCGATTTCCGCGCCTCGCGCGATGCCGCCAAGTACGAGCATCTCTTGAGCTTCGCCGCCGCGCTGCCGCGAATTCGCGCCGCGGTCGAAGCGGACATGGCCCTGCCCGGCCTGCCGCGCCGCAAGGTGCTGGCCACCATCGTGCGCTTGCTCGAGACCACGATGATCCGCGTCGGCAACGACGACTATGCGCGCGCCAACGGCAGCTATGGGTTGACGACGTTGCGCGATCCGCACGTGAAGGTGCAGGGACCGCAGCTTCTGTTCGACTTCAAGGGCAAGGGCGGCAAACCCTGGCGTCTCAAGCTGACCGACCGGCGCGTCGCGCGAATCGTGAAGGCGTGCCAAGATCTGCCGGGCCAGCATCTGTTCCAATATCTGGACGAAAATGGCGAGCGGGCACGCGTCACCTCCGCCGACGTCAACGCCTATCTGCTGGAAGCCGGCGGCCGCACGGTGACTGCCAAGGATTTCCGCACCTGGGGCGGCACGGTGCTGGCTGCCATCGTCCTGCGCGAATACGAATCACCCGCCAGTGTGACGCAGGCCAAGCGCGATGTGCGCGATGCCATCAAGCGCGTATCGCAAACCCTCGGCAACACGCCGACCATCTGCCGGCAATGCTACGTCCATCCCGAGATCGTCGAAGCCTATATGGCCGGCGGTTTCGCCCTGACCGTACGCCGCGGCCGGGAACGTGCGGAAAGCCTTCGGGCGGAAGAGCGCGCCGTGATGGCATTTCTGAAACGCCGCCTATCCCCGCGCGCCAAACGCAAACCCCGCGCCTCCGTTCAGGTCACTATCGCAGCCAAGGTCATGGGCGGCGGCATACGGGCAGCGGCCTAAGCCCGAAAATAAACCGAGGCGTAACCCGCGCATTTCCCGCTATGATCCCGGCCCCTTCACCTGCCAACCGGGTCCGATCATGGCTTTTCTGCGCTTGTTCTCCGCCCTCACCGCCTCGCTGCTGCTTGCCGCCGCCGCCGAGGCCGCGACGCTCGACGCCGTGCTCGACTGCAAGGCCGAAACCACCCCGCCCACGCGCTACACCTTTACCTTGAAGGACACGGCGGTCACGACCCAGGGTCAGGGCGGCGATCCCTACAACATCAACAAAGCCAAGTTCCTGGAGTGGAAGGAGAAGAACGATAAGAACTCGATCGTCTTCGCCGACCGCAACGCCGGCCTGTTCCTGCTGATCAGCACGGACGCCAAGCCGAACGAGGAAACCGCCGTGCTGATGGGCGCGATCCTGTCGACCGATCCGCGCAAGCCGGTCAGCTTCGGCTGCAAGATCACCAAGGGCAAGCTGACCTAAGCGCGGTTACTCCGCTCCGGCCAGACGCCGAGCATCCAGACCACGGCCAGAATCAGAGCGGCGAGGATAGCGGGTGGCGCGAGCACGACAACCTCGCGCCAGCCCATCTCGTCA
>CAYZFH010000375.1:0-2534 GCA_964477375.1 uncultured Rhizobiaceae bacterium | reverse complement strand
GTGATGGTCGGCGGCTCGGTCGGGCATTTCAGCGCCTTCATGGCCCAGGCCGGCAATCTCGTCGTGCTGGGCGACGCGGGCGACAATCTCGGCGATTCGCTCTACGAGGCGCGGCTCTATGTGCGCGGCTCGGTCGCCAGCCTGGGCGCCGACTGTGTCGAGAAGAAAATGACGCCGCATCATCTGGCCAAACTGGAGCGCCTGCTGACCAAGGCCGGCATGAACGCCGATCCCAAATCCTTCCGCCGCTACGGCTCGGCCCGGAAGCTCTACAATTTCCACGCCGATCACGCTGACGCGTATTGAGGACGCCATGACGGTCGATCCGCGCAACCTGCGCCCCTCCGCCAGCTTCACGCCCCACCACATCGCCGAGATTCATCGTGCGGCGGACGAGGGCATCTACGAGATCCGCGGCTTCGGCGCCAAGCGGCGCATGCCGACCTTCGACGATCTCGTCCTCTTGGGCGCTTCCGTCTCGCGCTATCCGCTGGAAGGCTATCGCGAAACCTGCGGCACCAATGTCGTGATCGGTGGGCGCTTCGCCAAGAAGCCGATTGAGATCAAGATCCCCATCACCATCGCGGGCATGAGCTTCGGCGCGCTCGGCGTCAACGTGAAGGAAGCCATCGGCAAGGCCTGCACCGCGATGGGCACCAGCTCGACCACGGGCGACGGCGGCATGTGCGAGGAGGAGCGGCAGGCCTCCAAGCTTCTCGTCTATCAGGTTCTGCCCTCGCGCTATGGCCTGAACCCCGACGATCTGCGCCGCGCGGACGCGATCGAGGTGGTGATCGGCCAGGGTGCCAAGCCCGGCGGCGGCGGCATGCTGCTCGGCCAGAAGATCAGCCCGCGCATCGCCAAGATGCGCACCCTGCCCGAAGGCATCGACCAGCGCAGCGCCTCGCGCCATCCCGACTGGACCGGCCCTGACGATCTGACCATCAAGATCGAGGAGCTGCGCGAGATCACCGATTGGGAAAAGCCGATCTATGTGAAGGTCGGCGCCACGCGCACCTATTACGACACGCAGCTGGCCGTGAAGGCCGGCGCCGACGCCATCGTGGTCGACGGCATGCAGGGCGGCACGGGTGCCACGCAGGACGTCTTCATCGAGAATGTGGGCATCCCCACGTTGCCCGCGCTGCGGCTTGCCGTGCAGGCGCTGCAGGAGCTGGACATGCACCGCAAGGTGCAGCTCATCATCTCGGGCGGCATCCGCACGGGAGCGGACGTGGCCAAGGCCCTGGCCATGGGGGCCGATGCGGTCTCCATCGGCACTTCGGCCCTGATCGCGCTCGGCTGCAACAAGCCGGTCCATGTCGAGGATTACGAGGCGCTGGGCACCGCACCCGGCTATTGCCACCATTGCCACACGGGCCGCTGCCCGGTCGGTGTCACCACCCAGGACCCGAAGCTGCAGGAACGCCTAACCGCCGATCACGGTGCGCGGCTTCTGCGCAATTACCTGTCCGTGATGACTCTCGAACTGCAGACCATGGCGCGCGCCTGCGGCAAGAACCACGTGCTCAACCTCGAACCTGAGGACTTGGTCGCGTTGACGGTCGAGGGGGCGGCCATGGCGGGCGTGCCGCTGGCAGGAACGAACTGGATACCGGGCAGGGGGACTTACTAAACTCGCCCCGATAAAAAAGAATAACGGGGCTTCACGTCACAGGGGGACGAACATGGCGGCGGATCTGGCGAAGATCGCGAAGCAGCGGAAGATCCAATATTTCCTGATCAGCTATGTCGACCTGTTCGGCGCCCTCCGCGCCAAGCTGGTGCCGGCGCGGGCGATCGGCGAGATGCAGAAGGCGGGCGCGGGCTTCGCCGGCTTCGCCACCTGGCTCGACATGACCCCCGCCGATTCCGACATGTTCGCGGTGCCCGATCCCGACAGTCTGATGGCGCTGCCGTGGAAGCCGGAAGTCGGCTGGCTGGCCGCCGATATCGTGATGGACGGCAAGCCCGTGCCGCACGGCCCGCGCCATGTGCTGAAGCAGCAGATCGCCAAGGCCGCCAAGCTCGGCCATCGCATGAAGACGGGCGTTGAATGCGAGTTCTTCCTGACGACGCCGGACGGCAAGGCCGTCGGCGACGAGAAGGATACGCAGTCCAAGCCCTGCTACGACCAGTCCGCTTTGATGCGCCGTTACGATGTCATCACCGAAATCTGCGACTCGATGATCGAACTGGGCTGGGAGCCGTATCAGAACGACCATGAGGACGCGAACGGCCAGTTCGAGATGAACTGGACCTACACCGACGCTCTGGTGACCGCCGACCGGCACGTGTTCTTCAAGTACATGGTCAAGAGCATCGCTGAGAAACACGGGATGCGCGCGACCTTCATGCCCAAGCCGTTCCTCAACCTGACCGGAAGCGGCTGCCACGCCCATGTCTCGGTGTGGGACAAGACGGGCAAGAAGAACCTGTTCCACGATCCGCGCGGCGAACTGGGCCTGTCGAAGTTGGCCTACAACTTCCTTGGCGGCATCATGCATTCCGCCGAATCGCTTTGCGCGCTCTTC
>CAYZFH010000374.1:1335-2558 GCA_964477375.1 uncultured Rhizobiaceae bacterium | reverse complement strand
TGCCGCCGGTCGACGAAGCCGGCGCGCGCCGCATGGTGGACCGCTTGCGCCTGCGACCTTTGTTGGATGGGAAACGCGGCGCGGCGCCTTCGGACATGGCATCGCTCGCCCGCGCCGTCGCGCGCCTCTCGGCGCTGGCCGCCGACTTGGGCGACCTGATCGGCGAGATCGACGTGAACCCCCTGCGCTGTGGGCCCAAGGGTGCCGTGGCGTTCGATGCGCTGGTGGTGGCGAAGGTGCAGGCGTCCGCCGCTGCGGACTAGTCGCTTTTCCTCGCTCGTCACCCCGGACTTGATCCGGGGTCCAGTCGCGCGTAGCGCGCCGAAATCTCTTGTCGGCCTTGCGGCCTCCACTGGACCCCGGCTCGGGAGCCGGGGTGACGGCTGGGAAACCCGGGTCCGGTAGTGGCGCGTCGGGATGCGACCCCCTAATCTCCGCCCCGAAATTTCAGCCTCACCGGGAGACTTCCATGGACCTCACGCTCACCAAGGACGACAAGGAAATCGCCGCGCGCGCGAAGACATTCGCCGAGACGGTGCTGTTCCCCTTGGAGCAGGAGTGCGAGGAGAATGACGGGCTTTCGACCCAGGCGCGCAAGGCGCTGATCCGGCAGGTCCAGGACTCGAAGCTCGGCGGCTACAACCACGAGAAGGACGTCGGCGGCCAGGGCTTCAACGTGCTGCAGCAGATCGTCTGCCACGAGGAACTGGCGAAGGCGACCGGCTGCCTGTGGTCGGCGGTGTGGCGTCCGGCCGTGCCGCTGCGCTCGGGCACCAAGCATCAGATCGACACCTATCTGCGCCCAAGCTGCGCGGGCGACCGGCGTTCGGCTTATGCGATCACGGAGCCCGGCGCAGGCTCGGACGCGAGCGCCGTGGCGTCCACCGCGGTGAAGCGCGGCGGCAACTACGTCATCAACGGCGAGAAATGGTTCGTCACCGGCGCCAACCTGGCCGACTTCTTCCTGGTCCATGTCCACATGGACGGCGATGTGAAGAAGCCGACCCTCTTCCTGGTCGAGGCCGATCAGAAAGGCGTCGAGGTGAAGCGGGTGCCCAAGTTCACCCACAACGCCTATTTCACCCACGCCGAGATCGTCTTCAAGAACGTGGAGTGCACGCCGGCCCAGATGCTGGGCGAGCCGGGCCACGGCCTCGACCTGACCAAGGAATGGTTCATCGAGACGCGGCTCGAGATCGCGTCGCGCTGCCTCGGCGCCGCCA
>CAYZFH010000374.1:0-1325 GCA_964477375.1 uncultured Rhizobiaceae bacterium | reverse complement strand
GTTCGGCAAGCAGATCCGCGATTTCCAGGCCGTCGAAGCCATGCTGGCCGATATGGCGGTCGAGATCATGGCGACCAAGGCCATGCTCTACCGCGTGGGCTGGGAGGTCTCGCAAGGGATCGACCCGAAGCTGGTCCACGCGCGCGCCAGCGCCGTGAAGCTCCAGGCCTCCGAGATGGTTGGGCGCGTGACCGACAAGGCGCTGCAGGTCCTGGGCGGACGCGGCTATATGCGCGAGAACCCGGTCGAGCGCCTGTGGCGCGAAATGCGCGTCGAGCGCATCTGGGAAGGCACCTCCGAGATCCAGCGCGTCATCATCGGCGGCCAGATCAAGAAGCGCGGCATGGGCGTCTACACCGGTTGGGTGTGATTTGCGCCGTCGCCCCGGCCTCCGAGCCGGGGCCCAGTCGCGCGTAGCGCGCTCAGAATCCGTTTGTCGGCCTACCGGCCCACTGGACCCCGGATCACGTCCGGGGTGACGGAAGATTGGGATCCGCTAGGCTTACAATCCCCACGCGCGCGCCATCTTTTTGTCACCATCGCGGGGCTGACTCGCACGGTTCCGGCGGCGTAAAGTCCGGCCCGTTTCCGAGCCTGTCCCTCCGAGGCTTTTCCATGCGACGCCCTTTCGACCGCATCACCATCCGGCGCGGCACCAGCGACGACGAGCGCGCGGTGCTGGCGGCCTGTCATATCTCCGAGGACGATCCGTCGACGCCGCCTGTCGGCTCGGCGGCCGAATTCCGCAGCGCCGTCGCGGCCGGCCGGCTGTTCGTGGCCGTGCGCGCGGGCGAGGTGTTGGGGCTGCTCGACGCCGTCTCGGGGCGCCTGGCGCGCGTCTTCGTGCGGCCCGAATGGGCGGCGCAGGGGCTCGGGCGCTGGCTCGTGCTGGTGGCGCTGGGCGTGGGCGTCGGCGGGGCCGAAGTGCCGCGCGCGTCCGACCCGCGTCCCGCGCAACAGGCCGCCTCGCGCTAGGACGCCTTAGCGACCTTCCAGCCCGATCACCATCACGGTCGCGCATTCGTCGCGCAGCTTCCGCATCGGCTGGTATTCCGGCGAGTTGTACCAGCCGTCGAGCGCGGCCTTGTCCGGGAACTCGATGATGATGACGCGCTCGGGCTTCCACGCCTTGCCGTCCAGCACGCGCGTCACGCCGTTGTTCAGATACTTGCCGCCGAAGCGCTCGATCAGCGGCGCGACCTGCTTGCGGTATTCGTCGAACTTCACCGGATCGTGGACGATCTGCTCGGCAATCGCGTAGGCAACCATTTCGCTCTCCCGTCTTGGCTTTCCGCGCCCACGCTAGCGGGCGGGCGGGCGCGTTG
>CAYZFH010000373.1:0-2559 GCA_964477375.1 uncultured Rhizobiaceae bacterium | reverse complement strand
GCCCGCCCACCATGCATTCCTGCTTCTACGGCATCGATACGCCCGAGCGCGACAAACTACTGGCCGCGCGCCATTCCGTCGAAGAGATGGCAAAAATCATCGGCGTCGACAGCCTGGCCTTTATCTCGATCGATGGGCTCTACCGCGCCATGAAGGAGTCCAAGCGCGATCCGGCCAACCCGGCCTTCTGCGACGCCTGCTTCACGGGCGACTACCCCACCCGCCTGACCGACACGGAAGACGGCGGGAACGTCCAACAGCTTTCGCTTTTGGCCGAAATCGCGTAAACCGCGACCTCGTACCACCTCCACGGAACATGCCATGACTGGATCCCGCCTCGCCGGCCGCGTCGCGGTCGTGACCGGAGCCTCGCGAGGGCTCGGCGCCGCCGTGGCCAAGCGCTTCGCCGCCGAAGGCGCGCATGTCGTTCTGGTGGCGCGCACCAGCGCGGGCCTCGAGGAAGTCGACGATGCCATCCGCGCGGGCGGCGGAGCCGCGACGATTGCGCCCTTCGATCTGTTGGATTCTCCGGCCATCGACCGGCTCGGCGCGGCCTTGTTCGAGCGCTACAAGAAGCTCGACATCCTGGTCGGCGCGGCGGCGCAACTCGGCACCATCACGCCCGTGGGCCATATCGGCCCGAAGGAATGGGATAAGGTGATGGCCGTCAACGCCACGGCCAACTGGCGCCTGGTGCGCAGCCTCGATCCCCTGCTTCGCGCGTCCGACGCGGGCCGCGCGATCTTCGTCACCGACCGCGTGGCCGGCGACGCCGCCGCCTATTGGGGCACCTACGCCGCCAGCAAATCCGCGCTGGAGACCATCGCGCGCATCTACGCGAACGAGATGGCGAGCAGCACGGTGCGCGTGAACCTGATCGACCCCGGCCCCTTGCGCACCAAACTGCGCGCCGAGGCGTTTCCGGGCGAGGATCCGGCCATTCGGCCGCATCCCGACACGGCAACCGAAGCCTTCATCGCGCTGGCCGAGCCAAACTGCGCGCGGCACGGCGAAATCATCCGCTCCGCCGCGAAATCCAGCGAGGCCGCATGATCCGCCTCTATACCGGCGCGCGTTCTGGCAACAGCCACAAGATCGCGCTGTTCCTGTCGATCCTGAACGTGCCGCACGAGACGGTCGAAGTGCCCTACGGCCCCGAGCTGCGCACGCCGGAGTTCCTGGCCAAAAACCCGCGCGGCCAGGTCCCCGTCCTGGAAATCGACGGCGGCAAGTGCATCTGGGATTCGATGGCGATCCTGGTCTATATCGCGCGCGCCCATGGCGGCGAGAAATGGCTGCCGACCGACCCGGCCGGCATGGCCGAGGTGATGCAGTGGCTGGCCCTGGCCGAGAACGAGCTTCTGTTCGGCATCGCCCAGGCACGCATCATGCTGCGCTATCGCGGGCCCGAGGACGACCTGGTGTTCCTCGACATGAAGCGCGCGCGCTTCCTGATCCAGCGCGGCCTGACCTCGATGGAAAAGCGTCTTTCGAAACACGAATGGTTGGCGCTCGACCGGCCGACCATCGCGGAGATGGCCTGCTACACCTATCCGGCGCTGAACGTCGAGGCCGAGATCGACATGCAGCCCTATCCCGCCATCCTCGCATGGATGGACCGGGTGCGCGCCCTGCCCGGCTTCATTCCGATGATCGGGACCTGACGCGAGTCAGAAACAGTCCCTAAGCCAGCTCATGTCGAGCAGGATCGCTGCCCCCCGCGTGATCCACAAATAAAGCGCACCCGCGCCGGCAAGCGCCACGGCGCCGATAACGGACAGGCGGATTGCGTTCACGCGCGCGCCGGTGCCGCGGCCAAGCGCGCCACGGGCCGCTCCACAATCGGCCAGTTCAAAGCCGCCGCGACCAGACCCATCGCCACGCTGCCCCACCACATCACGTCATAGGAGCCGGTCAGGTCGTAGGCCACGCCCGCCAGCCACGATCCCATGAAACTGCCGATCTGGTGCGAGAAGAAAACGATGCCGTACAGCATCGACATGTAGGCCGGACCGAAGATGTAAGCGACGAGCCCGCTGGTCAGCGGCACGGTGCCGAGCCAAAGGAGGCCCAGCGTTCCGGCGAACACCAGCACGGATACCTCCGTCAGCGGCATAAGGATGAAGATCAGGAAGACCAGCGAGCGCAGCAGATAGAGCAGCGCCAGCAGGTTTTTCTTCGGATACCGGCCGCCGAGCCAGCCGCAGGCGTAGGTGCCCACGATATTGCCGAGCCCCACCAGCGCCAGCGACCACGCGCCGAGCCAACTCGGCATGGCCTTGTCCGCCAAATAGGCGGGCAGATGGGTGGCCACGAAGACGACCTGAAAGCCGCAGACGAAGAAGCCGATGGTCAGCAGGACGAAGCCGCGATGCGTGACGGCTTCGCGCAGCGCCTCGCCCAGGCTTTGGCGTGCACCGGCCAGGGCCACGGGCTTGCCCGCGACGCCCGCCGCCAGCGGCAGCATCAAAATCGATGTCAGCGCCAAGCCGAACAGGGCCCAATGCCAACCGAAATAACTCATCAACTCATGGCCATAAGGCACGACGGCAAACTGAC
>CAYZFH010000372.1:0-2581 GCA_964477375.1 uncultured Rhizobiaceae bacterium | reverse complement strand
CGATGCCCGTGCGCTCCGCGCCGATGCCGGCGTTGTTGACCAGGATGTCGACCGGGCCCAGCGCCTTCTCGCCCGCGCGAATGGCGTCCGCCATGGCCACCGTGTCGGCCACGTCGGCGACAATGACATGCGCCTTGCCGCCCTTGTCGCGGATCAATTTCCCGGTCTCTTCCGCACCCTCCGGCATCACGTCGTGGACGATCACGGCGGCGCCGCGCTCGGCCAAAAGCTCCGCGTGGCAGCGTCCCATGCCGCGCCCCGAACCGGTGATGAGCGCAACGCGCCCTTGCAGCGAGCGTGCGGTGTCGGCGGCCATGCGGTTATCCCCCTGATTGCGCGTTAAGGGCGCGTCGGCGCGGGCGGCAGGCCCGGCCATTCGTCGCCCAGAAGCTCCAACTCAGCATAGTTATCGAGATCGCGGCTGTGGAGTGTCCGGTCCTGAAGATAGAACGTCCGCGCGATGGCGCGCGCCATGCGCTCGGCACCCACCTCGACCCCGGGAATATCGCCCGCGACCGGCCCGTGGCTCATGGTCGCCGCGTAATTGAAGCAGTGGATGTCGGCGAGGAAGGGCGCTTTGCCGGGATGCTTCTCGGTGAACTCGAAGGCGGTGCCGAGATAAGGGAAGCTGCTCAACTCCGCCAAGGGTTCGTCAGCGGGCGGCGCGAAGCGGTCGCGCCACAGCGCGATCTCGTCCGCGAAATCCGCTAGCTCTGGCCGCAGGCGCGGATCGACGGCGAAGCCTGTCCCCAGAATCACGAAATCGAATCGGTGCGCGCCCTTGGGCGTTACGAGTTCAACCTGGTTGCCCACCATGCGCGACGCCGTCACCGGGCTGCCCAGGTGCAGCATGTAATTCGGCCGCGTCGTGACCTTGAGCACGGATTCGCGCGGGGCAGCCACGCGGTCGCCCATGACCTGATACAGGCTGTGCCAGCGCCACACATCGCCCGATTCCGCGAAGCCGTTCATGAAGCCGCCATAGACGACCTGCTTGAAGCGGTTGTAGCGGGGCAGATCATCGCGCCGCACGAACATGTCGATCGAGGCCGCACCCGCATCCATCGCCGTGACCGCATTGTCGAAGGCCGAAGCGCCCGCGCCGATCACGGCCACACGCTTGCCCTTCAACGCGGCGAAATCGATATCGTCCGCCGTGTGCGCCAGATGTGTGGATGGCAAGCCGGCGAAGGCCGGCAGGATAGCTGGCCCGCCCAACCCCTCGCGCCCGGTTGCTAAGATCACTTTGCGCGCGTAGGCCGTATCCTTTTGCCCGCCGCGCACGAGATCCAAACGGATCAGCCCGTTGTCGGGCGCCAGACACTCGACGGAGACCCCGTTTTCCACGGGCAGGTTCAAGACCTTCCGGTACCAGCGCAGATACTCCATCCACATCGGCCGCGGAATCTTGCCCAGCGTCTCCCAGCCTTTCTCGCCATGCTGGGCTTCGTACCAGGCGCGGAAGGTCAGGCTGGGGAGGCCCATGACCGGGCCGGTCAGATGCTTGGGCGAGCGCAAGGTCGCCATGCGCGCATAGGTGGTCCAAGGACCTTCGTGACCTTCGGGATTGCGGTCGAACAACGCGATGTTGCCGATGCCCTCGCGCATCAGCGCGAAGGAGGCCGCCATGCCGCAGGTGCCCGCGCCGACGAAGGCCACGTCATGGACATGGCGCGCCTTGGGATGCGCGCGCGGCTTCACCCAGTTGGCGGGCGGATAGTTGAGGCAGACCAGATCGTGGGCGAGACGCCGTTCCAGCGCCGCGAGGCCTTCGGGTTTCATGTTTTTTGTGAAATCGCTTGGATGAAAATTGATGGGGATGAGGATGTGTCTAGAGATCGATACCACGGCGGGCTGAAGCACGTTGCCATTTGGTCATGTCGTCGTCGTCGAAAATGATGGCCTCGTCGGGCGGTACACTGAACCAAGCGGCATGCGACATCTCGTTCTCGAGCTGTCCTGGCGACCAGCCCGCATAGCCGAAGGCCAAGAGAAACTGACGAGGCCCCTTGCCCTTGGCAATATCCGCCATCGCCTCGGGCCGTCCCGACATGGCGATGCGGTCGGTAATCTGGATGGTGCCCTCGGTCTTGTAGTCGGTCGAGTGCAGCAGGAACCCCATGTCCGGCCCGACCGGCCCGCCGGTGTGGATGATCATTTCACCCTCGGCCCCTTGCGGATCCTGGCCGGTCGAACTCAACAGATCTTCCAGGCTCAAGACCCCCACCGGGCGGTTGACGACGATGCCCATGGCGCCCGTCTGATCGTGCCGGACCATGAAGATGACCGTCTCGGCGAAGCGCGGGTCCGGCATGCCGGGCGCCGCCACCAGCAGTTGCCCGGTCAGGGAATTCCCGTCCGCCACCGCTTCCGGCACGGGCAGCGCGAGCGCGGCCGCGAGCGTCAGCATCGCGATGAAACGGGAGACGAGGGAGCGTGGCACGGCGCCGGTTTCCTTGAATCCGATCCGTCGGCGCCACCTTATCGGCCGCCCTCCCGCCCGGCAAACACGTCACGGCATGGCGGTGACGCCGCCATCCACGATCAGCTCGATGCCCGTGATGTAGGCCGCCTGATCGGA
>CAYZFH010000371.1:0-2589 GCA_964477375.1 uncultured Rhizobiaceae bacterium | reverse complement strand
GGCGGACACGTCGGGCACGCGCTTCTTCATGGCCAGCAACCTGACGGCGACGTTGGAATCGGGGAACTTCCAGTTCCGGCCGTCGATCGGCGCCAACTGGATGTACCAGGGCATCAGCGGCTACACCGAGACGGGTACGGGCGGCATAACCACCCCGGACACGACGATCCATTTCGGCCAGTTCCAGGCGGGTGGCCAGGTGGGCTACCAGTTCGGCAACGTGCAGCCCTATCTGTTGGCCCAGTATCTCTATGCCTACAAGTATGACCTACCGGATACGGCGACCGTGTACAGGAACTCGGCCAATATCGGTGCCGGCATCTTGTTCGCGCTCAGCCCGCGCTTCTCGGGCGGCGCGCAGTTCTCGTCTCAGGTGGGGCAGACGGACTACATCGCCTACACGGGCACGGCGACGATCCGGTATCAGTTCTGATCCACCGCGCATGAATGACAAAGGGCCCGCCCCATGAAGGCGGGCCCTTTTCATTTCCGGCTTCGAGCGCCGGCGGCTTATGCGGTCCCGTCCCAAGATCCGTCACCCCGGCCCTGAGCCGGGGTCCAGTGCCGGCTGTCCAGCCGGCAAGAACGTGATTCCGGCGCGCTCCGCGCGACTAGGCCTCGGATCGAAGTCCGGGGCGACGGCTGTTGACCAGGTCGCGAAAGGGCCGCACGCGTACAAGCGGCGCTCGCCGTTCAAGGATCGAAGCGGTCGCGGAATTTCCACCAGCGGGCGATCCAGGGCACGAACCACGGATTGCCGTCATAGGTCGGCCGCGTGGGGAAGGGCAGGTCGTCATAGGCCGCGCGCCCTTCGGGCGAGCCCAACAGGCGCAGCGCGATCTTGCGCCCGAGATGCGTGCCCATGGGCACGCCAGTGCCGTTCATGGCCAGCGCGTAGTGCATGCCGTCATGGATGCCCAGATGCGGGATGCGGTCGAAGCTCAAGCCCAGCATGCCGCCCCAGCAATGCGAGATCTTCACGTCCGCGAAATTGGGCAGCGAATCCGCCATCTCGGCGTGAAGCATCCGCGCCATCCGTGGCATGTCGTCGTCGCGATAGCCGGACAGGCTGCCGAACAACAGGCGCGTGCCGTCGGGCGAGACGCGTAGATAGCGCCAGGCCCGGCGCGAATCGATCACCATGCGGCCGTTGGGAATCGCGCGTTTTAGAACGTCCGGCGCGACCGGCTCGGTCGCCATCATGGTGGCCTGCACGGGCAGGACGCGGCGGCGGAGATGCGGCACCAGGCCGTCGGCATAGCCGTTGGTCGCGAGCACCACGTCGCGCACCGCGGTCGTGCCCGCCTCGTGCGTCAGCGTGAAGCCGGTCTTTTCGCGCGCGATCGCGGTCACGCGGCAGCGCGGCGCCAGCACGGCATCCGCCATCACAACGCGCGCGGCCATATGATGGGCCAGCTTGCCCGGATGCAGCACGGCCGTGCCGTCCACCACCACGCCGCCCGCGCCGCGCCGCGTGCCGTATTCCTGCGCCTGCTCGGATGCGTCCAGCCAGCGGCACTGGACGCCTGAGAAGTTTTGCATGAAGTCCATCTCGACGCGCAGATTGTGCGCGTGCGCGCGCGAGGCGGCGGCCAGGAAGCGCCCGCTTAGGCGCCAGTCGCACGCAATCTGCTCGCGCTCGATGAAGTCGCGCACCGTGTCGAAGGCGTCGGCGGCCTCTTTGGTCAGTGCGCCGAACCGTGCCCGGCCCATCTTCTCGGCCATGTGCGCGAAGCCCGTGTGCAGCATGCGCGTGACGGCGCCCGCGTTGCGCGAGGAGGCGCCGTGGCCGATGTCGCCGGCATCGAAGACGATGGTCCGGCGGCCTGCGCGCGCCAGCGTCAAGGCGGCGGACAGGCCGGTGAAGCCGCCGCCGATCACAGCCACGTCGGCACGCGCGGGCGGCTCGGCTCGGTCCGACGGCGCGGGCAGCCCTTCCCACCAATAGGGCGTCGGCTTGAAGTCGCCGGTCAGCATGGCGCGGAGCGCGGCGTCAACGGCTGCGGGGCACCCGGCCGCGCGGCGGATAGTTGGGGTCGGTGTAGCCGGGCGTCGAGGGATGGCCGGACTTCACAAGCTTGTCGACCAGCGCCTCATCTTCCTTGGTGAATGTGTAGTCGAGCGCGCCCATGTATTCCGTCCACTGTTCCATCGTGCGCGGCCCCGCGATGACCGAGGAGACGAGGGCGTTGTTCAAGACCCAGGCGGTCGCGAACTGGCCCGCCGTGATGCCGCGCTTCTCGGCATGGCGCTTGATGGTGGCCGCGATCTCGACCGATTCCTTGCGCCATTCGGTGTCCATGATGCGCTTGTCGCTGATGGCGACGCGCGTGCCCTTGGGCGCGGGCTTGTTCCATTCGTATTTGCCGGTCAAGACGCCGCGCGCCAGCGGGCTGTAGGGCACCACGCCCAAGCCGTAATGGGCGCAGGCCGGCAGGATCTCATCCTCCGGCATGCGGTTCATGGCGTTGTAGTAGGGCTGGCACACGATGGGGCGCGGGATGGAATTGGCGTCGCAGAAGCTGACCAGTTGGGCGATGCGCCAGCCGCGGAAGTTGCTGACGCCGAAATAGCGGATCTTGCCCTGGC
>CAYZFH010000370.1:0-2593 GCA_964477375.1 uncultured Rhizobiaceae bacterium | reverse complement strand
TTTCCGACCCTGGCCGACGACGACTGGTTGTGGGGCGGCACGGCGGATCAGATTCAGAAGACGATCACCTACGGCATCCGCAACGCCAACGCCGAGTCCCGGCAATCGGCGATGCCGGCTTTCGGAGCGGACGGCGTGTTGAACCGGGCCCAGGTGAACGACGTGGCGGAATACGTCCTGTCCCTCTCGGGCGGATCGCAGGACCGGGCCGCCGCCGCGCGCGGCGAGAAAATCTTCGCCGACAACTGCGTCGCTTGCCATGGCGCCGGCGGCAAGGGGAACTTGGAGATGGGCGCGCCCAATCTCGCCGACGGCATCTGGCTCTATGGCGGCTCGAAGGATCAGATCGTGGCGCAGATCTGGCGGCCTCGCATGGGTGTCATGCCCGCTTGGGAGGGCCGTCTCGATCCCGCCACCATCAAAATGCTGACCGTTTACGTCCACTCGCTGGGCGGCGGCCAGTAACGCGCGTCATGGCCCCGCCATGAGCACGGCGTTCGACGAACGGCCGCCCAAGGCCGCGGCGGAGCACCATTCGCCTCTCTACGCCAGCCGCGTTCGCGTCTATCCCAAGGCGGTGGCAGGGCGGTTCCGGCGGCTCAAGTGGATCATCCTGATCATCGCTCTCGCGGTCTATTACGTGCTGCCGTGGATCCGGTGGGACCGAGGACCCGATGCGCCCCGGCAGGCCGTGCTGGCCGATATGGGGCACGCGCGGTTCTACTTCTTCTGGATCGAGATCTGGCCACAGGAGGTCTACTACCTGACGGGCCTCCTCCTTTTGGGCGCGCTCGGCATCTTCATGGCGTCCAGCCTAGTCGGCCGCGCCTGGTGCGGCTATGCGTGCCCCCAGACGGTGTGGACCGACCTCTTTATGTGGATCGAACGCCGGGTCGAAGGCGATCGAAACCAGCGCATGCGGCGCGACGCTGCGCGCCTCTCGCTCGACAAGGCGTGGCGCAAGATCGCCAAGCACGCGGTTTGGCTGATCGTCGCCGCGGCGACGGGCGGTGCCTGGATTATGTACTTCATCGATGCGCCGACGGTCGTGCCCCAGATGGTGCGGGGCGAAAGCTCATTGCAGACCTACTTCTTCTTCGGCCTGTTCACCGCCACGACCTATTTGCTGGCGGGTTGGGCGCGTGAGCAGGTTTGCACCTACATGTGCCCGTGGCCGCGCTTTCAATCCGCGATGCTCGATGAAGACAGCTTCATCGTCAGTTACCGCTCCGACCGGGGCGAGCCGCGCGGCAAGCTGGGCAAGGCGGCGGGCGACTGCATCGATTGCCGCCAGTGCGTCGCCGTATGTCCCACGGGAATCGACATCCGGGACGGGCTCCAGATGGAATGCATCGGCTGCGGCCTGTGCGCGGACGCTTGCGACGACGTGATGGGCAAGATCGATCGCCCGCTGGGGCTGATCTCCTATGACACCGAACGCAACAAGCGGTCTCGTGCCGCCGGCATGCCGTCCGCGGCGCGCCTGGTCCGGCCGCGTACGGTTCTCTACGGCGCGCTGTTCGTCCTGATCGCCGGGATCATGCTGTGGTCCGTGGTGTTCCGCTCCACGCTCGATCTCAATGTGCTTCACGAACGCAGCCCGCTCTATGTCACCCTGTCCGACGGGCGGATCCGCAACGGATATACGGTCAAGATTCTGAACATGACACGGGACATGCGCACATTCTCGCTTGCATTGCCGGGGCAGCCCGCCGCCGAGATTCAAGTCGTCGGACAAGAAGCGCGCGAGGGAGACGTGGTGGAATTGCAAGGTCGGCCCGACAGCGTGGCCACGTATCGGGTCTATGTCACGATGCCGCGCGAGATCAAGGACGGGACCGATATCGTCTTTGCAATCACGGACAAGGCACATTCCAAGAAGGTCGCCATGAAAGAATCCGTTTTCCGGGCGCCGGTGCGATGATGGCGGCGAAAGGCCAGGGGCGTTTGACGGGGCGCGCGGTCGCCTTGATCGCCGTGGGCGCGTTCCTCGTTATCATGATCGCCAACGGCGCGTTGGTCGTGACCGCGCTCCGGTCCTGGACCGGTTTGGCGGTGTCTTCGCCCTACGAACACGGGCTCCATTTCAACCGCACGTTGCAGGCGGCGCGAGAGCAGGCTGCTTTGGGATGGACAGGTCGCATCGCCTATGACGGAGCGCTTCTTTCTTTCGACCTGGCCGGACGCGACGGGGTGCCGATCGATGGGGCCGAGGTGAAGGCGTGGATCAGCCGCCCCGTGGCGACCGGCCATGACGTGAGCGTCGATCTCCCCGGCCAGGGCAAGGGGCGGTATATGGCCCGTATCCAAGCGCCTGCGTCCGGGCAATGGGACGTTCGCATCGATGTGCGGACGGCCGAGGGAAGCTGGCACGCCACGACGCGGATGGTGGTGCCATGACGAACGCGGCCCTGGCCCAGCCGCCCGCAGGAGACGTGACGGCCTTCGTGCGCGCGGATCGAAGCGGCGCGCGCACGATTGAGTTTTTGGTGGAGGGCATCCACTGCGGCGGTTGCGTCGCGCGTATCGAACGGGAATTGACGCGCCGGCCCGAGATCGTCGCGGCGCGGGTCAATCAGACCGCGCGGCGTCT
>CAYZFH010000369.1:0-2595 GCA_964477375.1 uncultured Rhizobiaceae bacterium | reverse complement strand
GGCCTTGTCGACGTCGCGATGAAGATGCAGCGCCTCGCTCACCTGATCGCCCACGGTGTGCAGCGGCGACAGCGAGGTCATCGGTTCCTGGAAGATGATCGAGATGCGCCCGCCGCGGATCCGCCGCATGGCCTGGCCGTCGGAATCGAGCGCGGCGATGTCGGTCACGGCGCCGTTGGCGGCCGGATCGGCGAACAGGATGCGCCCGCCGGAAATGCGGCCCACCTTGGGCAGGATGCCCATGATCGACTGTGCGATGACGGATTTGCCCGAGCCCGATTCGCCCACAAGGGCCACGGTCGAGCCCGGCTTGATGGCGAACGACACGCCCTTCACGGCGTGGATCACGCCGCCATGGACATGGAAGTCGATCTTCAAATCCTCGACGCGGAGAAGATCCTGGGTCACGCGGGGTCTCCGGCATGCTGGCTGCGGATGCCGAGGGCGGTCAGGTTTGCCTGCGTGTTGTCGGACAGCGTCACGTTATTGACGCGCGCGGCCTCGGCCGCGCGGACGACGATGTCCTGGAACCCATCGAGGGTCGAATCGAGCCGTAGGCTTTGGCCGCCGTCCCCCAGGCTCAATTCCATCCACCCCTCCGACCGGTCGCGCTTGAGCGAGAAAAATCTAAGCCCGACCTTGCGAATATCGCGCCACGCGATTGCCTTTGGCGCTAATCCGGGCAGGCGTCCCTTGCGTCCGCCCAGAGGCTCGAAGCTTAGCCCGTGTTCCGTGACATGAACCAGCGTCATGCCGCGGACTGCCGTCCGCAGGCCGAAGACGAGGAATAGCACGGCCAGCGCACCCAGAATGGCCAGGGCGATGGGGCTGTCACCCAAGAGCAACATCGGGCCCACGGTCAGGATCAGACCCATGGCGGCGCGGCGCAGATCGGCCCGCACGCTGTGCGGATCGTAGCGGTGAACGGTCATGCACTTTTTTCCAGGGGCCGCGCGCGCCGGGGTGTCACGGGACGGGGGCGAAAAAGATCGGCCGGCCGGCGCCAGCGCGCCGCGCCGTGTACTTCGATCAGAGCGACAAAGCGCTCAAGGAACGTCCAGCATGCGTCGTCGTGAACGAGATGGTGGCTCAGGATACCCGTCGGCTCGTCCGCGTCGATCTGTCCCAAGCGGCGGCGTGACAGGAAGTCGACGGCGCGGCCCAACACGGCATCGTCACCCAGGAAGCCGCGGTTGCCGCGCCAATCCATGATGTCCACGTGGGTGTTCACCTGGGCCAGGTTCGGAATCGGCTCGGGCCGGCTGCGCGCGCCATAGGTCGACAGGCCGCGATAGCCGATCTCCGGTAACAGCGGAACCAGGCCGGGCGCCAGCCGGTTCCAGGGCGGCACAAGGACGGGCAGGGCGCGCGTGCCGAAGACGGCTTCCAGACGCGCCCAGCCGGTGGCCAAGTCTCCAAGCGTATGGACCAACGGCCGTTGGGGCCCCAGTTCGATCTTTGCATCGGTCGGACTGGCGTAATTCTGATGTGAATAGCCGTGCTGCAGAACGGCTATATCTGCATGTTTATCAATAACTTGGGCAAGATTTTCGGAAAGCTTGGCGGGCACCACGGCCAAGCCGATGGGCGCCCCGCGCGCGGTCGCCGCAAGATGGTCGAGGAATGGTGAGGCCTCGTGGGCATCATCGTCGCGCCACCAGAAATCGGCCGTCTTTCCGGCCTGGCCCCAAAGGTCGAGTTCGCGCGTCAGCGTGTCCCAGGCGTTCATGCGGCCGGCGCCTTCTTGCCGAGCCATGCAGCGATCAGCCGCGCGCTTTCCGCCGCGCCCTCCCGCTTCAATGCAATCTCCGCGACCGGCGTCGACAAAGCGCGGTCGATCGCGGCGGCGAGGGCGGCCGGCGTGAGCGCGTTCTCCGCGATCAATTCGGCGCGTCCGCACGCGCGCAACAGATCGGCGCGCAGCGGTTGTTCGGTCTGTCCGTTTCCGGCGAAGGGCACGAGCACGGCGGGCACACGGGCGGCAAGGATTTCCATCACTGTATTATATCCGGCCTGCGAGACCGACAGGCGGGCGTTGGCCAAAAGGCGGCGGAAATCCGTGCGCGCGCGCTCGACGATGACGCCTTGCGGCGCGGCCGCTTGCAGGTGCGCGAAATCAGCCGTGGGCAGTTCCCCGCCGGCGAGAAGCCGCCAAGTCGCGTCATGCGCGGTTTTCGAAAGAGGACGCGCCGCGAGCGCGGCGGACAGCAAAGCCGCGCCAACCGCGCCGCCGCCCGAGGAAACGATCACTTCCTCCCAGCCGGCGTCGCCCGCAGGACCGCGCCTCTCGGCCGGTTCGACGATATAGCCAGTGTAAGCGAGCTTGGCTGCGAGCGAGGCATCGACCGGAAAGCTTGTTTCGAGGGCGACGAAATCCCGGTCGCCATGGACGAGCACGTGATCGAAGCGCCGCGCGACAGCGGCCATCTGGTCCGAAACCTTGCCGGACTTCGCCTGCAGGATGTCGCGGATGGATGAGATGACGAGCGGGCGTGGCCGCGCGGACCAGGCAGCATCGAGAAGTGGCGCCAGTTCGAACGCCATCTGCCGCCGCCCGAACGGATACGTCTCCATTACCAGCGCATCAGGGCGGAA
>CAYZFH010000368.1:0-2607 GCA_964477375.1 uncultured Rhizobiaceae bacterium | reverse complement strand
GGCAGGGCGGCCAGCGACATCCGCATGGCTTCGGCCAGCCGCGTTGGGTTATCCAGGATATCGGGGTGGTGGCTGGCCCAGTCGGCCAGGAATGCGGTCTGCGCCTCCACGGGCGCCAGATGGCGGTCGAGGCGCTCGTTCACCGCGCCGACCGTCATGTCCGTGCGGTCACGCAAAAGCGTTCCGAGATTGCGTCCGCCGAAGATGATGCCGATGGCCAGGACGGCGCCGACGGCGATGGCCATCATTAGCGCCATGCCGATGGTCAGGAAGCTTGCGATCGAAAGGCGGCGGCGGGTCATGGGGCGCCGATCCTACCCCAGCCCCTGTGACGGAACGCGTAAATAAAGAACCGCCGGCGTTCGGCGCGCCGGCGGTTCCCATGCGGTTTGAATGGCTATTCGCGGCGTAACGGCGAGGACCAGGCCGGATCGCTGTGCTTTTCCCAGTAAAGCTGGCGCAGGCGGGTTGTGACCGGACCGGGCGTGCCGTCGCCGATATCCTTGCCGTCCAGCTTCACGATGGGGATGACGCCGCCGGCCGTTGAGGTAACGAGGATTTCATCCGCGCCGCGGAAGGCTGCGTCGCTCAAGGTGCCCGCCTCGGCCGCGACGTTCAGCTCCTTGCACAAATCCAGCACGGTCTGGCGGGTGATGCCCTCCAGCACGCCGCGCGTGGGCGTGGTCCATTTGCCGCCGTGCAGCGCGAAGACGTTATAGCCGGGACCTTCGGTGATGTTGCCTTCCATGTCCTTCAGCACCACGAAATTCGCGTCGTTCTCGTAGGCTTCGAACAGGCTCATTTCCATGTCGAGCCAGTGGTAATTCTTGACCGTCGGGTCGACCGATTCGGGCGGGATGCGCGGGATGCTGCTGACATGCATGTGCAGGCCGCGCTCCTGCTGCTCCTGGTTGGCCAGCCAGACGAACGGGATGGCGAAGCAGTAGAAGTTGTTCTTGGCCAGGCGCGGGTCGCGTACGCCGCCCGCGGGCCGGCCGCGCGTGCAGGTCATCGAGACGTAGGCGTCGTCGAGGCCGGTCAGCTCGACGCACTTGTGCAGCGTTTTTTCCAACTCGTCCTTGTCGAAGGGCAACTGCATGCGCAGTTTGGCCACGCCTTTCAGGAACCGGTCGAGATGCTTCTCCAGGCGGAAGAAGCGGCCCTTCCAGACATGGGCCACGTCATAAGTGCAGTCCGAGCGGATCATGCCCCAGTCCAGGATCGAGATCTTGGCGTCAGCGATGGGGACATATTCGCCGTTCATATAGGCCGCGCCGCCACTGAAATCGGGCGCTGTCTTGATCTGTTCGATGGCCATGGCTTCCTCCCGCAGGGTCGGCGAAAACGGCGAAAAGATTGGGGCCGTTGTGGGCAATCGGTCAAGCCGCGCTCCGGCTCCCGATGGAGGGGCGGCTTAGTCCCGGCTATGCTGCGCCGCGAAGGAGTTCCGATGTCTCGATCGCCCGATGTGCTGCTGACGACCGCGGAGATGACGCGCGCCGACCAGGCCGCGATCGAATCCGGCGTGTCCGGCGAGACCTTAATGGAGAACGCGGGCGCGGCGGTGGCGCGGGAGATCGCCCTACGCTGGCCCGCCCAGCCTACGGCCGTGCTGTGCGGGCCGGGCAACAATGGCGGCGACGGCTACGTGGTGGCGCGGCATTTGGCGCGGATGGGCTGGCCGGTCACCCTGGGGGCCACGGTTCCGCCGGACCGAATGAAGGGCGACGCCGCCCGCCATGCCGCGCGTTGGGATGGGAAGGCGGCGCCAATCGCGCCGGAACTGCTCGACGGCAAGGCGTTGGTGGTGGATGCGCTGTTCGGGGCGGGGCTGGCGCGGCCCCTCGAAGGCGCGCTGGCGGCCACGCTCGAAGCCGCGCAGGCGCGCGTTGCGGTCATCGTTGGCGTCGACGTCCCAAGCGGCGTCGACGGGAACAGCGGGACCGTTCTCGGGTTTGCTCCGCAGTGCCATCTGACTGTCACATTCTTCCGCAAGAAACCTGGCCATCTCCTTCTTCCAGGACGAATTTTGGCGGGTGAGACTGTGGTGGCCGACATCGGTATTCCAGCCTCGGTGCTGGACGGGATCGCGCCGCGCCTGTGGCGCAACGGGCCTGCGCTCTGGACCATCCCCCGCCCCCGGCTCACCGACCACAAATACGCCCGCGGCCATGCCGTCATCCTGGGCGGTGCGCGCATGACCGGCGCGGCGCGGCTCGCGGCCCGGGCGGCTCTGCGCGGTGGTGCGGGCCTTGTGACCATCGCGGCTCCGGACGAGGCCTTCGCGATCTACGCGGCGGGCGACCCCGGCGTGCTGGTCGAGCGCCGTGACGGGGTGGAACAGTTCGAGGCCGCCATTGCCGACCCGCGGCGCAACGCCGTGCTGATTGGTCCTGGCGCGGGCGTGGGGATGGAAACGCGTGGCGCCGCCATCGCCGCTCTGCGTGCCAAGAAGAATGTCGTGCTCGATGCGGATGCCATCACTTCGTTCGCCGACGACCCCGAGGCGTTGTTCGCCCGCATCGCGTCGCCGTGCCTGCTGACGCCCCACGAAGGCGAGTTTGCCCGCCTGTTCGATGTGTCCGGTGACAAGGTTGCCCGGGCCCG
>CAYZFH010000367.1:0-2662 GCA_964477375.1 uncultured Rhizobiaceae bacterium | reverse complement strand
CGATGGGCGCGGACGGGCCGGGCAGGAAATCGACCGCGATGCCGGCGTCGATCGCCTCGGTCACGAGCTTGTAGCCGGGATCGGCGACCAAGGGCGTGCCCGCGTCCGAGACCAGCGCGATCGTCTCGCCCTTCGCCATGCGCGCGAGCAGGACGGGCCGCGCTTTTTGGGCGTTGTGGTCATGATAGGGGGTGGTCGGGCGGCGGATACCGTGGCGCGCCAGAAGCTTGGCGGTCGTGCGCGTGTCCTCGCAGGCGATCGCGTCGGCGCCCTTCAGCGCCTCCAGCGCGCGCAGCGTGATGTCGCCCAGATTGCCGATCGGCGTCGCGACCACGGCCAGCCGTCCGGATTTACTTCCGGATGCCGCCCCTTTAGGCTTTTCCGCGAATTCATCCTTCACGTGGGAGTGGTCCGTTGCGTCGATCTGCGACCGTTCGCCTTTCGTGGGCGTGCCGTGTCGCGGTTGCGGCGGCGATGGCGTGGTCTGTTTGCGTGCTGGCGCCGACAGTAGCGGAGGCGCAAGCGACGCCGCAAGCAACGCCGGGCCAGCCCCAACTGGAGATTCGCAAGAACCTCTTGCCCGAAGGCGAGATGGCACCGGCGGACACGCAGGCCGCTCCGGCGCCCGCCGCGCGCGAACTGCCACCGGGCCAGGTGCGCGTCGGGCTGCTTCTGCCGCTGTCGGGTCCGCATGCGCGGCTTGGCCGCGACATGCTGGACGCGGCGATGATGGCCGTTTCCGACATGGCCGACGACAAGCTGGTCTTGCTCCCGCGCGACGACGAAGGCACGCCCGAAGGCGCCCAGCGCGCGGCGGCCTCGGCGCTGGAGGACGGCGCGGCGCTCATTCTCGGGCCGCTGTTCTCGACCTCCGTCGAGCCTGTCGCCAGCCAGGCGCGGCCGCTTGGCGTCAGCGTCCTGTCCTTCTCGACGGACCGCAGCGTGGCCGGCAACGGCGTCTTCGTCATGGGCTTCCTGCCCGGCCAGCAGGTCGACCGCGTGGTGTCCTATGCTGCCGAGAAAGGCGCGAAACGCCTGGCCGTGCTGGCGCCCGCGACGCCCTATGGCCGCATCGTCGTCGACGCAATGCGCGAGGCCGCGGCGAAACGCAACCTGGCGCTGACCCAACAGCGTTTCTACAACCCGGGCGAAGATCCCGCGCCGACCGTGCGCGGCCTGGCCCAGGGTGCGAGCGGCCCTGGCGGGTTTGATGCGCTTCTGATCGCCGAGGGCGGCGAGAAGCTACAGCAGGTCGCGGCATTGTTGCCTTATTACGACATCGATCCGGCCCAGGTGCATTTCCTCGGCACCGGCCTGTGGGAGGGTGCGATCAACATCCGCACCGAGACGGCCCTGATCGGCGCGTGGTTCGCGGCGCCGTCGACGGCGGGCCGCGGGGCGTTCGAGAAACGCTTCAAGGAAATCTATGGCCGCGATCCCGCGCGCCTGGCCACCATGGCCTATGACAGCACGGCGCTGGCGGCGGTGTTGGGACGCACGGCGGGCGGCGCCGATTTCTCGGTCGCGCGCATCGAAGCGCCGAACGGCTTCTCGGGCCTCGACGGTATCTTCCGCTTCCGCGCCGACGGGCTGGTGGAGCGCGCGCTGGCCGTCTTCGAGGTGCAGCGCACCGGAATGACCGCGGTCAGCCCGGCCGCCGACATGTTCCCCCTGCCCGACTGATCAGCCCAGAAGTCGGGCAAGCACCGCGTCCAAGCGCTGACGCCCGGCCTCGGTCGCGCGCAGGCTCTTCGCGTCGAGCGTCAGAAGATTCGCTCCGGTCAGTTCCGACAGGCGGGCGGCATCCAGCTTCGTTTCGAAGTCGCCGCCGGTCTCTTCGCGAAATCGCGCGCGCGCGATGCCTTCGGCCAAGCGCAATCCCATCAGAAGAATTTCCGTCAGCCGTTCGTCTGCCGACAAATCCGTGCGCTCGATGGTCGCGTGGCCGTTGGATTCGACGGCGGCCAGCCAGCGCTCGGGTGAACGCTCCTCGACCGTCGCGACTCGCGCGCCGTTCTCGATGCGGAAGCGCCCATGGGCGCCGGGCCCGACGCCCGCATAATCGCCATAGCGCCAATAAACGAGATTGTGCCGGGATTCGAAGCCCGGTTTCGCGAAGTTGGAAATCTCGTAATGCGCGAACCCAGCCGCCTCGCACAGCTCGCATGCGGCCTCATACAGCGGCGCAGCATCCTCGGGCAGGTCGAGCAGTCCCTGACGCCGCGCGGTGGCAAAGCCCGTATGCGGCTCGATGGTGAGCTGGTAGAGCGACAGATGCCCACCCGCCAGCGCCAGCGCATCCGCCAGTTCGCGCCGCCAAGCAGTCTCGCTTTGCCTGGGCCGCGCATAGATCAAGTCGAAGGACACGTTTCCGAAATGTTTGTGTGCGGCCTCGATGGCGGCGATGGCGCCCGCGCGGTCGTGGTCGCGCCCAAGCGTCTTCAACGACGCATCATCCAATGCCTGGATACCGAGCGACAGGCGCGTCACGCCCGCATCGGCGAAATCGGCGAAGCGCGCCTGGTCCGATGGGTTGGCTTCGAGACTGACCTCGACATCGTCGCCACCGGGCCAAGTCTTCCGCGCATGGTCGATGACGAACGCGATCGTCTCCGGCACCATCAAGGAGGGCGTGCCGCCGCCGAAGAACAGCGTGCCGAGG
>CAYZFH010000366.1:0-2668 GCA_964477375.1 uncultured Rhizobiaceae bacterium | reverse complement strand
GCGCGCGGCTGTCGGACGCCAAGTTCTTTTGGGACCTGGACCGCAAGGCGCGGCTGGAAGACCGCGTGCTGGCGCTGCGCAACATCGTGTTCCACCAGAAGCTCGGCACGGTCGGGCAGAAGGTGGAGCGCATCGCGGCGCTTTCCGTCGATCTGATCGACCGCATTCCCGGCGCCGACCGCGACCAGGTGCGCAGCGCTGCGATCCTGGCCAAGGCGGACCTGACCACCGGCATGGTGGGCGAGTTCCCGGAACTCCAGGGTGTCATGGGCCGCTATTACGCGCTGGCTCAGGGCGAAAAGCCCGAGGTCGCCATGGCGGTGGCCGAACATTATTCGCCGCTGGGCCCCAACGACCGCTGCCCCACGGCGCCGGCGTCCGTTGCCGTCGCGCTGGCCGACAAGCTGGACACGCTGGTTGGTTTCTTCGCTATCGACGAGAAGCCCACGGGCTCCAAGGACCCGTTCGCGCTGCGCCGCGCGGCATTGGGCGTGATCCGGTTGATCCTGGAGAACAATCTGCGCCTCGCGTTGCGACCCGCTATCGAGCAAGCGTTCAAGTTGCACGGTTTGGCCGGCGCCAAGGTGCCGACCGATGATCTGGTGGAGTTCTTCGCTGACCGCTTGAAGGTTCATCTTCGCGAAAAGGGCGTGCGCCACGATCTGGTCAACGCCGTCTTCGCGTTGGGCGGCGAGGATGACTTTGTCCGCCTGCTCGCGCGTGTCGATGCGCTGGCCGCGTTCCTGAAAAGCGAAGACGGCGCGAATCTCCTGATCGCCTATAAGCGCGCGGCCAACATCGTCGCCATCGAAGAGAAGAAGGACAAGAAAAGCTACGGCGAGCTTGTCGATGCGGCGAAGTTCCCCGAGGTCGAAGAGCGCATGCTGATGCAGGAGATGCGGACCGCCAGCAAGCGCTTCCAGGCCGCGCTTGCCAAGGAAGATTTCGCCCAGGCCATGGCCGAGATGGCCAAGCTGCGCCGTCCGCTCGACGCGTTTTTCGACAAGGTGACGGTCAATACGCAGAATCCCGAGTTGCGGGAGAATCGCCTGCGGCTACTGTCCTTCATCCGCGCGACGCTCAATCAAGTCGCTGATTTTTCGAAGGTCGAGGGTTAGGAACACGGCGGAATATGCGGACCTCCCCGCCGTCCGTCTAAGGCCGGCAGGTAACGGAGGACCGTCATGGCTCGAAGCGCGGCGCTCGAGGCGAAGACTATTTCAACCAAGGGCATTTCCATGACCAAGTGGGTCTACGGTTTCGGCGACGGCAAGGCGGACGGCCGCGCGGACATGCGCGCGCTTCTGGGCGGCAAGGGCGCCAACTTGGCCGAGATGAGCAATATCGGCCTGCCGGTGCCGCCGGGCTTCACCATCTCGACCGAGGTCTGCACGTCGTTCTATGCCAATGGAAACAAGTATCCGTCCGACCTGAAGGATCAGGTGACGGCGGCTCTGAAATCCGTGGAGGCTTCCGTCGGCGCCAAGTTCGGCGACGCGGCGAATCCGCTTCTCGTCTCCGTGCGCTCCGGCGCGCGTGCGTCGATGCCGGGCATGATGGACACGGTCCTCAATCTCGGCCTTAACGAAAAGACGGTGGAGGGGTTGGCCAAGCGTTCGGGCGATGCGCGCTTCGCCTATGACAGCTATCGCCGCTTCATCCAGATGTATGCCGACGTGGTGCTGGAGATCGACCGCTACGGCTTCGAGGAAATCCTGGAGCAGGAGAAGGAAGAGCTCGGCGTCACGTTGGACACCGAGCTGGATGCCGAGGCGCTGAAGAAACTGGTCGCGGCCTACAAGGCCAAGGTCGTCGAGGCGCAAGGCAAGCCCTTCCCTGAGGATGTGCACGAGCAGTTGTGGGGCGCTGTCGGCGCCGTGTTTGGAAGCTGGATGAACCAGCGCGCCATCACCTACCGCCGCCTGCACGCGATTCCGGAGGATTGGGGCACGGCGGTCAACGTCCAGGCGATGGTGTTCGGCAACATGGGCGACGACTGCGCCACGGGCGTGGCTTTCACGCGCAACCCGTCCACCGGCGAACGGCTTCTCTACGGCGAATTCCTGATTAACGCTCAGGGCGAGGACGTGGTGGCAGGCATCCGCACGCCGCAGCCGCTGACCAATGCGGGCAAGGCGACGTCGGGCGGCGGCCGTCCCTCGATGGAAGAGACGATGCCGGACGCGTTCCGCGCGCTGGTCGACGTCCAGGCGCGGCTCGAAGCGCATTATCGCGACATGCAGGACATCGAGTTCACCGTCCAGCAGGGCAAGCTGTGGATGCTGCAGACGCGCAGCGGCAAGCGCACGGCGCAGGCGGCTCTCAAGGTCGCTGTCGACATGGTCAAGGAAGGTGTCATCCAGGAGAACGAGGCGCTGCAGCGCCTTGAGCCCGGCGCGCTCGACCAGCTCCTTCACCCGCGGCTCGACCCCAAGGCCGAGCGCAAGGTGATCGCGCGCGGCCTGCCGGCGTCGCCGGGCGCGGCCTCGGGTTTCGTGACCTTCACCGCGGACGAGGCCGAGAAGCGCGCGGGCGGCGGCGACCCCGTCATCCTGGTGCGGCTCGAGACGAGCCCCGAGGACATTCACGGCATGCACGCGGCCCAAGGCATCGTCACCGCGCGCGGCGGCATGACCAGCCATGCGGCGGTGGTGGCGCGCGGCATGGG
>CAYZFH010000365.1:0-2678 GCA_964477375.1 uncultured Rhizobiaceae bacterium | reverse complement strand
GCTGTGGGCCGCGTAATAGCGGCCGGTGCGCTTGAACAGGCAGTTGATCCGTTCGGACTTGATCGTCTCGTCCAAATGCTCGATGGCGAGCGCGGCCTCGCGGTAATAGGCCGTCGCCGCGTCGATGCCGTAGCGGTGGACCAGCCCGTCGAAACTCCATTTGAGCGTGCGGCTGACATTGCCCGCGTTGCGGGTGGAAGCACCCTCGCCGGGCGTATTGGCCTCCAGGATCAGGACGCTGCGGCCCGCGCGGGCCAGCGGCAGGGCGGCGGACAGGCCGGTATAGCCCGAGCCCACGATGGCGACATCCACGCGCGCGGGCAGCGGCGCGGGGTCGGTGCGCCGCAAGGGCGCATCCATCCACCAATAGGGCTCTTCCTTGAAATCGGCGGAGAAGATGTCCGGGCGGGCGGTCATGCGCGCCAGTCTAGCGGCGCGGCCGGGACCCAGCCATCGCCGCTAATCGCAATGTCATTCGCCGGTCAGGCCTGAGCGTCCGTTCGCGGCCAGACTTGGGGGAAGATCGCGGGGTCGGTCAGCCGCTCGCCGTTCTGGAAGGGCCGGCCCTCGATGCGAGGCTCGACCTCGACCTGCCGTGCGCCATAGACGCAATCGTCTCCCATCCACGTCGACTGATGCGCCCGGCGCCGGATCTTCAGCGTGTTGCCCGCTGCGCCGTGCAGCATCATGGGATGGAAGGCGATGCAGTCGCCGGGCTGCATGTCCCAGGACAGGATGTCGTACTGGTCGCGGTTGTTCTCGATGTCCGGCGCGGGCTCGAATTCAGGCCCCAGTCCCGCGGGCACCTTGTTACCCTTGATCAGCACGGGGATGAAATGCCTGCCCCATTTGTGCGAGCCGCGGACGAAGGACAGGCAAGTCTCTTTCGTGACCGGATCGAGCGGAATCCAAAGCACGACGATCTGGTTGCCGTTGACGTTGTAGTAGACCTGATCCTGGTGCCAGTTGGTCGGCTTCTTCGTGCCGGGGTCCTTCACGAACAGCCCGTCGAAGAAATAATTCACCTGCTTGGAGCGGACGAGCTTGGCCGCGATGCCGCCGCCCGGACCTTCGATCGCGAAGCGCTTCAGTTCGGGCACATGCCGCCACATGTAATAGTCGGTGAAGAAGAATCCGGGGTCGTCCGGATCGGACTGCGTGCGGCCGTAAGGGCCGGGGTTCTTCAGGTCGCTCTCGATTCCTTCGGCGATCAGGTCGCGCCATTTCTGGCTGAACATGCCGCGCAGGCAGATCGCGCCATCCTTCTCCAGATCCTGGATGTCGGACTCGCGAACCTTGTCCCTGAGCTGATCGGTCTCCGCGGTCATGGGCGATCTCCGTTCGGGTTCTTATCGGTCAGTCTAGCCGGTTGCGCGGGGCCAGACCTGGGGAAAATGGGGGCCCTGGAAGCGCTGCCCGGGCTCGAGGCCCGCATGGCGCAGGCTCGGGTCGGTGCCGCCAGGCTTGTCCGGCTGGTAGACGGCGTCGTCGCCGGTATAGCGGGCGGCCAGGACGCGCAGGCGCTTGCCGGGCGGAAGATTCCCTGACCCGCCATGCAGCACCATGCCGTTAAAGGCCAGGCAGTCGCCCGGCTTCATCGCCCAGGCCAGGATTTCGTACTTGCCGGGTTCGGCGTCGATATCCGGGATGCGTTCCCGTCTGATCTCGCGTTCGTCGCGCGCGCCCGGCGCAGATTCGAAGGCGTGGGTACCCTGGCCGTCGGCGAAGAAGCTATCGCGATAATAGATGATGTCCCCGGCGTGGGTTCCGCGCACAAACTCGAGCGCGCTTTCCCGCGGCACGGGGTCGAGCGGCACCCACAGGCTGCAGACATGCTGCCCCTCAACGCTCCAGTACGGCTTGTCCTGGTGCCAGGGCGTGCGCGCGCGCGTACCGGCGGTGCGATAAAACATGCTGTCGTAGAAGACCCGGGCCGTCTCCGAGCCCATCAGCCGCGCGGCGATCTGCCCCGTCGGCGATCGCGTCAGGAACTGTTCATACTCCGGGATGCGCCGCCAGCTCACCACGTCGTTGAAGAACGTGTGGCCGGCATCATCCTTGGCATAGGTATGGGCGTAAGGGCCGGGTTCGGCCAGGTTTCGCTCGGCACCGGCCGCGGCCAATGCGATCCACTCCGGATCGAAGACACCGCGCAGGCAGACCACGCCGTCGCGCCGGTAGGCTTCGACATCCGCGTCGGTCAGGGGTGTCAGCGGATCCCGGTTCATCTCACCGGCCGCCGTCCAGGAATTTGCGGGCGGAGGCCAGCATGACCGACGCGCCGATGGGGATGGCGCGCTCGTCGACCGCGAATTCCGGATGGTGCAGCGGATGCACCATGCCGGCCTTCTCGTTGCGGATACCCAGGCGGAACATGCTGCCGGGCACGACGCGGACGTAATAGGCGAAATCCTCGCTGCCCATGGACGGGCGGCGCATATGCGTCACGTTCTCGGCCCCCAGCATGTCGGCGGCGGCGTAGCGCACCAGTTCGGTCAGGGGCTCGTCGTTCACCAGGACGGGTTCGCCCTCGAGCGTCTCGAACACGGCCTCGGCGCCGTTGGCCCGCGCCACATTCTGGGCGATGGATTCGATCAGCCGCGCCACCTCGCCGCGCAGATTCTCGTCCAGCACGCGGAACGTGCCTTCGATCACGGCGCTCTCGGCGATGATGTTCT
>CAYZFH010000364.1:0-2713 GCA_964477375.1 uncultured Rhizobiaceae bacterium | reverse complement strand
GAGCCCGAGCACCGCTCGTTCCCCAAGGCCATGGAGGACTGGGACCTCAAGCGCATCATCCGCGACTTCGGCCAATCGGCGCGGCGCTGCAAGGAGGGCGGGCTGGACGGGATCGAGCTGTCCTATTCCTCGTCGCATCTGATGGTCCAGTTCTGGTCGCCCTACAGCAACAAGCGCACCGACGAATACGGCGGCAGCCTCGAGAATCGCATGCGCTTCAGCATGCAGGTGCTGGAGGAAGTGCGTCGCCAGGTCGGCCCGGATTTCATCGTCGGCGTGCGCATCGTGATGGACGAGCTGATCAAGGACGGGCTCGACCAATCCGAATGCATGGAGATCGCGAAGCGCATCGCGAAGTCCGGCATGGTCGATTTCATGAACGTCATGCACTCGGCGGCGAAGGATTACCGCGCGCTAGCCGTGCTGATGGCGAACATGGCGTTCCCGGTCGCGCCGTTCCTCTATCTCGCCAGCGCGCTCAAGGCTGAGGTGGATATCCCGATCTTCCACGCCGGGCGTATCTCGGACCTGGCCACGGCCGCGCGCGCGGTCGAGGAGGGGCATGTCGACATGGTTGCCATGACGCGCCCGCATCTGGCCGACCCGCACATGATGCGCAAGCTGTCCGAAGGACGCGTCGACGACGTGCGCCAATGCGTCGGCGCCAATTACTGCATCGATCGCATCTATGTCGGCGGCGAGGCGCTGTGCATCCAGAACCCGGCGACGGGGCGTGAGAAGACCATGCCGCATGTCTTCGCCAAGGCCGGGCAGCCGAAGCGCGTCGTCGTGGCGGGCGGGGGCGTCGCGGGCATGGAAGCCGCGCGCGTCGCGGCCGAGCGCGGGCATCGCGTCGTGCTGTTCGAGGCGTCGGACCGCACAGGCGGCCAGGTGAATGTGGCCGCCAAGGCGACGTGGCGGGAGCCCTTGTCCGGCATCACGCGCTGGCTCGACGGCCAGGTGCGCAAGCATGGCGTCGAGATCCGCCTCAACACCAAGGCCACGGCGGATGCTGTGCTGGCGGAGAAACCTGACGAAGTGATCGTCGCCACCGGCGGCCATGCCAACAAGGGCGCGTTCGAGGGCTCGGACTTGGCCGTTTCGACCTGGGACATCCTGGAAGGCCGCGTGGCGCCGGGCGAGAACGTGCTGCTCTATGACGATCAGGCCGGCCATGCCGGGCCGTCGACGGCCGAATTCTTGGCCGCGCGCGGCGCGCAGGTCGAGCTGGCCACGCCCGAGCGCTATGTCGGCGTCGAGTTCGGCGCGACCAACCACCCGATCCATCTGCGCGAACTCTACGGCAAGGGCGTGATCATCACGCCCGACATCCGCCTGATGAAGGTCTACCGCGAGGGCAACCGTCTGGTCGCCGTCCTGCGCAACGAATACACGCGTGAGGATGAAGAGCGCGTCATCGACCAGGTGGTGGCCGAGCACGGCACGCTGCCCAACGACGACCTCTATTATGCGCTCAAGCCGCTGTCCTCGAACCAGGGCGAACTGGACCTCCGCGCCCTGGCGCAAGGCCGCGTCGAGACGCCGGTGAACAACCCGTCCGGCACGTTCCGCCTGTTCCGCGCCGGCGACGCTGTTGCCTCGCGCAACATCCACGCCGCGATCTACGATTCCCTCCGCCTCTGCAAGGATTTCTGATATGGCCCGCTCGAAATACATCTCCATGGACGGCAAGCTCGTGCCGTATGAGGACGCGAAGATCCACGTCCTGTCGCCCGCGCTGAAATACGGCGCCAACGTCTTCGAGGGGCTGCGCGCCTATTGGAACGCAGATCACGGCCAGCTTTACGTCTTCCGCATGCGCGAGCACATGGTCCGCCTGGCGCAGGGCATGAAGATCATGCGCTACAAGTTCGACAGCTCCGTCGAGCAGTGGGAGACGTGGCTGCTCGACATGCTGCGCGGCAACGACCACCGCGCCGACTGCCACCTGCGCTTCACGGCCTTCGTCACGGGCGAAGGCTTTATGGACGCGGCGGAGCCCGTCGTTTTCGTGGCCTCGGCAGAAGAACGTCCGGCCAAGCCGATCGAGCAGAAGGCGGTGAAGGCGCAGGTCGCGGCCTGGCGGCGGATCGACGACAATTCCATGCCGCCGCGGGTGAAGACCGGCGCCAACTATTCCAACGCGCGGCTCGGCCTCCTGCAGGCGCGGGCCGACGGCTACAACGAAGCCATCTTCCTGACCCAGGCCGGCAAGGTGGCTGAAGGCGGCGGCGCGTGCCTGATCATGGTGCGCGACGGTGTGCCTACGACGCCCACGGTCACGGGCGGCATCCTGGAAAGCGTGACGCGTGCCAGCCTGCTGTCGCTGTTCCAGTCGAAGATGGGCACCAAGGTGGTCGAGCGCGACATCGACCGCACCGAGCTGTACGCGGCGGACGAGCTGTTCTTCTGCGGCTCGGCCTACGAGATCACGCCGGTCACGAGCGTCGACCGCCTGCCGGTCGGCACGGGCGAGATCGGGCCGGTGACGAAAGCCCTGTGGAAGGTGTTCGAGGACGTGGTGCGCGGGCGCGACAACAGCCATCCGGAATGGCGCGCGCCGGTCTTCGGCGGCCGTTAGGCACGGACATGACCATCGGCTTCGTCGGTACGGGCCACATCACGGTGGCCATGGTGGAAGGGCTGTGTTCGGCGCCCTTGCCGGGCGAGCGCGTCGTCGTCTCGCCGCGCAATGCTAAGAACGCGGCGATGC
>CAYZFH010000363.1:0-2721 GCA_964477375.1 uncultured Rhizobiaceae bacterium | reverse complement strand
TCACGCACGCCGTCGAACGCCTGGTGCTCGACAGCATGGCCTGCGCCCTGGGCGCGGCGGCGTCGCCGGCCGTGATCGCGTTGCGCAAATGGGCGCAGCGCATCGGCGGTCAGCCCAGCGCGGGGATCTGGGGCACGACGGAGCGCAGCTCGGTGGCGGGCGCTGCGCTTGTCAACTGCACGATGACGCGCGACCTCGACATGAACGACACTTACTTCTCGCACAACCCCGCGCATGCGAGCGACAACATCGGCGCCTGCATTGCGGTAGGCGAGGCCGAGGGGTCGACGACGGCCGAGGTGATGCGGGCCATCCTGATCGCGTTTGAAGTCCAGATGCGGGCCTGCGAATTCACGCGCAGCTCCTTCTTCAAGACGGCGGGCTGGGACCAGACGACCTTCATCACGCCCGCAACCGCAGCTGCGGTGGGATCCCTGCTCAAGCTGGATGCGGCGCAACTCACCAACGCGCTGGCCATCGCGGGCAGCTATCCGGGGACGGGCGAGATGCGGGTCGGGCAGATCTCGATGATGAAGTCCGTCAGCGCGGGGCTCGCGGCGACGCGCGGCATCGAGGCGGCGTACCTCGCCAAGGAAGGCGTCAGCGGGCCGCCCGCGGTGTTCGAGGGGCAGCGCGGCCTGGGCAAGCTCATCCTCGGCGAATGCGACTGGGGGCTGCTCACGGCGCCGTTCGGCGACTGGCGGCTTCCGCGCACCTGCCTCAAGCGCTATCCCGCGGCGTACATCATTCACGCGTCGATCGACGCGACGCTCGGGCTGCGCGCGGAGCACGGCATCAAGCCGCAGGACGTCAAGGAAGTCCTGGTCGAGGCCTTCGGCTGGCTGATCGAGGACATGGTCAACGGCATGGGCGGCACGTCGCGCTACGACATCGACGCGCGCGAAACCGCGGACCACAGCCTGCCGTACTGCGTCGCGGTATCGCTGGTCGACGGCCGCTACGACATCGGACAGCTGAACAGCGGACGGTGGGCGGCGCCGGAGGTGCGGGCCATGATCCAGAAGGTGAAGTGCGTGCACGACAAGGCCATGGATGCGCGCTTCCCGCCGGACCGGCCGACGCGCGTCACCATCACCCTGAACGACGGGCGCAAGTTGGTGCGGGAACTGCCCTACCCGAAAGGGGACTACCGGGAGCCCTTTTCCGACGAGGAACTGGCCGCCAAGTTCAGGACGCTGTCCGCCGCGGTGCTCGCGCCCGCCGAGCAGGAAAAGGCGATCGCGTGCGCGCTGAATTTCTCCCGCGAGAGCGTGGCCGGCCTGCTGCAGGCTTGCATGCCGGGCAAGCGTTGACGACATTCACTGATGGAAAGTGCAAGGACATGAAACCAGGCTCATACGATGTCATCGTGGTTGGCGGCGGCAACGCCGCGCTGTGCGCGGCGCTCTCGGCGCAGGAACACGGCGCGCGCGTGCTGTTGCTCGAGCGTGCGCCGGAGGCCGAGCGGGGCGGCAACAGCAGCTATACCGACGGCAAGATGCGTTTCGCGTACAACGGTGCGGAAGACGTCATCGCGCTCGCGCCGGACCTGACGCCCGAGGAGATCGCCGCCAGCGATTTCGGGGTTTACACGGAAAACGAGTTCTTCGACGACATGGCGCGGCTGACGCAGCATCGCACCGATCCCGACCTGTGCGAGATCCTGGTCCGCGGCAGCAATTCCGTCATGCACTGGTTGAAGGACAACGGCGTCCGTTTCATGCCCAATTTCGGCCGGCAGGCGTACAAGGTCGACGGCCGCTTCAAGTTCTGGGGCGGTGCGCCGATCGTGACCTGGGGCGGCGGGGTGGGTCTGGTGGAGTCGCTGTACAAGGCGGCGCAGAAGAAGGGCATCACCATCGTCTACGGCGCGTGGGTGCAGGACCTGATCCACGACGACAGCGGCGTGTCCGGCGTGGTGGCGAAAATCGACGGCAAGACGCAGAAGATTACCGCCGGCGCGGTGATCCTGGCCTGCGGGGGATTCGAGGCCAACACGGAATGGCGCAGCCGCTACCTGGGCAAGGGCTGGGACCTGGCCAAGGTACGCGGCACCAAGTACAACACCGGCGACGGGCTGGCGATGGCGCTCAACATCGGCGCCCAGCCGTACGGGCACTGGTCGGGCTGCCACGCGGTGGGCTGGGAACGTTACGCCACCGACTTCGGTGACCTCAACCTGACGCCCAATTTCCAGCGCCACAGCTATACCTTCGCGATCATGGTGAACGGCGACGGCAAACGCTTTCTCGACGAAGGCGCCGACATCCGCAACTTCACCTACGCGAAGTACGGGCACATCGTGCTCGAACAGCCCGGCCAGTTCGCCTGGCAGATCTATGATTCCAAGGTCACGCACCTGCTGCTCGACGAATACCGCACCCGGCAGGTGACGAAGGTGAAGGCCGACACGCTGGAGGAACTGGTGCAGAAACTGGACGACGTGAACCCGGACCAGTGCCTCAGGACGATCCACGAATTCAACGCCGCGGTGATGAAGGACGTGCCCTTCGACCCCAACGCGAAGGACGGGAAGGGCACGGCCGGTTTGTCCATTCCCAAGTCGAACTGGGCGCAGACCATCGAAAAACCGCCGTTCGAGGCCTACGCCATCACCTGCGGCGTGACCTTCACGTTCGGTGGACTGAGAATCACGACGGAAGGCCAGGTCGTCAACACCAACCACGAGCCGATTCCCGGCCTCTACGCCGCCGGCGAGAT
>CAYZFH010000362.1:0-2729 GCA_964477375.1 uncultured Rhizobiaceae bacterium | reverse complement strand
GTGAACCGCCGCAGCTTCCTGAAGTTCGCGGCCGCCGGCGGCGCGGCGATCGCGGCCTCGTCCCTGTCCATTCCGGGCATGGCCGCGGCCAAGGCCGATGTCTTCCTGCTGTCATGCATGGACAACCGGCTGGTCACCGACGTGACCAAGCACATGATCGCCGAAGGGTACGACGACAATTACGACCACGTCATCCTGGCGGGCGCATCGCTGGCCGCCGTGACGCCCAAGTTCCCCGATTGGAACAAGACCTTCTGGCAGCATCTCGATGTCGCCATCAAGCTGCACGGCAACTCGAAGGTCATGGTGATCGATCACCGCGATTGCGGCGCCTACACCGTGGTCTACGGCAAGGACTTCGCCAAGGATCCCGCGGCCGAAACCAAGATCCATACCGAAGTGATGCGCCAGCTCGACAAGGCCATCGCCAAGAGGCACCCCACGCTGTCGCGCGAGTATTACCTCATGGCCTTGGACACGAAGGTCGAGAAGATCGCGGTCTAGCGCGCGGTCGCGCCCGCATCCACGGGCACGATCGAACCCGCCATGTAGCTGGCGTCCGGCGAGGACAGGAACAGGATCACCTTGGCGACCTCTTCCGGCTCGGCCACACGGCCGATGGGCAGAGTCTTGCCCAGATTCTCGAGGCCGGTCTTGACGTCGAAGCCGCGCCGCTTCAGCCCGTTCTCCAGCATGGGCGTGCGCACCTCGCCGGGGCACACCGCGTTCACGCGGATACCGTCCTCGATATGGTCGATCGCCATGGCGCGGGTCAGGTTGATGACGGCGCCCTTCGATGTGCAGTAGGCGACATGGCCCTTGCCCGCGGTGATGCCCCACTCGGACGAGACGTTGACGATGGCGCCGCCCTTGCCGCCCGCTTTCATGGCGCGCACGGCCGCGCGGCTGCACCAGAACACGCCATTCACATTGATGGCCATGGATTCGAGCCAATCCTTGTCCGTGGTCTCGAGCGCCGCCGTGCGGTGGATGACGCCCGCGTTGTTGACCAGCGCGTCGAGTGCGCCGAAGCGGGTCATGGCTTCCTCGACGACGGCGTCGCAGAAGGCGGAATCCTGAACATCGCCCTTCAGGAAAGACGCTTCGGTCTTCGCCTGGACCTGCTTCAGGACGGCCTGGCCACGCGCCTCGTCGCGGCCGGTCAGCATCAGCTTGACGCCGGCATCGGCAAAGACCCGCGCGCACGCAGCACCAATTCCTGAAGTCGCGCCCGTGATCAGCGCCACCTTGCCGTTCATGCCCATGACCATACTCCCCTCCCCGCCTATTTCTTCTTCCGTTCCGGATAGAGAGACAAAAGCCCTTCTTCGGACGCCGGGCAAGACCCGCGCTCGGTCACCAGCGCCGTCACCAGCCGCGCGGGCGTGACATCGAAGCCGTAATTGGCCGCGTTGCTGGTTTCCGGCGTCAGCGAAACCGTCGTGATCGCGCCGTCTTTCGTGCGGCCTTGGATGGCCGTCACCTCGGCGGGATCGCGCTCCTCGATCGGGATGTCCTTACCGCTGGCGAGCATCCAATCGATCGTCGAATGCGGCAAAGCGACATAGAACGGCACATCGTTGTCGTGGGCCGCCAACGCTTTCAGATAGGTGCCGATCTTGTTACAGACATCGCCGTTGCGCGTGGTGCGGTCGGTGCCGACGATGCACAGATCGACCAGACCGTGCTGCATCAAATGCCCGCCCGCGTTATCCACGATCACCTTGTGGGTCACGCCATGACGGCCCAGTTCCCATGCCGTCAGCGACGCGCCCTGGTTGCGCGGCCGCGTCTCGTCGACCCAGACGTGGAGTTTGATCCCCTTATCATGCGCCATGTAGATCGGCGCCAGGGCCGTGCCCCAATCGACACAGGCCAGCCAGCCCGCGTTGCAATGGGTCAGAATGTTGACGGGCCCCTTCTTGCCGTTGGCGGCCTTCTCGATCAGCGCCAGCCCGTGCCGGCCGATGGCCTCGTTGGTGGCGACATCCTCGTCGCAGATCTCGGCCGCGCGCGTGTAGGCGGCGGCGACCCGCTCCTCGCGTTTGCGGTTGCGCAAATGCGCGCGCATGTCGTCCAGCGCCCATTTCAGGTTGATCGCCGTCGGCCGCGTCGCCAACAGCATGGCATGGGTCTTCTCGAGCGCCTCATCGGACGCATCGGCGCGCATGGCTAGCGCCATGCCGTAGGCCGCCGTGGCACCAATCAGTGGCGCGCCGCGCACCTGCATGGATTTGATGGCGTGGGCAGCCTGGTCCGCCGTGGTCAGGCGCAAGGTCTCGAACCGGTGCGGCAACCAGGTCTGATCGATGATTTCGACCGACCAACCGTCGTCCGCCACCCAGATGGTGCGATAGGGTTTTCCGTCGATCTTCACGCGCCGTCTCCTCCGCGAAACGCGTGGACCTTAGGTGTTTTACAGTCAATTTCAATAGACCTTAGGACCGTAGCACCGCGTCAAAGTGTCATGATGAAGGAATTATGAATCGGTTTTCCGAACCGCGGCCGAAGAAGCCATGACAAGCGACCGTACTCCGCCAGCATCAGGTCACCCCGGCCATTGGTTCGAGGTCTTCCGGGTGTTCCTGCGACTCGGCCTGACCTCGTTCGGTGGGCCGATCGCCCATCTCGGATACTTCCGTGAGGAAATCGTCGCGCGCCGAAAATGGCTCGACGACCGCGCCTATGCCGATCTGGTAGCGCTGTGCCAGTTCCTGCCCGGACCCGCG
>CAYZFH010000361.1:0-2734 GCA_964477375.1 uncultured Rhizobiaceae bacterium | reverse complement strand
CGAACGAAAGTCAGCGAACCGACGAACGGATCGGTCATGATCTTGAACGCCAGCGCCGAGAACGGCTCTTCGTCCGACGTTTTACGCTCGACCGCGGTCTCGCCATCGAGAGCGACGCCCTGCACGGCCGGAACGTCTGTCGGCGCCGGGAGGAAGTCGACCACGGCGTCGAGGAGCGTCTGCACGCCCTTATTCTTGAACGCTGAGCCGTTGAGGATCGGAACGAACGCGCCGGAGATCGCGCCCTTACGGATGCAGCGCTTCAGCACATCTTCGTCCGGCTCTTGGCCGCCGAGATAAGCCTCAAGGGCCTCGTCGTCGACTTCGACGGCCATCTCGACCAGCTTGGTGCGGTATTCCTGGGCCTGCTCTTTGAGGTCGGCCGGAATTTCTTCGACGGCGAACTCGGCGCCCAGCTTTTCGTCCTTCCAGCGGATCGCCTTCATCCGGACCAGGTCGATGAGGCCGACATAGGCGGACTCAGAACCGATCGGGAGCTGGATGACCAGCGGCTTGGCGCCCAGACGATCGACGATCATGTCGACGCAGCGGAAGAAGTTCGCGCCGATGCGGTCCATCTTGTTGACGAAACAGATGCGCGGAACTTTGTACTTGTCGGCCTGACGCCAAACAGTCTCGGACTGCGGCTCAACACCGGCCACGCCATCGAACACCGTCACGGCGCCGTCAAGCACGCGCAAGGAACGCTCGACCTCGATGGTGAAGTCCACGTGGCCCGGCGTATCGATGATGTTGATGCGGTGGTCGCGCCAGAAACAGGTGGTCGCAGCGGAGGTAATGGTGATGCCGCGCTCTTGCTCCTGCTCCATCCAATCCATCGTCGCAGTGCCTTCGTGCACTTCGCCGATTTTATAGGAGCGGCCCGTGTAATAGAGGATGCGCTCGGTCGTGGTCGTCTTGCCGGCATCGATGTGAGCCATGATGCCGATATTGCGGTAACGATCGAGCGGAGTGGTGCGCGACATGACGGATATTCCCCCTTACCAGCGGTAATGGGAGAAGGCGCGATTGGCCTCCGCCATCTTGTGGGTGTCTTCGCGCTTCTTGACGGCGTTGCCGCGATTGGTGGCGGCGTCCATGAGTTCGCCCGACAGGCGCTCGACCATGGTGAATTCCGTGCGCGCACGGGAAATCTCGATCAGCCAACGGAGCGCCAGGGCCTGCGAGCGCTCGGGGCGGACTTCGACGGGCACCTGGTAGGTGGCGCCGCCGACACGGCGGGAGCGAACCTCGACCGCCGGACGAACGTTGGAAAGCGCGTCGTGGAAAACCTTGAGGCCTTCCTGGCCGGTCTTGTCCTTGATGCGGTCGAAGGCGCCATAGACGATGCCTTCGGCAACGGCCTTCTTTCCGGATTCGAGGACGCAATTGATGAACTTGGCGACGATGGCGTCACCATACTTGGCGTCCGAGATCAGTTCACGCTTATGGGCGCGGCGGCGTCGCGACATGGCTGATCCTTACTTCGGTCGTTTCGCGCCGTACTTCGAACGGCGCTGGCGGCGGTCGTTCACGCCCTGCGTGTCGAGTGTGCCGCGGATGATGTGATAGCGAACGCCCGGCAAGTCCTTCACGCGGCCACCGCGGATCATCACGACGGAGTGTTCCTGTAGGTTGTGGCCTTCGCCGGGAATGTAGGAGGTGACTTCGAAACCGTTGGTCAGGCGAACGCGGGCGACCTTACGCAGAGCGGAGTTGGGCTTCTTCGGCGTCGTCGTATAGACGCGCGTGCAGACACCGCGCTTCTGCGGCGACTGCACCAGCGCGGGAACCTTGTTACGGCTCACGGGCGCGCGGCGCGGCTTGCGGATCAATTGGTTGATCGTCGGCATTTTTTCTCTCGTCTTCCCAACTTCTGCACAGCGAAAAGGCCGCCCGGAAGGAAAAGAGCCCTTCCTCCCGGCGAGGAGCTTTTAACTCCCATGCGGCCTTCGGCTAGGTCGATCGCTAAAAATAACGATCCCTGAGGATGCGCCAAGGCGTCTCCCCACGGCGGCGCGGATACTATGCGCGGCCCCCTACCCCGTCAAGTGCTAGCCGTGGCCAGAGCCCAGGATTTCCACGACTTTTTGCCTGTCCATGCGGCAAGCGCATGGGAGGCAGATCACGTAGGCCGAGGGCCCTGCCTAGGAGCGGTATCCTGTACCGCCGTCAGCCCAAACGGCCCCAACAGAGGGGGCGCGGGTGTCTCCACCCGCGCCCACGATATTGCTAAGGCTTTGATCGCCCTTAGGAGGCGATCTTGGCCTCTTCGATCTGGCCCTGGCCCTCGGCAGTCGCCTTTTCGGCGGCGGCGGAGGCCAGTTTCCGGTCGCGGTCCGCGGCCACGGCCCGCAGGCGGGACACGGTGCGGCCAGTACCGGCCGGGATCAGGCGGCCCACGATGACGTTCTCCTTGAGACCGTTGAGCGTGTCGACGCGGCCGCTGACGGAGGCCTCGGTGAGCACGCGCGTGGTCTCCTGGAACGACGCCGCGGAGATGAACGACTTGGTCTGCAAGGACGCCTTGGTGATGCCCTGCAGGACCGGCAACGCCGTGGCCGGACGGTAGTTTTCGGCCGCCGCCTTGGCGTTGATCTCGTCGAACTCCGAGCGATCCACCTGCTCGCCGACCAGGAAGGTCGTCTCGCCGGGGTCCATGATCTCGACCTTCTGCATCATCTGGCGAACGATCACCTCGATGTGCTTGTCGTTGATCTTCACGCCCTGCAGT
>CAYZFH010000360.1:0-2751 GCA_964477375.1 uncultured Rhizobiaceae bacterium | reverse complement strand
AGCTGCGCGCTGGCGGCGGCCACATAGACCGCGCCGATGACGGCTTCCTGCGACGCGGCGGCGCGCTTGTCCGTCCAAGCCAAGAATCCTGCAGCGGACAGTGCGGCCCCGGCGGCGCATGCCTGGGCGATCACGCCTTGGATCTCTCCGCCGAGAAATGCATGCCCCGCGACGGCGCCGAGTGCCGCCACCTGCGCGATCGCGATATCGATGAAGACGATGCCCCGCGCCAAGACCAACTGGCCGAGCGGCACATGCGTCGCCAGGACCAAGAGCCCCGTCAGCAGGGCGGGGATGAGGATGTGGAAGCTATGGGACACGGGCGGCCACCAAGCGCGAGATCGTTACATCGAAGAGCGAGAAGAGATCGTTCGCCTCCTTCTCGCCGCCAACGGTGAAGGGCAGGGACACGGCGGGAATTTTGGCCTGTTCGGCGACGTATTCGGCGGGCCGCGCATCCTCGTAGGCGGCATAGATCACGAAGCGGATCGATTTACGCGGCACGTCTGCCAGGATTTGCGACAGATAGGCGGGGCCAGGCGGAATGCCGGGCTTGGGTTCCAGCGCGGCGGCCTCGGTCATGCCGAGCCACGTTGTCAGGTAGATCCAGTTTTTGTGGGCGACGGCGATGTTGGCGCCTTTTAGCGGCGCGGCCGTCTGTTCCCAGCGCCGCGTGGCGGCATCCCAGCGTGCGAGGAAATCTTCCGTGCGCTTGGCGTAGGACTCCGCATTGGACGAGTCCAAATCCTGCATACGCTTCGACAGCGCCACGGCAGTGGCGCGGATGTTGCGCGGCGAGGTCTGGATATGTGGATTGCCGGCGGCATGAACGTCGCCGTCGGCGCGGTCGAGCCGCGACGGTGCGTCCAGAAGCCGCACGGAGCCTGCTGCCTCGAAATATCCGGGTGAACCCGGTTGGACACGCGCATTGCCGGCCCGCAGTAGGATCACGGGCATCCAACCGGTTTCCAGATCGGCGCCGGTGCAGACCACGAGGTCCGCGGTGCGGGCGCGGGCGATGAGGCTTGGTCGCGCCTGGACCTGGTGTGGGTCCTGAAGGCCGTTCGTGGCGGCATAAACGGACACGTTGTCGCCGCCAAGCTCTTGGGCGAGGGAGGCCCATTCCGGTTCGCACGCGAATATATCGAGCGCGGCATGGGCGCGGGCGGGAACAGCGAAGACGAGAGCGGCGATCAGTGCGTGAATGAATTTCATCAGGAAGCCTCAGTAGCTGTGGGCGCCGTGGGAGCCCAGGCTGACCGTGTATTGCAGGACGTACTGGTTGCCGCCCGCGCCGCCGTAGGAATCGTCGCGCGTGTATTGCAGGCGGAAGCGGCCGAACTCGCTGGTCGTGTATTGCAGCATCCCGCTGTACCGGCGCGGCGTCTGGCCGAGCGGATTGAGCTGCGTCGCTGCGAGCGAGGAGGGGACGGCGGTGGGCGACAGCGCGTCGTAGCGAAAGCCGGCGGCCCAGCTCGGCGCGAATTGGTAGATGCCTTGGACGTACCAGCCGGTGGGATTCCCGTCGTAGGACTCGTTGTTGTAGGTGCCGGCGTTGTGCACCAGGAAGTATTCAGCCTGCAGCTTGAAATTGGTGCGCGAGGGATCGCCGTTCGGCGCCCACTTATAGACAACGTCGAAGATCGTCATGTTGGTGCGCCCGGTGAAGAGCAGCGAGTCGTCGTTGGTCGAGCGGTTCTCCGCGTTGGTCCAGAGCTGGGAGATGCCGGCCAGCCAGCTGTGGCTCGCGTTGAAGTCGCCGCCCGCCTTGGCGAAGGCGCTGTAGCTGCCGACGCCCTGGTTGACCGCGCCGGAGGCCGGGAAGCTGTCGCCCAGGAAGCCTTCGCCGCCGAATTCGAGCATCACGTTCCGAAGGGGCGCTTGCCAGCGGAGCTGCACGCCGTCGTCGTTGTACTGGGTGTTGAGGAAGACCTGATAGGGCAGCGGTGCGTCGTAGAAATCCCACGCATGGGCGTGAAAGCTGTTCAGGTAACCCACGGCCGAGAAGAAGCGCCCGCCTTTCGCGGTGAAGCCGTAGGGCAGCGACAGGCTCTGGATGTAGGCCTCCTCGACCTCCAATGAATTGTCGTTGGTAAAGGCGATGGTGGCCTGGCCGTAGAGCTTGTCGTCGACATTGGCGGACAGATCCAATTCGGTCTCGCCGATGGAGAAGCCGCGCGAGATGGGCTGCGCCTCGTCGCCGGTGGCGAAGCCGGGTACGCTCCAGCTTTCCGGCTCCTTCGACATCTTCGCGAAGGCGCCGTTGAGGATGAGCGCGATGGCGGGGTTGAAGCCGGAGGGGGAGGCCGGCACGTTGGCCACCTGCACGGGCTGCTCGGCGGCTTGCTTCGCCGTCTGCTGCGCCTCGCTTGCTGTTTTGTCGACGGCCGTCGCCGTGGTCTCCGTGGTTTTGAGGCGCTGCTCCATCTCGTTCATGCGCGCCTCGTAACTCTGCTTCATCTGCTGGATCTGCCGGTCATAGTCCCGGCGCATCTCCTCCATCTGCTTGGCGAGCGCCTGAAGATCCCCGGCGCTCGGCTGCTGGGCGTAGACGCCGCCCTGGGGCCAAAGCGCCAGCAGGAATGAGGAAAAGACGATGATTCTGCCCCTGAATGACGGCACTGCGATCCCCCGAGGCTGTTATAATATAACGTGACGTTATAATATAACAATTCGAGGATGCAAGCGGCGCGAGCGGGGTAGAGACGTTCGGCTGGAGTTTTGGTGGCTACTCGCCCGCGCGGCGCAGGG
>CAYZFH010000359.1:0-2851 GCA_964477375.1 uncultured Rhizobiaceae bacterium | reverse complement strand
GACCGGATCGTTCACCACCAGCACCTTCTTCTGGATGTGCTCCAGGATATGGGTGGCCGTGATGTAGGCCATGTCGAAGGGCGGGTCCTGGCGCATCAGCACCACGTCCATCGTCGACAGATCGATGGTCTCAGGCGCACCCATGTCGGCGTGGTTGCCGCGCTCGCGCTTCAGATGCTTGATCCGGCGCGCCTTCGCCGTGACATGCCCGTCCTTCAGGCTCATCTGGTTGACGAGATAGTGATAGAGCGTGTGCCCGCGCGCCTGGGCCTCCAGCGCCATCATGAAGGTGCTGTCGGTATCGAGATTGATCGTCTCGATCGGGTCCATCTGGATGGCGACGGCGAGAGCCACGGAGCCTCACGGAAACGGGGAAACGGCGGGCGACTCTAGGGCGGGGGCGGCGAAAACGAAAGCGTCCGGCCCATAACTAGGCCGTCGAAGGCCCGCGGGAAGCCTCAATTCAGCTTGGACCGCAATTCCTGCATCAGCGTGGCGATACGGAACCGTTCGTCATGGCCGGTCTCGAGCGCGGTGAAGCGCTCCAGCGCGCTGAGCGCGGCGCGCACCTGGCCCAGGCGCGCGCGCAAGAGGCCGGCCTCGCGCCACAGCTCGGGCTTGGCGGGCGCGAAGGCCAGCATCCCCTCCAAGGTTGCCACCGCGGCCTCGATCTGGCCGGCCTGGATCTGGCGCAGCTTGATGTTGTTCTGCAGGCGCAAAAGGATGTCGCGGTTGCCGAGCGGGGCGTAATGGGCGGGCGTCAGCTCGGCATCCTGCCCGGACACGGATTTGAGCAGCGCGCGCAACTCGCCCGTGCCGAGGGTGCGCCCGCCGTGAAACGGGTCGAGAATCGCACGGCCCGCGCCGCGGTCGAGCCGCACAAGGAAGTGTCCGGGGAAGTTGATCCCCGCCATGGCCCAGCCCTGGGTCCGTCCGGCATGGAGATAGAGGATGGAGAGTGCGACGGGCAGGCCGCGCTTGCGGTCGATCACCCGCATCAGATTGGCGTTCTGAAGATCGTCGTAGTTCTGCGTGTCGCCCTGATAGCCGTAGCGTTCGACCATGGAAGCGTTCAGCGCGGCGACGCATTCATCGAGCGACGCGTCATCGGGTACCGCACCACGCACGCTGGCGCCCAGTTCGATCAGATGGTCGCGGTAGCGGTCGAGCGAGACGCGCGGCCGGTCGAGCGAGGCCAGCACCAAGCCCGTCTCGGCCAGATCGATCGCGTCGTCGTCCTGCGCGGCCACGCGGGCCAGCGCGGCCAAGGCTTCTTCACGGGTGTTCATGTCTTGCGCGCCGGATCGTCCTTCAACCGCACATACGAAACCACGCCGCGCACATAGGCCGTGTCGCGAATGTGATTGATCACGCGGTCCAGCTCGTCCTGGCTTTGCGCGATGCCCATGACATAGACCGTGCCGTTCACGCAGTCGATGGAGTAGTTGATCGACATCACGCCGGAATCGAGCGTCAGCCGTCCCTTGATCTTGGCCTGGATCCATTCGTCGCGCGCACGGTCGCTCACCCCGCTCCAGTTCTCGACCTGGATCTCGTTGATGACCTCCCTCACGCCGTTGGCCTCCCAGGCCAGGCGCGCGGCGTCGATGCGCGTCTGCGGATTGACCACCGAGCCGGTCAGAACCACGCGCCCCTCGATCACCGACAGGCTGACCTTGCGATAAAGCGCCAGGTCGTGCTTGCCCCACTTGTAATTGATCTCGGAGCGGATGGCGGTGTCGCTGACGGCCTTGGAGAGCGGACGCTCCTGCGACGCGGTCGTGCCGGCCGTGGCCGCCGCGCCGATCGCCATTCCGGTGGGCGAAACGCATGCGGACAGTGCGGCCAGCGCGAGTCCGGCGCAGGCGAGACCGATGATGAAGCGGCCGGCCCCCATGGCGCGCGCTCGCGATCGTGGATGTTGTTCAATTATGACCGGAATCGCCCTCCGGCCGCCACGCATCGATGAGATGGCGCGGCAGGCGCCAGGGCGAAACCAGGATCGCGTCGAAGCGCAGGTCGCAACCGGCGTGGCGCGGGTGGTTCGACAGGAAGCGTAAAGCCGCTCGCTCGATGCGGCGGCGCTGGCGCGGCGCGATGGCATAGGCCGCCGTTTCAACGGAGGGGCGCGCCTTGACCTCGACCAGCACCAGGACACGGCCGCGCCGCGCCACGATGTCGATCTCGCCCTCGGGCGCCCGGTAGCCGCGCGCCAGGATGCGGTAGCCCTTGAGGCGGAGATACTGGGCGACGGCATGTTCGGCCCAGCGCCCCTGGGTCTGGGCGCGACGGTGCCGCTCGCTTTTCATTTCCGACGGTTCGGTGAACCGAGGGCCAGCGCGCGGGCATAGACGGCGCGGCGGGGTTCGCCCGTGGCCTCGGCCACCGCCGCCACGGCGTCGCGCAGGGACTCGCGCTTCAACGCCGTTCGCAGCAGCGCATCCAGCTCCGCCTCGCTCGGCGCCTCTTGCACCAAGGGCGGGCCGATGACGACGACGATCTCGCCTTTGGGCGCACCGGCTTGTTCGTAATGGGCGGCCAGTTCGGCTAGCGTGCCGCGCCGGACCTCTTCGTAGAGCTTGGTCAGCTCGCGCGCGACGGCGGCCGGCCGGTCGCCCAGGACGCCCGCCATGTCGGCGAGCGAGGCAGCCAGGCGCTGGGGAGACTCGAAAAAGATCAGGCTCGCGCGCAAGGACACGAATTCCTTCAGCGTGTCGCAGCGCGCGGCCGTCTTGGGCGGCAGGAAGCCTGCGAACAGGAACCGGTCGGTCGGCAGGCCGGACAGGACCAGCGCGGCGATGGGCGCGGACGGGCCGGGCAGGAAATCGACCGCGATGCCGGCGTCGATCGC
>CAYZFH010000358.1:0-2861 GCA_964477375.1 uncultured Rhizobiaceae bacterium | reverse complement strand
ACATGTCGCGCACGCGGCTGGCGCCGACGCCGACGAACATCTCGACGAAGTCCGAACCCGAGATGGTGAAGAACGGCACGTTGGCTTCGCCCGCGATGGCGCGCGCAAGCAGTGTCTTACCGGTGCCCGGCGGGCCGACCAGCAGCACGCCCTTCGGGATCTTGCCGCCCAGGCGCTGGAACTTCTGCGGGTCCTTCAGGAACTCGACGATCTCTTCGACTTCCTGCTTGGCTTCCTCGACGCCCGCGACGTCATCGAAGGTCACGCGCCCGGTCTTTTCCGTCAGCAGACGCGCGCGCGACTTGCCGAAGCCCATGGCTCGGCCGCCGCCGGATTGCATCTGGCGCATGAAGAAGATCCAGACGCCGATCAGAAGCAGCATCGGGAACCAGGAAATCAGGACCGAGAGCAACGGATGCATGCTCTCTTCGATCGGCTGCGCCGTGATGCGCACGCCCTTGGCTTGCAGCTTGCTGACCAGGTTCGGGTCGTTGGGCGCGTAGGTGCCGAAGGCTTTGCCGTCGTTCAGGCGGCCGGAAATGTTAGCGCCCTGGATGGTCACTTCCGTGACGCGGCCGGCCTCGACCTCGTTCAGGAAGTCGGAAAAAGCCAGTTGGGACTGGGGACCGCGGCCGGAGTTGCCCTGGAAGAGACTGAAAAGCGCCACGAGAAGCAGCGCGATGATGATCCAGAGCGCGAAATTCTTACCGAAATTGTTCACTGTGCCATCCGTTCCGCCGGCTTTCCGGGAGGTTCCGCCCACGCGGCCCCATTCCCGGATCACTCCCGAGGCGTCCTATGAAAATAGTGCATCCGTGCCATTAAACAACGGCAAAGGCCGCCCCCATCAGAGGCTCAACAGGCTTAAATTTGCATCGGATGAGTGGCGGCTTTTCTCTCGTATCGCGCCAATAACCGGCATGGGGAACCGCGAGCAGCCCATTCCTGTCCCAAAGGGCGGGCAATGAAGGCCGAACGGCGGCCGGAAATACCGAAAGACGCTCCTTAAGCACCCTTTCGCGTGTCTCGGACCCCAGCGGGCCGACGAACGCCCCCTTGGCCGCGCGGGCTTCGATCTCGAAGCGGCTATCCCAGACGGCGTGACCATCGCCGAGCGGTACCTTGCCCTCGACCGCCCCCGCTTCCCGGCAGGCCAGAAGCGCCCCACGCCAGGGCAACAGCCGGCACCCGGCCAGAGTACGTCCGCGCGCATCGGGCAGTGACAGTTCGTCGAGCAACCGCTCCAGACTCTCGAGCCGCGGCGGGTAGGCAGTTCCACCCACGGTCCGGAGAACGCGGGCCAGGATGCGCAACGCGATCTCCGGCGGCATGGCCAGGAATTCTTCGCGGTCCAAAAGGCAAAACCCGGCCGGGTGAAGCGCGACGCTGTCGGCCATTGCATCCGCGACGGCGGTTTCGAGCGTCGCGCGGGCACGGGCAAGATGACCCGCGGTCCGTGCGAGACGCGCGCCGGTCAGCCCCTCCGCCGACAGCGCGGGCAGCAACTGACGCATGCGCACCCGCGCATGGTCGCGGTCGCGGTTGGTCGGATCGTCGACCCACTCCTGTCCCATCCGGCGCAGCGACGCTTCCAGCCGGGCGCGCGGAACGTCGAGCAAGGGCCGCAGGACGCGGACGGAGAGAAGCTCGTGCACGGTCGCCATAGCGGCCAGGCCGTCCACGCCGCTGCCGCGCGCGAGCCGCAGCAGATAGGTTTCCGCCTGATCGCCGGCGTGGTGCGCGAGCAGCAGGTGCAGGATGCCGTGCCGCGCGCACCAGCCGGAGAGAAGCCCATAGCGCGCGTCGCGCGCGGCGGCCTGGATGTTCGCTTCGGGCTTTTCGCCACGCCACGCGATGATGCGGTGTTCGATGCCGCGCGCGCGCAGCCAGCGCCCCACACAGCGCGCCTCGTCCGCCGCTTCCCGCCGCAGGCCGTGATCGACGGTCAAAGCGGTGAGACGCCCGCCGCGCTTTCGCGCCCACGCCGATGCGAACAGGGCAAGCGACAGGCTGTCGGCCCCGCCTGAAACCGCGACCGCCACGTGCGGATGCTTTTCGAACGGCCCCAGCCGTTCGATGGCCTGTGCAAATTCCCGAGGGGTGAGAGGTTCGGCCGTCACCCTGGAGGCTCCGGCCGAACTTGGTTCACTTGCAGCCGAGACGGACGCTTTCCGCCTGGACACTCTGCTTCGTGGCGACCGGCGCCGTTGGATACTGGGTCTGGAACTGCTTGAAGGCCGTGCAGGCCTCATCCTTCTTGTTGAGCTGGGCCAGCGAGACGCCGAGCTTCTGCAAGCTCTCCGGCGCCTTCGTACCATCGGGGAACTTCTCGTAGCTCTGGGCGAAGGAGACGGCCGACTTGGTGTAATCCTTGCTCACGAAATACATCTGGCCGAGCCAGAACAGCGCGTTGCCCGTGAGCGGATGATTCGGGTGCGCATCCGCGAAGGCCCGCATGGCCTTCTCGCCCTGGGCATAGTCGTTCTGCTTCAAGAAATCGAAGGCGAATTTGAACTGCTCATCCGGCGTGCCGGGCGGCAGAAGCATGGGCGCGGACGAGGCCGCCGGCGCGGCACTGGCCTGCTGCGAACCGGACGGCGGCGCCATGGGCGCGATCGGCTTGGTACCCGGCGGGACGCCCGGCGCCGTGCCGGCGGAGGCTGCGGGCGCCTTGCCCTCGCCGGCCGTGCGCTGACCGTCTTCCAGCATCTTCAGGCGGAATTCGGCGTCGCTGAGCTTCTTGTCGAGCGCCTTCTCCATCTGGTTGAGCTTGATGCCGAGCTCTTCGATCCGCCCGTTCATCTCACGCATCTGGCTTTCGATGGCGGAGACGCGCATCTCCATCTGGACCAACGCGTTCG
>CAYZFH010000357.1:0-2871 GCA_964477375.1 uncultured Rhizobiaceae bacterium | reverse complement strand
TCGACCTCCAGCCCTGGCTTCTGACCCTGGCGCTGATCCTGGTCATCGTGGACGCTGTGGCCAGCTTGCAGCTCCGAGGGTATCTGGCCCTGCGGGTGCCGGCTGCCCTGCGCCGGGCGGCCATCCTTCTTGTTTTGGGCGCCGGGACGCTGCTTGCTCTGCCGATGAGCCAGGGGTCGGCCCAAAGCCTGTCGGACCCTTCGGCGGCGGCTTTGCGGGCCACCAGCCAGATGCGGCTGGCCTATGTACGTACGGGTAACGCCGACGTCGACTATGCCAGCCGTACAGGCCTGCAGGGCCTCCGGAAAGTGCTGCAGGACCGCACCTCAGTTGAGCTGGGGGACTCGCTGGAAGTCGATATCTCACGGGATGAATTGGCCTTTTTCCCGGTCCTGTACTGGCCGCTGGGCCGGGCACCCCTGAATCTGACGCCGGATATGGTTTCCCGTGTGTACGCGTACATTCGCAATGGCGGGATGATTTTATTCGACACTCAGAACCAGGGCGGCATCGGTGCGTCCAGTCCGGACGCCAGCGTGCCTGGGCTCCAGCGCTTTCTGAGCCGGCTCAATCTCGCCCCCTTGATCCCCATCCCGGCGGACCATGTGCTGGCCCGCTCCTTCTACCTGCTGTCGGAGTTTCCGGGCCGCTGGAACGCCGGCACGGTCTATGTCGAAGCCAAGGGTGACGGCAAGGATGACGAGGCCGTCTCGTCCATCATCCTCGGCGGCAACGACTGGGCGGCCGCCTGGGCCATCGGTGACCAGGGCCAGCCTCTGTTCCCCGTGGTGCCGGGCGGCGAGCGGCAGCGCGAAATGGCCTATCGCTTCGGCGTCAACGTCGTGATGTACGCGCTGACCGGCAACTACAAGTCGGATCAGGTTCATCTGCGCTTCATCCTGGAGCGCCTGGGCCAATGAACGCCGACGTCGCCAATATCGTCTGGTCGCCGCTGGTCCCGTGGGAGTTGCTCACCGCGCTCGGCGTCCTGGCCGCCCTGGTTCTTCTTTACGGCGCGCTGCGGCGCGCGCGCGGCACAGTCTGGCGCGTGCTTTCGGCCGCCGTCCTGCTGACCGCTCTGTTCAACCCATCGTTGGTCTATGAGGAACGCGAACCGCAGAGCGACATCGCCGTGATCGTCGTCGACGATTCGCCCAGCCAGCAGATCGGCAACCGGCGACAGAAGCGGGACACAGCCCTGGCCTCCCTCGAACAGCGCCTCAAGAACGAACCGAACCTGGAGGTGCGCGTCATTCATGCCGGCGCGGCGCCGCGCGAAGGCGCCGAGGATCCGGGCACCCGCCTGTTCGACGCCGTCAGCCGGTCCCTCGGCGACGTGCCGCGCGAACGCCTGGCCGGCGTGATCCTGTTGACCGACGGCCAGGTGCACGACGCTGATACGGCGGAATCCCTCGGCCTCAAAGCGCCCGTTCATACGCTTTTGACCGGTGCGCGCGGCGAAACCGACCGCAGGCTCGTCGTCCAGACAGGTTCGCCCTACGCCATCGTCGGCAAGCCGGTCGAGATCAAGTTTCGCGTCGAGGACGGGCCGGGCGCCAAGGGCACCGCGCGTGTCACCATCAAGCGCGACGGCAACCCGGTGCGCACGGTAACCGTGCCGGTCAACGGCGAAGGCAAGGCGGACATCACGCTCAACCGCGCGGGTCCCGCGGTTCTCGAGATCGAAGTCGAGCCCGGCCCCAACGAGTTGACGCTCGACAACAACCGCGCCGTGCTCACGCTCAACGGCGTGCGCGACCGGCTCAAGGTTCTTCTGGTGTCCGGCGAGCCCCATCCCGGCGAGCGGGTCTGGCGGACCTTCCTCAAGTCGGATCCCTCGGTCGACCTCGTGCACTTCACGATTCTTCGGCCGCCGGAGAAGCAGGACAACACACCCCTGAACGAGCTGGCACTGATCACCTTCCCCGTGCGCGAGTTGTTCGAGGTGAAGCTCAATCAATTCGACCTGGTCATCTTCGACCGCTACCGCCGCCGCGGCGTTCTGCCGGTCAGCTACTACGCGAATATCGCGGAGTACGTGAAGAAGGGCGGTGGCCTGCTGCTGGCCGCCGGCCCGCCGGATGCCACGTCGCTGAGCGCGTTTCAGACACCCTTGGGAGAGGTGCTGCCGGCGCAGCCCACCGGGCAGGTGATCGAAAGCGGCTACCGGCCCGCGCTGACCGGAGCGGGCAAGCGGCATCCGGTGACGGCCGAGCTGTCCGGCGCGCCCGAGGGCGCCGAGAAATGGGGCCGCTGGTTCCGCCAGATCGAGGCCACGGCCAAGGGCGGCACGGTGCTGATGGAAGGGCCTGGCAAGCGCCCCCTCCTCATCCTGGCGCGCGAGGGCGAAGGCCGCGTGGCCGTGCTTCTATCGGATCAGATCTGGTTGTGGGCGCGCGGTTTTGAAGGCGGCGGGCCCGAGGCCGAACTGCTGCGGCGCGTCTCCCATTGGCTGATGAAAGAGCCCGAACTCGAGGAGAACGATCTGCGTGCGTCGGTGCGCGGCAACCGGCTCGAAGTCGTACGCCGTTCGCTCGAAACCGGCAAAAAGAGCGTCACCGTAACCGCGCCGAGCGGGAAGGAAACGACACTGGATCTGAAAGAGGACATCGCGGGCCGCGCGGTCGGCAGCATGCCGATCGAGGGGCCCGGCCTTTACCGCGTGAAGGATAAGAACAAGACGGCTTTCGCCGCGGCGGGCGCGCCGAACCCGTTGGAAAGCTCGGACGTGCGCACGACGGACGAGAAGCTGGCGCCGGTCGCCCAGGCCACGGGCGGCGGCATCTTCTGGCTGGCCGACGGACAGCCCGAGATGCGCCGCGTGGCGGCGGGCAAGACGATGAAGGGCGACCGCTGGGCGGGACTTCAGTC
>CAYZFH010000356.1:0-2874 GCA_964477375.1 uncultured Rhizobiaceae bacterium | reverse complement strand
GCAAAACCAACGTGTCCGGAATGCGGCGAGCGAGCGGCAAGGTCGCGCGCCACGCGGCGAGATAGGAATCGCGCACCGCGTCCGGCACAGGCGCGCCCGTGACGACTGGCATATACCAATCGGTCAGAAGCGCGGCTTCGGTGAGAAGTCGCGCATCGTCATACGGCGGAATCCCACTTGTCACCGCATCGGCGCGGCGGTGAAGATCGATCAGGACATCGACCGCCATCTCGTAAAGCGCACGCTCGTCTGCACCGCGCGCCAGCTCCCGCGTGTAGGTGGCGTCGCCTAGATCTTCCAGCAGCAGAAACCCCGCCTCGACATCTTCGGCCAAAAGCCGCGGCGCGCTGTAACCCATGGCGGTGAGATGGCGCGCGACGCGCGCGAAGGGCCGCACATCCTCATGCTTGGGCGGCGCATCCATCAGCATGGCGCGGCCTTCGGGCAGAAACAGGCGCGCATAGCGCCGGAAGGATGCATCGCCCGGCAGGTTTTCCCGGCGCGCGGATTCCCAGCCTGTGCCGGTCAGAAACGCATCGATCTCGGCCTCACGCATGGAACACCCGCGACATCAAATCGGTCCAGCGTCCGAAGCCCGCCAGGCTCACGCGCCGCTGGTCCGGCGCATCGCCATAGTCGAACGTGATCTCCAGCCGGTCGCCGGGCACATCGCCGCGCAACCGGTCGGGCCACTCCACCAGGCTGATCCCATCGGCAAAGGCCTCTTCGATGCCGAGCTCCGCTGCATCCTGCGGACGGTCCAGGCGATAGAGATCGAAATGCCAGACCGTGCCACCGGAAAGCTCGTAGGTCTGGACGAGGGTGAAAGTGGGGCTGGGCACGTCGAGCGCATGGCCCGCGCGCGCCGCGATGAAGCCACGCGCGAAGCGCGTTTTCCCGGTGCCAAGATCGCCTTTGAGCAGGATCACATCGCACGGCTGGGCCATTGCCGCCACGGCGGCGGCCAACCGGTCGGTCGCGGCCTCGCCGTTCAGACGAAGTTCCTGGATTCGCGGCGCGTGACCGCTGATCGGCATGGGTGCTCCCCGCGTCGCGGGCGCCGATCGCGTGGTCGAATCAAAGCGGGCGGTCATGCGGCGCACGGTGCGACGCTCATCTTCCGCCCCCGACGAATCGTGTCAAGGGCGGCCGGCCGGAAGCCCGTCAGTAACGGTAGTGTTCCGGCTTGAACGGGCCATTGACCGAGACGCCGAGATAATCGGCCTGCGCCTTGGACAGCGTGGTCAGGCTGATGCCCAGCTTCTTCAAGTGCAGGGCGGCGACCTTCTCATCGAGCTGCTTGGGCAGGACATACACCTGGCGCTCGTACTTGGCCGAATTGGTCCACAGTTCGATCTGCGCCAGCACCTGGTTGGTGAAGGAGGCGCTCATCACGAAGCTGGGATGGCCGGTGGCGCAGCCCAGGTTCACCAGGCGGCCTTGGGCCAAGAGAATGATGCGCTTGCCGTCGGGGAACTTGATCTCATCGACCTGCGGCTTGATCTCGCGCCATTCCAGGTTGCGCAGCGCCGCGACCTGGATCTCAGTGTCGAAGTGGCCGATGTTGCAGAGGATGGCGCGGTCTTTCATCTTCCGCATGTGCTCGATGGTGACGATGTCCGAGCACCCCGTCGCCGTAACGACGATGTCCGCCTGATTGGCCACCTCGTCCATCGTGCGGACTTCGAAGCCTTCCATCGCCGCCTGCAGCGCGCAGATCGGGTCGATCTCGGTCACGATCACGCGCGCGCCCAGCGCCTTCAGCGCCTCGGCGCTGCCCTTGCCGACATCGCCATAGCCGCACACGACCGCAACCTTGCCCGCGATCATCACATCCGTCGCGCGCTTGATGCCGTCGAGAAGGCTTTCGCGGCAGCCATACAGATTGTCGAATTTCGACTTGGTCACGGAATCGTTGACGTTGATGGCGGGCACCTGAAGCTCGCCCTTCTTCGCCATCTCATACAGACGATGCACGCCCGTCGTCGTCTCCTCGGAAACGCCGCGCACGTCCTTCATCAGATCGGAGTACTTCTCGTGCATGAGGACGGTAAGGTCGCCGCCATCATCCAACAGCATGTTGGGCACCCAGCCGTTCGGGCCCTTGATGGTTTGCTCGACGCACCACCAGTATTCCTCTTCCGTCTCGCCCTTCCAGGCGAACACGGGAACACCCTTGGCCGCCACGGCGGCCGCAGCCTGATCCTGGGTCGAGAAGATGTTGCACGAGCTCCAGCGCACCTCGGCGCCCAGCGCCGTCAGCGTCTCGATCAGGACCGCCGTCTCGATCGTCATATGCAGACAGCCGGTGACGCGCGCGCCCTTGAGCGGCTGGGACTTGCCGTACTCTTCCCGCAGCGCCATGAGGCCAGGCATCTCGGCTTCGGCCAGTTCGATCTGGCGGCGGCCGAGGTCGGCCAAGCCGATATCCGCGACCTTATAATCCTTCGTGGCTGCCATGTTTCAGCTCCAGCGGGTCGATGTCTGCGTGGGGGTCGCGAGGGGCGGCGAACAGGCCGCGCGAGACCGCGGGGCCGTATACCAGCCCCACCTTCCGGGGGCAACAGCGAAGCCGCCTAAACGGCCTCAGGCCAGGGCGTTGAAGTCGTCCAAAAGGGCCGTGATACGGCCCGAATCCCACTGATCCATGATCAGGCGCGCGCGCTGCGTCGCGGCCAGAATATCGACGCTGCGGACACGCTGCTTCACGCGGAGAAGGCTGCCGGCGTTCATCGAAAGATCACGGATGCCGAGTCCGAGCAGAAGCGAGGCATAGCGCGGATCGCCCGCCATCTCGCCGCAGATGCTGATCGGAATGCGCGCGCGCAGGGCTGCTTCGGTCGCGAACTGGATGAGGCGCAGCACGGCGGGATG
>CAYZFH010000355.1:0-2883 GCA_964477375.1 uncultured Rhizobiaceae bacterium | reverse complement strand
TGCCCAACTTCGATGCGACGACGGCACGACGCTATGTCGACAAGCTGAAGACGCGTCCATTGCTGGACGGCAAGCGCGGTAAGCCGCCCTCGGACGTGGCATCCTTCGCGAAGGCGGCTTCACGCCTGTCGCTTCTGGCGAACGATCTCGGCGACCTGCTTGCCGAGCTCGACGTGAATCCGGTGATCGTGGGGCCGAAGGGCGCCGTCGCCGTGGATGCGCTCGTGGTACCGAAGGCGGCCGTCGGCGTGAAGCACGCGGCGCCGAAGACAAAGGCGCCGGCGAAGAAGGCGTCGAAGCCGAAGAAGGCCGTGAAGAAGAAGCGCTAGCTGACGCGCTCGCCGCGGGGCAGATGCGGGTCCTTCGGCATCTCGATCGGCGGCAGCTCTTCCTGCAGCAGGTCGCCGATGGTGACCAGGCGCGCGGGTAGGCGCGGGCGCGGCATCATCACCTGGTCGATGGGCTGGCCGCTCTGCTGCGCGATGATGGCGGACAGCGTGCGCAGGCAATTGCGGCCCTGGCAGCGGCCCATGGTGGTGCGCGTCGTGCCCTTGAGCGCTGCCGTGCTGCCGAAGCCCGCATCCTGGCGCGCGCGCAACTCGCCCGCCGTCACGTCCTCGCAGCGGCAGACGATGGTCTCCGGCGTCAGCAGGTCGAGGAAGGCCGGCGGCATGGCGTAGAGCCGTTCGAGCCCGCGGCGGAACGTCTCCACCTTGGCGATCTCGGCCTGGATCGGCGCCTTCAGGCTCGCGGCTTGGTCGCGCGAAAGCTTGCCCAGGCGCTCGGCGGCGATCACGCCGGCCAGCTTGCCTTCGCGCAGGGCCATCTCGACGCCGCCGATACCGGCGCCGTCGCCGACCGCCAGCACGCCCGGCCGCGAGGTCTCGAAATCCGCACCGCGCACGGGCACCCAGCCGCCGCGCAACGGTTTCCATTCCAGTTTGCAGTCGAGCAGGCGCACCAGCTCGATCGACGGCATCAGGCCGAAGCCGACCACGAGAAGATCGGCCTTCACGCTCTTCGTGCGCGACCGATCGACCTTGCCCGCTGCGTCGATCGGCGCCAGCACGACCTCTTCCAACTCGTCCGCGCCGCGCGCCTCGATCACGGTCCAGCCGGTGCGCAGCTTGGCGCCCGATTTCATAATGGCCAAGCGGTAGTCGATGGCCTGGCGCACGATCTTGGGCATGGCGACGAGATCGGCGATGGAGCCCGCCAGCCGCTTCAGGATCGGCGCGGCCTCGACCACCTCGCGCAGCTCAGCGCCCGCGCGCGCCAGCGTTGCGCCGACCAGGAGCACGAGAGGGCCGTTGCCTGCGACGACGGCGCGGCGGCCGGGAATGACGCGCTGGCCCTTAAGAAGATTCTGCAGGCCGCCCGCGGTGACCACGCCGGGCAGGGTCCAGCCGGGGAAGGGCGCGGGGCGGTCATGGGCGCCGGACGCGATGATCGTCAATTTGGCGCGGATGCGGCCCGAATCCGTGCCGCGCGCGAAGGCCAGGACGCCGTTCTCCGGCGATTCCCACACGACGGCATCGTTCAGGTAGGTGACGCCCTTCTGACCGGTCGTCGCATAGAGCGCATCGGCCCTCTGACGCTCCTTGTCGAACACGGTCTCCTGCGTGTGGCGGTAACCGGTCGGCAAACGGCGAAAATACTGACCGCCCGGCAGCAGGTTATCGTCCAGCACGGTGACCGAAAGCCCATGTTTGGCGGCTTCCTGCGCCGCGGAAAGCCCTGCGGCGCCGGCACCGACGACGAGGAGATCGGTTTCCCTCATGCCGGGTCTCCCACGCCATGCTGGGTCTCAACCTTCATGCCCGGTTCGGCCGGCGTCATGCAGGCGCGCACGGCGGGCTTGCCGTTCACCACCATGATGCATTCCCAGCAGACGCCCATGCCGCAATAGAGGCCGCGCGGCATCTGGCGCCGCGCGGTCACGCGCGTCTGGCGCTTGCCGGCGGCCATGAGCGCGGCCGCGATCGATTCACCAGGATAAGCCGTGACAGATTCGCCGTTGCAGGTGAACTGGAACGCCGTGCCGCGGTCGATGCCATCCGTGATGCGGAAGCCGCTCATGCATGTGCCCCGGTCAGAAGACGGGCGGGATCGAAGCGCCCGATGGGAGTGGAAGGCGGTTTGCCCAAAATCATTTCGGAGATGAGAAGACCTTGTGCCGGGCCGAAGGTAAAGCCACCGCGCGCCGCTGCTGCGATATACGCGCCATCGTTGTTGGGCAGGCGGCCGAAGGCGGGCAGGGCGTCGGGCGCCACGGCTTCATAGCCCGCCCAGGTGCGCACGAGGCGCAACTTCGCCAAATCGGGCACCACGCTGACCGCTGTGGTCAGGTTCTGGCCGAGACGCACATGGTCGGCGAATTTTTCCATGCCGGCGAAGCGGCCGCGCCCCTGCCAGCCGCCGCCGATCAGGATCGTGCCGTTGGCTAGCTGCTTCAGCGAAAGGATGCCGCCGATATGGGTGATGACGCGATCCAGGATCCTGGGCGCGGGCTCGGTGACCGAAAGCATGTTGACGTCGACGTAGATGGGCAGCGCTACGTCCAGCATGCGCGCAAGCTGGCCCGACCAGGGGCCGGCTGTGATGACCAAGGTCTTCACGCGCATCGCACCGCGCTTGGTCTCGATGCGATAGCCGCCATCCTCGCGCTTCAGGTCGGTGACCTCGGCATGGCCGACGATGTGGCCGCCCGCCTTGCCGACGGCGGCCGGCAAGGCGCCACCGGATAGAAGCGGGCTCGAATAGGCGTCCTCGGGGCAAAAGGTCGCGGCGCGCACGCTGGTGCTGAGCCAGGGCGCCATGTCGCGCAACTGGTTGCCTTCCATCCATTCGAAGGCGAGGCCGCCCTGGCGCTGTTCCTCGGAG
>CAYZFH010000354.1:0-2883 GCA_964477375.1 uncultured Rhizobiaceae bacterium | reverse complement strand
AAGGGCCGTGACGCGTTGCGTGACCTTTTGCGTCTGTCCGCCGTCATGTTTCAACGGAGGGTGGGTGCTTGAAGATCTTGATCACCAATGCCGTTTCGCTCAACACCGGCGATGCCGCCATCCTGCGCGGTGCGGTCAATGTGCTGCGCAATACCTTCGGCAACGACATGAATGTCGCGGTCTATGACGCGCAGGCGGATGCCGCGAAGCGGCATTATCCGGATTTCGCCTATCGCCCGGCTTTGTACGAGCAGGTCCACCAAGCGGCCAAAGGGCGTTGGCGGAGAAAGCTGGTGGCGGTCTTTGTGTTGTTCCTCTCGCTCCTGTGGCGGAAGCCACTGGGGCGGCGGTTGGCGCATCGGCTGCCGCCGCGCTTGCGCGAAAGTCTGGAAGAATACGCGCGGGCTGATCTGGTGGTGGCGACGGGCGGCACATATCTGGTACCGGCCTACCGGCTGTTCCCGAAGATCTTCGACTTCATGGTGACGCTCTTGCTCGGACGGCCTTTGGTGTTGTTCACCCAAAGCCTCGGGCCGTTTCCGCCGGGGCGTGATCGGATTTTGCTTCGATGGGTTCTGCGCCGCGCGCGGATCATCCTTGTGCGGGACGAGGCTTCACGCCGTCATCTGGACGAGTTGGGCGTGGCCGGTGAACGGGTGGTCCAGGCGGCCGATGCGGCCTTCGCCATGGCCCGGCTCGATATGCCGCCACGGCGCTTTCCGCCGGCGGGACGCCCGTTGCGGGTGGCCATTTCCGTGCGCGACTGGCCGCATTTCCGGCGCGAGCCGCCCGCAATGGGCATGCAACGCTATGTGGCCGCCGTCGCCAAGCTGACGCGCGTCCTGGTCGAGGACCATGGCGTCCAGGTCACTTTCCTATCCACCTGCCAAGGAGTCGCGGATTACTGGACCGACGATTCTCGTGTGGCCGATCGAATCGTCTCTCTTTTGCCGGGTACGGTGCGAGCCAGAGTGACGGTCGATCGTGCGTTCCATCGGCCGGAACAGCTAATTGGCCTATTCGCTGAGCACGACATGGTGGTGGCGACGCGAATGCACGCCGGCATCTTGGCGCTCTGCGCGGGCGTGCCGGTCCTGCCGATCGCGTATGAATTCAAAACGGTCGAGCTGTTCCAAAGCCTCGGGCTCGGCGAGATCACCCAGGATATCGAGGCGGTCACATCGGAAAGCCTGGAGCAGGCCTTCTGTCAGTTGCTGACCTCAGGCCCGGGCTTGATCGCGCAAATTCGCTCCCGCGTCGGGGAACTCAAGGATTCGGCCCTGGGGGCGGGGCCAGCTGTTCGCAACGCTTTGGCGGTGGCCTGAAATGACGCCTCTCCGGATCGCCATTTTCGCGTATGAATTTCCAGCGCTCAGCGAGACCTTCGTGCTGCGCCATATCACGTCGCTGATCGAACGCGGGCACGATGTCACCGTGCTTTCAACCGCGCCGCGTGCCGAGCCGGCCCAGCATCCATCCATCGCACGCTTCGATTTGCGGCGGCGGACCCAGTATCTGGCGATGCCCTCTTCGCGATCGGCGCGTGTGCGGGGTTTGCCGGAAGCGTTTCAGCATGGCTGGTCGTGCGGGCGCGCCGCGCCGCTTCGCGCTCTCAATGTGCTGCGCTATGGGCGGGAGGCTTTCTCGTTACGGCTGCTCCACTGGGCGGCGACCTTGGCCCCGGGTGGCGAATTCGACGTCGTGCACTGTCATTTCGGAACGGTCGGGCGGTTGGGCGCCTACTTACGCGAGATCGGCGCCTTGCGCGGCCGTCTGGTCACGACCTTCCATGGGGTCGATCTCAGCGCCGCCTTGCGGAGCGATCCGTCGCTCTACGAGCATCTCCTGCGGCATGGCGATCTGTTCCTACCGATTTCGGACGTCTGGCGCCGGAAGCTTCTCTCCCTTGGCTGCGACCCAGAGCGCACATTCGTGCACCGTATGGGGGTGGAACCGGGACGCTTCGCGTTCCGTATACGCCAGCCGTTGACGGACCGGCCCATCAAGCTACTGACGGTCGGCCGGCTGATCGAAAAGAAAGGCGTGGAGTACGGGCTCCGCGCGGCCGCCGCCCTCGTCCGGCAGGGCGCCAGGATTGACTACACAATCGCCGGCGACGGGCCGCTGCGCCAGCATCTGGAGCAATTGGCGTCGGCGCTGGAAATCGGCTCTTCGGTGCGCTTCCTGGGTTGGCAGAACGAGGAACAGGTGAACGCGCTGATGGCGGAGCACGACATGCTGCTGGCGCCCAGCGTGACGGATTCGACAGGCGATCAAGAGGGGATCCCTGTGACAATCATGGAGGCCATGGCATCTGGCATGCCGGTGGTCTCCACCTGGCACAGCGGAATTCCGGAGCTCGTCGAGCACGGCGTTGCCGGTTTTCTGGCGCCCGAGCGCGACGTGGCGGCGCTAACCGAATCCATGCAACGCATCATCGATGGCGATCTGTGGGCGGCGATGGGCCATGCGGGCCGCCAGCGCGTGGAGGCGGACTATGATGTCCGTCAACTGGATGACACGTTGGAGCGGCACTACCGCACCCTGGTCGGGCGAACGGCGTCGCCGCAGGCCCTAGGAGCCGACGCGGCGGCCGTCGTCGTCTGAGGCGGGATCGCCTTTTTTGATGCGCAACTCTCCCTGCGCGTCGACCCAGATGCGGTAATCGCCGAGCCGGGCGAGGTTAGGTCCGTCCCATTTGTCGCCGAAGCGCGCGCCGCTCTGTCCGCCGCCCAGCACCAGGGGATCGATCGCATCGCTGGTGTCGATGGCGCCGCTGCAGCCGATCAGCGTGACATTGGCCTGACGCTTGCCGTCGAGCCGAACCAGCTTGGCGCGATCGGCCTTGCCGTCGCCGCTGCCGGTGCAACCGACCATGACCAG
>CAYZFH010000353.1:0-2918 GCA_964477375.1 uncultured Rhizobiaceae bacterium | reverse complement strand
TGCGTTCCCACTTGGGGCGCGGACACGCCCGGCACGGCGGGTGCGCCCGGCGCCGCCGGTGTCGCGGGGGCGGCGGGCGTCGCGGATTGCTGGGCCGCCTGCTGCTGCGCGGCCTGTTGGGCGGCGCGCTCCTGCCGCGGCTTCTCATAGAGATATTGAAAGCCCACGAGGACCGCGAGCGAGATCAGAACGGCGAAAAGCAGGTTCTTCTGGTCCATTACCGCACCGACTCGGGTTTGGCGTGATGCCCGCAGCATTCATCGGGCACGGGATCGTAGCCATGACCGCCCCACGGGTGACAACGGGCCATGCGGCGGACGGTCAGCCACGTGCCCCGGATCGCGCCGTGCCGATCGATGGCCTCCAGCGCATAGTTCGAACAGCTCGGCAGAAAGCGGCAGCGCGGCGCCATCACAGGCGCGATGCCCCACTGATAGGTGCGGATGAGGGCACGAAGCGGCAGGCCCGGCAGGTCGCGAACACGCATCATCGTATGCCCGCGTTAAGCCGCCGCGTCGCGGTAGGCGTCCAGGCGCTTGAGCGCCTCGGACAGATCGCCGAGCAGGGCCGGATAGGGGCGGCGCGCGGTTTCGCCGCGCGCGATGAGGACGAAGTCGTAGCCGGGCTTCGCATGGGCCGGCATCACATTCTGGACCGCGGCGCGCAGACGGCGGCGGGCGCGGTTGCGCACCACGGCATTGCCGATCTTGCGGGTGGCGGTGAAGCCGACGCGGCAGGTGGGGAGGTCATCGGCATGCTCCGATGCGCGCGCTTGCAGGATGAGACCCGGCGCGACCCACTTCCGCCGCGCGGCGGCGACGCGAAGAAACTCTGGACGGTTCTTGAGGCGCCCGACGGCGACCTGCATTGTCCTTACGCGGACAGGCGCTTGCGACCCTTGGCGCGGCGCGTGGACAACACCCGGCGGCCCCCCACCGTGGCCATACGGGAACGGAATCCGTGCCGGCGCTTGCGAACAAGCACGCTCGGTTGATAAGGGCGCTTCACTGAAATCTCCGAAATTCCGGGGTTTTTAACCGCGCCGCTGTATACGGGAGGCCCCCTTTCAAGTCAACCGAGGGCCTCTGCTCACGGCTTGTTGAATGGTGGGTGTAACCGCCGCGTGTAGAATGCCGGCCTGTTTCGCGTCTTTTATCCCGAAAAACCGGTTTTTCCCCGATTTCGCCCATGAAAACGGCCGACCCCGCCGCAAAACGCCCTTGGTCCCTCCGCCGGCTGATTCCGGTGGTGGTGATCGCGGCTGGCCTCGCTTTGTTCTATGCCTTCGGCCTCAACCGCTATGTCGGGCTGGATGCGCTCCGCGCCCACCATGCCCAACTCGAAGCCTGGACCACCCAGGACCCGGTCCTGGCTGCTGCGGTCTATATCGTCCTCTACACGGTCGCGGTGGCTTTTTCCCTTCCCGGCGGCGCGCTTCTCACGGTGATCGGCGGTTTCCTGTTCGGCCTCTATCTCGGCACGGTCTACACGGTGGTGGGCGCGACGCTTGGTTCCATCGCCATCTTCCTGGCGGCGCGGGGCGCCTTCCGCGATGTCTTCGCGGCGCGGATCGGGCCGTTCGTGAAGCGCATGGAAGCCGGGTTCCGCGAGAACGCCTTCAGCTATCTCCTGATCCTGCGCCTCGTGCCGCTGTTTCCGTTCTGGCTGGTCAACCTGGTGCCGGCGTTCCTCGGCGTGCCGCTCGGCACCTACGCGCTGGCGACCGTCATCGGCATCGTGCCGGGGACGTTCGTGTTCGTGAGCATCGGCAACGGGCTCGGCGCGGTGCTGGCCGCGGGCGGCTCGCCCGATCTGTCCCTGATCCTGCAGCCCTCGATCCTGATCCCGCTGCTCGGTTTGGCCGCGCTGGCCGCGATCCCGGTGGTCTATAAGAAGGTGATGGCGCGGAAGGCGAAGGCATGAGCGAGGTTCTGTCGGTCGATATCTGTGTGATCGGCGCCGGCTCGGGCGGCCTGACGGTCGCGGCGGGTGCGTCGCAGTTGGGCGCCAGCACCGTGCTGATCGAGCGCGGCGAGATGGGCGGCGACTGTCTCAATTTCGGTTGCGTGCCGTCGAAGGCGCTTTTGGCTGCGGCGCATGCGGCGGAGACCGCGCGCAACGCGCGGCGCTTCGGTGTCGTGACCAGCGCGCCGGAAACCGACTTCGCCGAAGTTCATCGGCATGTCCACGGCGTGATCGGCGCCATTGCGCCGAACGATTCCGAAGAGCGTTTCACCGGCCTCGGCGTCACCGTGATCCGCGCCTCCGCGCGCTTCACTGCGCCGGACATGGTGGAGGCGGGCGGGCGCCGTATCCGCGCGCGGCGCTTCGTCATCGCGACCGGCTCGTCGGCCTTCGTGCCGCCGATTCCCGGTCTCGATCAGACACCGTATCTGACCAACGAGACGATCTTCGATCTGACCGAGCAGCCCGCGCATCTTCTTGTGATCGGCGGCGGCCCGATTGGCTGCGAATTGGCGCAGGCGCACCGGCGGCTTGGCGCGGCCGTGACGATCCTCGAGGCTGCCGCGATCTTGCCCAAGGATGACCCGGAGTTGGTTGACATCCTGCGCATGCGCTTGAAGGCAGACGGCATCGATCTGCGCGAGGGCACCAAGGTCGTGCGTGTCGAGCGGCGCGGCACGGGCGTCGCGGTGGTGCTGACGCGCGACGGTGCGGAACAGATTGTCGAGGGCAGCCATCTGCTGGTCGCTGTTGGGCGGCGCGCGAATCTCCGTGACCTGAACCTGGAAGCTGTGGGTATCGATTACGCGCCGCAAGGTGTGAAGGTCGATGCCGGGCTGCGCACGACGAACCGGCGCGTCTATGCCATCGGCGACGCGGCCGGCGGCTACCAATTCACCCACAACGCGGGCTATCAAGCCGGCATCGTCATCCGCAACGCCCTGTTCCGCTTG
>CAYZFH010000352.1:0-2922 GCA_964477375.1 uncultured Rhizobiaceae bacterium | reverse complement strand
CACGCGCATCAACATCGTCGACACGCCGGGCCACGCCGATTTCGGCGGCGAGGTCGAGCGCATCATGTCGATGGTGGACGGCGTGCTGGTGCTGGTGGACGCGGCCGAAGGCCCGATGCCCCAGACCAAGTTCGTGCTGGGCAAGGCGCTGCGCCTCGGCCTGCGCCCGATCGTCGTGGTTAACAAGGTCGACCGCCCCGACCAGCGCGCGCATGAAGTGCAGAGCGAGATGTTCGACCTGTTCGCGCTGTTGGACGCGAACGACGACCAGCTCGATTTCCCGACCGTCTTCGCCTCGGCCAAGCACGGCTGGGCCGCGCTCGAGCCCGACGGCGCGCGCGACAGCCTCGATCCCCTGTTCGAGATGATCCGCAAGCACGTGCCCGCCCCCAAGGTGGACGCGAACGGCCCCTTCGCCATGCTGGCCACGACCTTGGAGCGCGACCCCTATCTCGGGCGCATCCTCACCGGCCGCATCGCCTCCGGCACCATCAAGCCCAACAGCAACTACAAAGCCCTGTCGCGTGACGGCCAGACGATCGAACAGGTGCGCGTGACCAAGATCCTGGCCTTCCGCGGCCTGGAGCGCACGCCGCTCGACGAGGCAAGTGCCGGCGACATCGTGGCGCTGGCCGGCTTCACCAAGGCCAACGTGGCCGACACGCTCTGCGCGCTGGAAGTGACCGAGCCTCTGGCCGGCCAGCCGGTCGATCCGCCGACACTCGCCATGACCTTCTCGGTCAACGATTCGCCCTTGGCGGGCACCGAAGGCGACAAGGTTACCTCGCGCCTGATCCGCGACCGCCTGATGCGCGAGGCCGAGGGTAACGTGGCCATCCGCGTCACGCCGACCGAAGGCAACGACGCTTTCGAAGTCGCCGGCCGCGGCGAATTGCAGCTCGCGGTCCTGATCGAGACCATGCGCCGCGAAGGCTTCGAGGTCGCGGTCAGCCGCCCGCGCGTGCTGATGAAAAGCGATCCGGTCACCGGCCAGCGCCAGGAGCCGATCGAGGAAGTCGTCGTCGACGTGGACGAGCAGCATTCCGGCGTCGTCGTCCAGAAACTGTCGGAGCGCCGCGCCGACCTGATCGAGATGCGTCCCTCGGGCGGCGGCAAGCAGCGCCTCGTATTCCACGCCCCTTCGCGCGCCCTCATCGGCTTCCACGGCGAGTTCATGACCGACACGCGCGGCACGGGCGTCTTGAACCGCCTGTTCCACAGCTATGCCCCCTACAAGGGCCCGATCGGCGTGCGCCACACGGGCGCGCTCATCAGCCGCGAGAACGGCGTGGCCGTCGCCTATGCGTTGTGGAACCTGGAAGAGCGCGGCCCGCTCTTCATCTCGCCGGGCGACAAGGTCTATCCGGGCATGGTCATTGGCGAGCACGCCCGCGGCCAGGACCTGGACGTCAATCCGCTCAAGGCCAAGCAGCTCACCAACATCCGCGCGTCCGGCAAGGACGACGCGGTCGTGCTGACGCCGCCGATCACGATGACGCTGGAGCGCGCTATCTCCTATGTCGGCGACGACGAGTTGATCGAGATCACGCCGGAGAAGATCCGCCTGCGGAAACGCTATCTCGACATCAACGACCGCAAGCGCTACGCGAAGCAGATCGCCGAGGGCTAAGCTCCGCGCGGCCTAGCGCCGCGCGGCCAGCGCCTCTTCCAGATGCAGACGGTAATGGCCCAAGGGCGGCGTCTCGGCGCCCTTCACCTTGGCGCCGTCGTCCCAACGGCGCAGCCGCACGGCCTCAGGCGCCTGCGCCTGCGCGATGAAGCGGCGCGCTTCCTCCTCCGAGAACGGACCGCCCTGGAGCGCCAGGCTGCGCACCGAAGCCGGCGACAAGCCGTCGAAATAGGCCGGTTCGACCGCGCAGAGATAGCGCTTGGCATCCACATGCAGGCGCACCGGCCGCGTCACCTCGCCGCCGAACCACGCCGCCAGGAAGCCCGAGCCGTCGATTTCGTGCCGGGCGTCGATGCCCTGTAACGAGGCCCCTTCATCATCGGCGGTGAGATGGCCGATATCGTGCAGAAGAGCGGCAGCGACAAGCTGCGGCGAGGCACCCTCCCGCTCCGCCAGCGCCGCGCATTGCAAGGCGTGGTCGAGCTGCGAGACGGCTTCGGAGCCATATCGTATGGCGCCCATGCGATTCATCAGGCCGAACAGCGTCTCGATCGCGTCCATCGCCCTCTCCACCGGTCAAAGACTGCGCCCACGGCCGGTATTCGTCCAGGCCGGGTGTTTCCGGTTTATCTCCGCCATGTTACGCATGCGTGACGGGCGCCACCCCGCAAAGGAGTATCAGCCATGAAGCGCGACGAAATCCTCAAGCTGCCGTCCATGCCTGCGATCAGCCCCAGCTATCCGCACGGCCCGTTCCGCTTCATCGACCGCCAGTACTTCATCGTGATGTACGAGAGCGATCCGGCCGCCATCCGCGCCGCGGTGCCCGAGCCCTTGGAGCCCACGCCCGATAACATCGTCTTCTATGAATTCATCCGCATGCCGGACAGTTCCGGCTTCGGCGACTACACCGAGACGGGCACCGTCATCCCCTGCACCTATAAAGGCGAGCCGTGCAACTTCACGGTCCAGATGTACCTGGACGACGAGCCGCCCATCGCGGCCGGCCGCGAGATCTGGGGCTTTCCCAAGAAGCACGCCCATCCGACGCTCGAGCTGGTGAAAGACACGCTGACCGGCACCCTGGTCTATGCCGGCCAGACCGTGGCCGTGGGCACCATGGCCTATAAGCACGAGGTCTTCGCCCGCGACCCGAAGAAGACGGTGGCCTCGCTCTCCAAGACCCAGGTCAATCTGAAGCTGATCCCGGATGTGGACGGCAAGCCCGCCATCGCCCAGTTGGTCGCCTATAACATGACCCACATCACGGTGAAGGGCTCGTGGACCGGCCC
>CAYZFH010000351.1:0-2958 GCA_964477375.1 uncultured Rhizobiaceae bacterium | reverse complement strand
AATCAAGATAATGCTCGCCAACATCAAGAACGAGATGGTGGCGACAGCGGCCCCCCCTCCCAAGTCGAACTCGAGAAACGCTTTTCGGTAGGCCAACGTGGGAAGCGTCTCGGTTTCGTTGAGCGGTCCGCCCTTCGTTAGAAGCCAGATCACGTCGAACTTGTTGAACATCCAGATCCCTCTCAGGAGGATGACCACGATCAACACTGACCTCAATCCTGGCAGCGTGACATGCCAGAATTGCTTCATAACCCCTGCTCCATCGACCCGGGCCGCTTCATACAGTTGAGCCGGAATGGATTGAAGGCCGGCAAGAACACAGGTCACGACAAACGGCGTCCAGATCCAAACGCTAACAAGGACAATAGTCGCCTTCGCGCTCGTTGAATTACCTCCCCAATCGAACATCCCATATCCGAATGACGCGAAGACACTCTTGAGAAGGCCGTAGTTGGGATCAAGAATCCACTGCGTGATGAGGCAGGCGACGACCGTCGGAAGAAAATACGGCACGATTGAAAGCGCCCGCACGACAGTCTGCCCCACAAACTGCCTATTGAGGACGAGCGCAATGGTGACGCCGAGAACGACTTGCAGCACGATCGCCGAGATGGCGATCGTGACACCGTTTAACAGCGAGCCCCAGAACAGCGGCTCACTAAGAACCTTCACGTAATTGCCAAGTCCCACCCACTGCGGCGGGTCGATGAACGACGCCGCTGTGTAGAAGGAGAGCTTTATCGAATAGAGGAGAGGTCCGCCAACAATTGTACCGAGTACCAGTACACCCCCGATGAACAAACCGATGATTCGCCAGTCCTGTCGCATAACCTCGGGCCTCTATTCACCAGTTCCGATGCTCAGCCAATTTTTCGGATTCGATCGGCGGCGGCTTTCACGCAGTCGCTTGACGACATGTTCTTAAGAACCCGATTTTGCAGCATCTCCGGCATAATGTTCGCATCAAAGACCTTGCACGGTCGCAGATCAAACGACGGACCCGTCATATCTATTGAGTTAAGAACCGTCTTGCTGTCTTCATCAATGAACGACTTCATCTGCTCCATCGTCGCCCAATGCTTCTGAATCATCGGATGATTTTTCCACCGTGGATCTTCGTAAATGTCCAATCGCGCCGGTTGGAAATTCATCCAGGCGGAGTGCAGCCAGCGAATATAGTGCGCGTCAATAAACCATTGTAGAAACTTAAAGGCCGCCTCAGTCTGCTTAGTCTTGTAAAGAATAAAGCCATCGAAGGCGAAGGACAGTGCGTTCTGCTTACCAGCACTGTCTGGAGAAGCGAAAATACCATACTTGTTTGCGAGGTCCGGATTGCGAGCTTCCAGCGCCTCGACTACGCGGCCCGAATAGACGGTATGCGCAACCTTTCCTGTCGCGAACAGACTCATCAGCTCAGCATAGCTGACCGTGTTCATGCCAGCCGGCATCGTTTTATAAAGATCGGCATATAGATCGAGAAAACGGCCGGTCGGTCCGGCATTCCCCGGCGCATCGAGAACGACGTTCCACTTGTCGTCATAAAACTTCGGCGCGTCTGCAAACAAGTTGCCGAAGCTCGCCCAGTTGGTGGCACTGTCACTCGCGAGCGGTATGACGCACCCCCCTCGCTCTATGTTGCCATCCTTCGCGACAGTCAGCGCCCGGCAATTCTCAAGGAACTCGGCCCATGTGTTGGGAACCTTCAGGCCCTTCTCCTGATACAGATCTTTTCTGTAGAAAACCGTCACCAAATTGTAGTCATAGGGATAGAACCAATTTTCTCCCTTATATGACCAGGTTCCCTGCTTCCCCCACGAATATTTTTTGACAAGATCCGTCAACGGCACGATGTGACCCGCCATCGCGTATTGCAAGATGTGCGCAATGTATCCCGCCGTGGCGATATCGTAAGGAGCGCCAGCATTGATGGCCGCCATCGACTTCGCATAACCACCACTAATCGGCGTCGAGTCGACGACGATTTTTACGCCGAACTTGCTCTCGTATTCATTGCACGCATCGCGCAAGGCCGATTGGCTCGCAGCAGTCGTTTCAGCGTTCAAAATGCGAAGCGTTACCCCGGACTGTGCGTTGACATAGGGCGCGGAAAGTGAGCCCGCGATGCCAGCTGCTGCACCAGCCGTCGTTTTGAGAAAACGCCGCCGATCGATGTCGCTCACGTTAGCCTTGGAGCTCGGCGCGCCTAAGCTGAGCTTGTCCATGAAGTTCTCTCCCGTTGCCATTTTCGCCTTTCGTCGAGGTCCGCCTCAGTGTCTTGCCGCTCTCGCGCGAGAACAGGTGCAACTTCTCTTGAGACAAATTCACAAAAATTCGGTCGCCCGCCCTCAGCGCGTCGTCCCGAGCAAATACCGCGCGGATTTTGTTGCCATCGATCTTACCCAGCACATAGGTTTGCGCGCCGATTTGCTCGACCAAGCCGACTACCAGCTCAAAAGCCGTGGAGGTTTCCGCGCGCTCGATGTGCTCGGGCCTAATGCCAAGCGTGACATCCCTTTCCGCTCCGGAGAATGACTGGGCAGGCAAGTTGACGCTCAAACCGCCGGAGCGCATTACGAGCGCGCCCCCGTCGCGCATCAAGCCGCCATCAATCAGGTTCATCTCTGGAGACCCGATGAAAGTCGCCACGAAGGCGTTCGCGGGCCGATCATAAAGGTCAAGCGGACTGCCCGCCTGTTGGATGAATCCGTCACGCATGATCACGATACGATCGCCGAGCGTCATGGCCTCGACCTGATCGTGGGTAACAAATATCATCGTCGCGCCCAATCGGGCGTGTAGCGTCGCAATCTCCTCGCGCGTCCGGACCCGCAGCTTCGCATCAAGGTTCGAGAGGGGTTCGTCGAGGAGGAATACGTCGGGATCTCTGACTAACGCGCGACCAAGCGCTACGCGCTGCATCTGACCACCCGACAATTGGCGTGGCTTGCGCTCCAGCAG
>CAYZFH010000350.1:0-2984 GCA_964477375.1 uncultured Rhizobiaceae bacterium | reverse complement strand
CCGCCGAGCGCAGCGCGCCGAGGAAGGCGTATTTCGAATTCGACGCCCAGCCGGCCATGATGATGCCGTAGACGCCGAGCGAGGAGATCGCGAACAGGTAGAGGATGCCGACATTGATGTCGGCCAGCACGATGCCGTCGCCGAATGGGATCACCGCCCAGGCAATCAGCGCCAGGATGAAGGTGATCATGGGCGCCAGGATGAAGACCACGCGGTTGGCGCCGCTGGGGATGATCGTTTCCTTGAAGACCAGCTTGATGCCGTCGGCCAAGGGCTGCAGCAAACCGAACGGGCCGACGACGTTGGGGCCCTTGCGGATCTGCATGGACGCGATGACCTTGCGCTCGGCCAAGGTCAGATACGCCACCGCACCCAAGAGCGGCAGGACGATCAGAAGGATCTTGCCGACGATGATCGCCGCCGGCAGCGCATAGACCTGCCAGAAATCAACCATCGGTGCCCGTCTTCACTGTCGTGCCGATCTCGGCCGTGCATTTCGCCATGGTCTCGGAGCAACGGCTGATAGGATCGGTCATGTAGAAATTGGCGATCGGATAGGCGAACGAGCCGGGATCGAGCGGCCCGTCCTCGCCGAACGCGCCCATCGTTGCGCGGGACACCGTTTCGGTCGCACCGAAGACGGGATTGACCTCGGCCAGGCGCGCACGAACGCGGTCCAGCGTGTCGTACGGCAGCGCGCGGCCCAGCACGCCCGACAAGGCGCGCACGATCTTCCAATCCTCACGTGCCTCGCCCGGCGGGAAGACCGCGAGCTGGCCGCGCTGAACGCGCCCTTCGGTGTTCACGTAAGTGCCGCTCTTCTCGGTATAGGCGGCGCCCGGCAGAACCACGTCGGCACGATGGGCGCCGCGGTCGCCATGATGGCCTTGATAGATAACGAAAGCCTTGCCCAGCTTCTTGGTATCGATCTCGTCGGCGCCAAGGAGATAGACGATCTCGATCTCGCCCTTCCCGGCCGCGTCCAGGATGCCGGCTACGTCCTTGCCGCCCGGGCCCGGCACGAAGCCGAGATCCAAGCCGCCTACGCGGCCCGCGGCCGTGTGCAGCACGTTGAAACCGTTCCAGTCGTCGCGCAGCAAACCGAAGCTCTCGGCGATGCGGCGCGCCAAACCCAGCACCCGCGCGCCGTCAGCCCGGCGCAACACGCCCTGGCCCAGGATCAGCATCGGCTTCTTGGCGCTTTTCAGCGTCTCGGCAAACGGATGGCGGCCCGTCGCCAGGTCTTCCAGCGTGCGCGTCCCCTCGCCCAGCCAGTCCACCTTATATGTAAGGTCAAGACGCGGGCCGATGGCGCCCACCGCGAAGCCGCCGCGCAGATAGCGCTTGCGCAGTCGGGCGTTGATGATCGGCGCCTCATGGCGCACGTCTGCGCCGATTAGAAGGCACGCATCGGCCTGCTCGATGCCGGCGATGGTGGTGTTGAACAGGTACGATCCGCGCGTGCGCGTATCCAGCTTGGCGCCGTCCTGGCGGCAATCCACATGGCTGGAACCGAGTGAGGCCAGCAGATCCTTCAGCGCGACCATGGCTTCGGCATCGGCCTGGTCGCCCGCGATGGCGGCGATCTTGGAGCCGTTCGTACGCTCGACCCGCGCAGCGATGGCCGCAAAGGCCTCCTGCCATGTGGCGGGCTCCAGCTTGCCGCCGCGCCGGACATACGGGCGGTCCAGACGCTGACGACGCAGGCCGTCGCACGCGAAGCGCGTCTTGTCGGATATCCACTCTTCGTTAATGTCTTCGTTCAGGCGCGGCAGGACGCGCATGACTTCGTTGCCGCGCGCATCGATGCGGATGTTGCTGCCGACCGCGTCCATCACGTCGACCGATTCGGTCTTGCGCAGCTCCCACGGGCGCGCGGTGAAGGCATAGGGGCCGGAGGTCAAGGCGCCGACGGGACACAGGTCGATCACGTTGCCCGAAAGTTCAGAGGTCAGCGCGCGCTCGAGATAGGACGTGATCTCCATATGCTCGCCGCGATTGACCGCGCCTAGCTCGGGCACGCCGGCCACCTCGGTCGCAAAGCGGATGCAGCGCGTGCAATGGATGCAGCGCGTCATGATCGTTTTGACCAGCGGCCCCATGTTCTTCTCGCGCACGGCCCGCTTGGCCTCGCGATAACGCCCGCGATCGAAGCCGAAGGCCATGGCCTGGTCCTGCAGGTCGCACTCGCCGCCTTGGTCGCAGATCGGGCAATCCAGCGGGTGATGGAGCAGCAGGAATTCCATCACGCCCGCGCGCGCCTTCTTGGCATTGGCGGACTGGGTGTGCACCACCATGCCCTCACCGACCGGCATGGCGCAGGACGCCACGGGCTTCGGCGACTTCTCCACCTCGACCAGGCACATGCGGCAATTGCCCGCGATGGCCAAGCGCTCGTGATAGCAGAAGCGCGGAATTTCGGAGCCAGCGATCTCGGCCGCCTGCAGGATGGTCGTCCCGGGCGGAACCTCGACTTCGACGCCGTCTACTTTGAGCTTCGGCATGTTCCCCGTCCTATGCCGCGCGCGCCACGCCGGCCTGTTTGCGCGCGACGATGCGGCGCTCCATTTCCGGCCGGAAATGACGGATGAGACCCTGCACGGGCCACGCCGCGGCGTCGCCCAATGCGCAAATCGTGTGGCCTTCGATCTGGTAGGTGACCTGCTCGAGAAGATCGATCTCCTCCAGCTCGGCCTCGCCCTTCACCATGCGCTCCATCATGCGCCACAGCCAGCCGGTGCCTTCGCGGCACGGCGTGCACTGGCCGCAGCTCTCGTGCATGTAGAACTTGGACAGGCGGGCGATCGCCTTGATCACATCGGTCGACTTGTCCATCACGATGACGGCGGCGGTACCGAGACCGCTCTTCTTCTCGCGCAGACTGTCGAAGTCCATCAGCATCGTGTCGCAGATGTCCTTGGGCAGCAGCGGCACCGAGGCCCCGCCCGGAATGACGGCAAGTAGATTGTCCCAACCGCCGCGCA
>CAYZFH010000349.1:0-3020 GCA_964477375.1 uncultured Rhizobiaceae bacterium | reverse complement strand
CCTTCATGATCAACAGGTCATCCCCGTCGACCTTGACCTCGGTGCCCGACCATTTGCCGTAAAGGACGCGGTCGCCTTTCTTGACGTCCGGCTTCACCAGCTTGCCGTCCTCGCCACGGGCGCCTGGGCCCACGGCAACGACTTTGCCTTCCATCGGCTTTTCCTTCGCGGTGTCCGGAATGATGATGCCGCCCTTGGTCTTCTCTTCGCCTTCCAGCGGTTTGACCACGACGCGGTCATGCAACGGCCTAAAGCCCATGCTCTCTCCTCCTCGATTTCCCTGTGATGCCGCCGGGGTGATAGCTCGGCCCGGCTGGCTATTAGCACTCATAAGAGCCGAGTGCTATGTATGGGTCGCGGCCCGGTCTGTCAAGACGACCCCTAGCCAAATTTAGATAAATCAATGAGTTAGAGGGTGACTTTCGCCGGATTTTTCGGCGTCGGTCAGGCGCGCGAAGCGGGCCTGGTCGGCCTCGGCCAGCCGAACTTTGATGTGGGCGTACTCCTCGTCGTCCCGCCGCTCCATGACCTCGCCGTTGCGGTAGAGCCAGGCGATGGTCTTGCCATCCCAGAGGCGGACGGAAACCTGGATCACGTCCCGGCCTTCGGCCAGCTCGCCATCGACCAAAGCGAGGAGCTGAGGGCAACCCTCGCCCGTCAGCGCCGAAACCGCGATCTGCGGTTCGTTGGCCCGACCGGCGGCGTTCAACACCAGCTCGCGCTGTTCGGGACCTAAAAGGTCCATCTTGTTCAGGACCTCGATCCGCGCCCGCCCGCTGCCTTCGGCGATGCCCAGTTTCTCCAGCACCGCTTCCACGTCGACCTTCTGCGCTTCGCTTTCCGGATGGGCCACGTCGCGCACATGCATGACCAGATCGGCCTCCTGCACCTCTTCCAAGGTGGCGTGGAAGGCCGCGATCAGTTCGGTCGGCAGGTCGGAGATGAAGCCGACCGTGTCGGACAGGATGGCGTTGCGCCCCGACGGCAGCTCGATCTTGCGCATGGTGGGATCGAGCGTGGCGAACAGCATGTCCGCCGCCTGCACATCGGCGTTGGTCAGCCGGTTGAACAGCGTCGATTTGCCGGCATTGGTGTAGCCGACCAGCGCCACGACCGGATACGGCACGCGCTGACGCGCCTTGCGGTGGATCTGGCGTGTGCGGCCGACATCGCCCAATTCATCCTTAAGACGCGAGATGCGCTCGTCGATCAAACGGCGGTCGATTTCCAACTGCGATTCGCCGGGGCCACCGAGGAAGCCGAAACCGCCGCGCTGCCGCTCCAAGTGGGTCCAGGACCGCACCAGGCGGCTGCGCTGATACGACAGATGCGCCAGTTCCACCTGCAGGCGGCCTTCACGCGTGCGGGCGCGGGCGCCGAAGATCTCAAGGATCACCGCCGTGCGGTCGATCACCTTGCATTTCCACGCCTTCTCCAGATTGCGCTGCTGGACCGGCGAAAGCGCGCCGTTGACGATGACCAATTCAATTTCGAGGTCGGCGATCAGGCCTCTGAGCCGGTCGATACCGCCCGTGCCGAACAGGGTCGCGGGGCGCGGCTCGCGCACCCGGATCGTCTCGGCATGGACGACGTTCAACGCGATCGCCGCGGCTAGGCCGACGGCTTCTGCCAGCCGTGCCTCGGGATCGCGCGCGGAATCAGCCCGCCCGCCGCCGTCGCGTACCGGGTGCAGAACAGCGGTGCGGCGGGCCGGAATCGCGGTCGAAACGGTTTCGGTCAAATCAGGCTTCGCCCTCGGCTTTGCCGTCCGGCTCGAAGAGCTGGACCGGACCACCCGGCATCACGGTGGAGATGGCGTGCTTATAGACCAGCTGCGCGTGGTGATCGCGGCGAAGCAGGACGCAGAAATTGTCGAACGCGCCGATATTGCCCTGCAGCTTCACGCCGTTCACCAGGAACACCGTGACCGGGATCTTGTTCTTGCGCACATGGTTCAGGAACACGTCCTGGAGGTTTTTATCTGAAGACATCGTTGTGTCCTCCTTTGTTTTTGCGGGCCGCGATGCGCTCGGCACCCGGACCCGTGGGTAACACCCGGCCACCACGGCGGCCGGACCATTCATTTTAGGCAACTTCCATGAAGGATATATGTGGCTTGTCAGGGGCCTGCAACAAGCCCACGGAGGGTGGCGAAATCGCGCGCGTGCCATTCCGGGGGCGCATCGCGGAATTCCGCCGATTCCGGGTCCAAATGCCCGACCAGAACGGGAACGCAGCCGGCGTTCCGCGCACAGGCCATATCGATTCCCGTATCGCCCACGAACCAGACCTCCCGGCCAGACGCGATGCCCGACGGCTCAAGGGCCATGGCAACCGGCGCCGGGTCAGGCTTGTCCCGCACGGCATCGCCCGCGCCGACCAGGCGGCCGAAATGGGGCGTCCAGCCCAGATGCGCGGCCTCCTGGCGCAGAAGCTCGCCCTTCTTGTTGCTGACCACGCCCAGATAGATGCCCTGCTCCCGGATCGCGGCCAGCGCTTCGGCCGCGCCCGACAACGCGACCAGATGATCGAGATGGCAGGCGTTGTAGCTGGCATAGAACACGTCGCGCGCTTCGGTCCAGCGCTCGCCGAATAGCTTGGGGAAACTGTCGCGCATGGATTCGCGCACGCGCAGCCGCGTCTCGGCGTCCGTCCAGGGCTCGTGCCCCATGGCGACCAGCGTGGCGTTCAGCGCCGCGCCGATCGCGGGCCACGCGTCGATCAGCGTGCTGTCCCAATCGAACAGGATGGCGCGTGGGCGCGGCAGGCTCATGCGGCGCTCTTACCGCCGATGCGGTCGATATAGGCCTGGCGCAGCGCGCGGGTCAGCGCACCCGGCTTACCATCGCCGACCGTGGCATCGTCGATCTGCACGATCGGCATGACGAAGGCTGTCGAGCCGGTCACGAACGCCTCGCGCGCAGCCTTGGCGTCGGCCAGCGTGAAGCGCCGTTCGACGAAGCGCAGCCCCTGCCCCTTGGCGATCTCGATCACGGCCAGCCGCGTGATGCCGTTCAGGA
>CAYZFH010000348.1:0-3038 GCA_964477375.1 uncultured Rhizobiaceae bacterium | reverse complement strand
CTCGACAGCACTTCGAACAGCGTGTCGAAGCGCGTGGTGCCGGCAAAGCCATAGACCATCGACATGCCGTAAAGGAGCATGCCGGAAGAAAGCGCGCCGAGGACGAAGTACTTAAGACCGGCTTCCGAGGAGCGGAGATTGTCGCGCCGGTAGGCTGCGACGACATAGAGGCAGAGGCTCTGCAACTCCAAGCCGACATACAGCGCCAGCAAGTCGTTGGCCGAGATCATCATCATCATGCCGAGCGTGGCGTAGAGGAAAAGGATCGGGAATTCGAAGCGCGCGATCCCTTCCCGCTCGTTGAAGCCGATCGACATGATGAGGGCCAAGGCGGAGCCAGCCAGCGCCAATTGCTTCATGAACACGGCAAAGGCGTCGGCCACGAACATGCCGTCGAAGGTCAGGACGCCCGGTCCGCTGACGCGCGAAACCAGGAATGCCGCCACGATGAAGACGGCCACGACAGCCCAGGAGATCCCCCGCGTGGCACGGTCGCCGCGGAACACGCCCACCATGAGCAGCGCCATGCCGCTTAGGGCCATGAAGATTTCCGGCAAGGCCGGGATAAGCGAAGCGATGCTGAAAGCGTACATGACCGTCCCCGCCTAGCGCGACAGCGCCGCAAGCGCGGCGTTTTGCACGGTCTGATGATAGTTCGAGACCAATTGGGAGACGGACCCGTCCATCACCCGGAAGAACGAAGACGGGTAGATACCCATCCAAAGAACGATCAGGGCCAGAGGTGCGAAGATCGCGATCTCACGGGCCGACAGATCCATGATGTGCTTGAGGTCTTCGCGCACCAGCGGCCCGAAAACGACGCGGCGATAAAGCCACAGCATATAGGCCGCGCCCAACACCATGCCGGTCGCCGCCAGCGCCGCGACCAGGGTGTTCACCTTGAACGCGCCGACCAAAACCAGGAATTCGCCGACAAAGCCACTGGTACCCGGCAGGCCGACCGAGGCCAGCATGAACAGCATGAAGGTTGCGGCGTAGAGCGGCATGCGGTGGACCAAGCCGCCGTAGCGCGCGATCTCGCGGCTGTGCATGCGGTCGTAGATCACGCCGACAATCAGGAACAGCGCGGCCGACACCACACCATGCGAAAGCATCTGGAACATCGCACCCTGCACGCCCTGCACGTCGAGCGAGAAGATGCCGATGGTCACGAAGGCCATGTGGGCAACCGAGGAATAGGCGATCAGCTTCTTCATGTCCTCCTGGGCCAAGGCGACCAGGGAGGTGTAGATCACCGCGATCACGCTGAGCGTGAAGATCAACGGCGTGAAGTACTCCGTCGCGTGCGGAAACATGGGCACGGAGAAGCGCAGAAAACCGTAGCCGCCGAACTTCAACAGCACGCCGGCCAGCAGCACGGAGCCGGCCGTCGGCGCCTCGACGTGCGCGTCAGGCAGCCAAGTGTGGACCGGCCACATCGGCACCTTGACCGCGAAGGAGGCAAAGAACGCGAGCCACAGCCAGATTTGCCAACGCGGATCAAAGCCATAGGCCATGAGCGCCGGGATGTCCGTCGTGCCGGCCTCGAAATACATGTACAGGATGGCCAGCAGCATGAGGACCGAGCCGGTCAGCGTGTACAGAAAGAACTTGAACGCCGAATAGACCCGCCGCGGACCGCCCCAGACGCCGATGATCAGGAACATCGGGATCAGGGTGCATTCGAAGAACATGTAGAACGGCACGATGTCGAGCGCGGCGAAGGCGCCGATCATCATCGTTTCCATGACCAGGAATGCGATCATGTATTCGCGCACGCGGTGCTGCACCGCGTCCCAGCTTGCCAGGACGCAGATCGGGATCAGAAGCGTCGACAGCAGCACGAACGGCATGGAAATGCCGTCCACGCCCATGTGGTAGGAGATGCCGATCTCCGGCAGCCACGCAGCCCGCTCCTCGAACTGGAAGCCTGGGTTGCCGGTATCGAAGCCGAACCACAACACCAGCGAGACCGCGAATGTAACGAGCGAGGTCCACAGCGCGACCCAACGCGCGTTGCGTGCGACCAGGGCTTCATCGCCGCGGATGGCCATGATCATCGCGACGCCCGCCAAAGGCAGGAAGGTGACGATGGAAAGGATCGGCCAATCTGTCATGGCGTTCTCACAGGCGGCCGTAGAAGAGATACCAGGTCACCAGCCCCACCACACCGATCAGCATGGCGAAGGCATAGTGGTAGACATAGCCGGTCTGCAGGCGTCCCGCGCGCCGCGCCAGGCCCATCGTCGTCGCGGCCAAGCCGTTCGGCCCCAGGCCGTCGATGATGACCCCGTCGCCGCCCTTCCAGAGCAGGCGGCCGAGCTTCACAGCCGGGCGGACGAACAGGAAGTTGTACAGCTCGTCGAAGTACCACTTGTTCAGCAGGAACAAGTAGACCGGACGGAAGGTCTCGGCCAAACGCTGCGGCAGCGAGGCCTTGACCATATAGGCGTAGTACGCGGCCAGGATGCCGCCGAGCGCCACGACAATCGTCGTCACCTTGAGCCACAGCGGCGCCTCGTGGGCGTGCTCGATGGAAGCATGCTGCGGCAAAATCAGGATCGAGCCGCGCCAGAATTCCGCCATGTGATGGCCGACGAACGTCTCGTAGGCGATGAAGCCCGCAAAGACCGCACCCAGCGCCAGGAACGCCAGAGGCGCCAGCATGACCGGCGGTGATTCGTGCACATGCTCCATCGTGTGATGGTCCGCGCGCGGCTTGCCGTGAAAGGTCAGGAAGATCAGGCGCCAGGAATAGAAAGCCGTCAGGAGCGCGGCCACGACGCCCATGATGAGAGCGTATTGGCCGACGCCGGTGCCGGCCCCCCAGGCCGATTCGATAATCATGTCCTTGGAGTAGAAACCGGCGAAGAAAGGAATGCCGGCCAGGGCCAGCGAGCCGATCCACATCATCGCGTAGGTGAATGGAATCTTCCGCCAGATGCCGCCCATCTTGCGCATGTCCTGCTCGTCGGACATCGCGTGGATCACCGATCCCGCGCCGAGGAACAGGAGCGCCTTAAAATAGGCGTGGGTCA
>CAYZFH010000347.1:0-3040 GCA_964477375.1 uncultured Rhizobiaceae bacterium | reverse complement strand
CGCGCTTCTGATCGCCGAGTGCTGCGGAGGCGGGACGGATGCCCGGCACCACCAGCTTGAATTCCTTGCCGCAACGCGCGCGGATGGCGGCCACTTCATGCGGCGAGCAGACCACGCCGCCGAGGCCCGATTCCTTGGCCAACGATGCAAGGCGCACGGCCTGTTCCAGAGCCGGTGCATGCTGGCCGACGGACGCCAGATCGGCGTCGTCCAGGCTGGTCAGCACAGTCACGGCGATGACCAACGGCGGGTTCTTGGCCTTTCGCGCGGTCTCCGCAGCGGCCCGCATCATGGCCGCGCCGCCACCCGCATGAATCGTGACGATGGCGGGATTCAGCGCCACAGCCGATACCATGGCGCCCGCCACGGTGTTGGGAATGTCGTGCAGCTTGAGGTCGAGGAAGACCGGCAAGCCGGCGTCCGCTACGGCGCGAATACCGCCGGGTCCGTTGGCGACGAAAAATTCGAGGCCGAGTTTTACCCCGCCGACATGGCCGTGTAAGCGCTTCGCCAGCGAAGCGGCCTCGGCCGTGTCGGTCATATCGAGCGCGACGTAAACGGGGCCGCTCACGGCAGATAGGTCTCCGGTGTACTAAGCGCGCCCGGTTTCGGTGCGGCTTTTAGGGCGGCCAGTTCCGCCCGCATTTTTTTGGCCTCGGCGCGGGCGCGTCGGCGCGGCCCTATCGAAGCCATCCACGTCACCAGCGCGCCCAGAACCAATCCGGCTAAGAGAGCGCCGAAGACGACCGCAAAGATGGGGAGATCAATCTCGTAAGGCCAGAGCTGGAAAGTCGCGACTTGGCGATTGCCGACCGCGAACGCGATGACGGGCGCGGCGATGAGAACGACGAGGATCAGGCGCAGGATACGCAACGGCCGGCCTCGATGGCTGGTTTAGGCGGTGGAACGGACCGCCGGCGGGCGGTCGCTATTCTTCGGTGTTGAGCCGCTCGCGCAGCTCTTTGCCCGCTTTGAAGAACGGAACGTGCTTTTCCGACACCTGGACAGAGCTGCCGGTGCGCGGGTTGCGTCCCACACGGGGGCCGCGGCGCTTCACGGAAAAGGCGCCGAAACCGCGCAACTCGACCCGGTCTCCCCGGGAGAGGGCGGCGGACACTTCGTCGAAAACTGTGGCGATGATCCGCTCGACGTCCCGCTGATAGAGGTGCGGGTTCATCTCCGACAAGCGCTGGATCAGCTCCGACCTCGTCATGCGCGGCGTCCCGTTCTCGCTGTCGTCGGGGCCGACCTATCCGGTCACCGCAGTGACCTTAGGGCCGACCGGCGTCAAAGTGCCAGAGGGATACTAGGCCGTCAAGGGTAAGTCGTTCAATAAGCTTTGCTTTTCCGGTCAAAGCCGCCATCGCGCCAGACAGGAGTTCGCCGTCTTCGCGGACCTTGATTTCGCGGACGGGCAGCCCTTGGGCCACCCCGCGTTCGGTCTCCAGCCAGACCAGGGCTTCGGTTTCCCCGCCGATGGCGTCGATCAGCTTCACCTCGCGGGCCTGACGGCCCGTGAAAATGCGGCCGTCGGCGAGCGGCAGGACCTGGTCCCGGGGCAGGTTGCGGCGCTCGGCCACCAGGCTCACGAACATGTCGTACATGTCCATGATCACCACTTTGGCGGCTTCGCGGGCTTCCTGGGTCAGGGGCTCGAAGGGCGAAGGGGTGGCCTTGAGCGGAGCGCTCTTGATGGCCTCCATATCGACGCCGAGCTTCTTGAGCAGGCCCGTCACGTCGGCCGATTGCAGGATGACGCCGATCGAGCCCGTGACCGTGCCCTCGTGCGCCAGGATCATGTCGCCGCCCAAGGCCACCATGTAGCCGGCGGAGGTGGCGGTCGTGCCCATGACGACCACGACCGGTTTGCGCGCGGCGACGGCGCGGAGGCTGAGATAGAGGGTTTCGCCGCCGACGACGGTGCCGCCGGGGCTGTCGATGCGGACGATCAGCGCCTTGGTCGAATCGTCCGCCGCCAGTTTTTCGAGAAGCTCGTCGCGCTTCTCGTCTTCCAGGATCACGCCTTCGACGTTGAAGCGCGCGATTTGGTCGCGGCCCGAAAGTACGCGCGGACCGCCTGCCAACAGGACGATCAGCGCGACCAAGGCCACGACGGCCGCCGCCCGCCAGAGCGACAGGCGGCGCTTCAAGCGCCGCCTGTCGACCAGCATGTCGGCTTCGAAGGACATGAGAGGCTCTTAGGCTGCCTTACTCGTCCTTGGTCTTCTTGGACTTCTTCTCCATGGCCGCGCCCAGGATGTCGCCGAGCGAGGCGCCCGAGTCGGACGAGCCGAACTGGGCCATGGCCTGCTTGTCCTCTTCCAGCTCGCGCTGCTTGATCGACAAGAAGATCTTGCGCTCCTTCTTGTCGACCGTGGTGATCAGCGCATCCACCTTCTCGCCGACGGCGAAACGGTCGGGGCGCTGCTCGCTGCGGTCGCGCGAGAGGTCGGCGCGGCGGATGAAGCCCGTCGTGCCGTCGGTGAGCTGGACGTCCAGGCCGTTGTCGCGCACGGCCAGAACGGTCGCGGTGACGACGTCGCCCTTCTTCACGTCCTTGGAGGCAGCTTCAAAGCGGTCTTCGGTGAGCTGCTTGATGCCCAGGCCCACGCGCTCCTTCTCGGGATCGACTTCAAGGACACGTGCCTTGACCATGTCGCCCTTCTTGTAGCGCTTGATGGCTTCTTCGCCGGGCGTATCCCAGTCCAGCTCGGAGATGTGGACCATGCCCTCGATATCGTCGGACAGGGCCACGAACACGCCGAACTCGGTGATGTTGCGGACCTCGCCTTCGATTTCGCTGCCGACCGGATGGGCGTCGGCAAAGTGCGCCCAGGGATTGTCCTGGCATTGCTTCATGCCCAACGAGATGCGGCGCTTCGTCGTGTCGACGTCGAGGATCATCACCTCGACTTCCTGGCTGGTGGAAATGATCTTGCCCGGATGGACGTTCTTCTTCGTCCAGCTCATCTCGGACACGTGCACCAGGCCTTCCACGCCCGGCTCCAGCTCCACGAAGGCGCCGTAGTCGGTGATGTTG
>CAYZFH010000346.1:0-3068 GCA_964477375.1 uncultured Rhizobiaceae bacterium | reverse complement strand
CCAGGCGCACATCCTTGCCTTCCGGCGTCAGTTCGAACGTCACATCGGACGGCTCCGCGCTGTCGTGATCCCAGCGATAGCGCAAGAGGCGCGGCGGCTCGCATTCCAGAACCTCGCCCTGCATGACGGGCGATTTGCACTTGTATTGTTCGGGTGTCTCGCCGCCCGACAGTTTCGCGTTGTCGGCAACCAGATGGACGCGCCCGCCCGCGCGCAGCTCGATCGTGCCGGGTGCGAACCAGCGGGCGCGCTTCTCCGAATCGGTCAGATACTCCCAGACGCGCTCGATGGGCCCGGGCAGGATGCGCTCCAGCCGCAACGTGTGGGGTTCGCCGTGGGTGCCGTAATCGCTCATTTCTTTTTTCCTTCCTGTGTCTCGGGCAACGCCAACTCTCGCGCCAGCGCGTCGAGTCGGTCGGTCCAGAAGCGTTCGTAGAAGCGGAACCAGGCACGGGCGCGTTCCAGCGCCGCCGCATCCAGACGGCAGACGTGGGTGCGGCCCCGCACCGTGCGGCGCACCAGCCGCGCGCGCTCCAGCGTGCGGATGTGCTTTGAGGCGGCCGCCAGCGACATGCGGTAGGGCGCGGCCAGATCGCCCACGCTCAACTCTTCCGCCGCCAAGCGGCGCAGCATGGCGCGGCGCGTGGGATCGGACAGCGCGTGGAACACGGCGTCCAGATGATGATGTTTTTGTTCAACCATAAGGTTGAATGTATGGCGGCTCCAAAAAACATTCAACCATTAAGTTTAATGTTTTTTGAGGCCGCCCGGACTCAGTTCAGGACGACGATTCCGGCGTTGAGGTAGGTGGCGAAGGCGACCCAGGCCGCATAGGGCACCAGCAGCCGTCCCGCCCAGCGGTCGGTGGTACGGAACGCGCCATGCGTGGCGAGGATCGCGGCCAGCAGCAAGACGATTTCACCCAACGCCCAGCTTGGCCGCTCAAGCCCGAAGAAAATAACGCTCCATCCGAGGTTGAGCAGGAGCTGTACGCCATACAGGACAAGGGCGCGGGGCGGCGCTCCGCGCAGCCACACGCGCCAGGCCGCGACAGCCATCAGGATGTAGAGCGTCGTCCAGACCGGCGCGAACACCCAGTCGGGCGGATTGAGCGGCGGTTTGATCAGCGTCTGATACCAGCCGCTGACCGAGAGCGCCGTGATGCGTGCGCCCAGGGCGGAAATCCCCAGCGTCGCGCCTAGCGCGATCGCCAGCGCAAGGATGCGCGACATGGTGGAGTGGCGATTGATCATCGGGTTCCTTGGTTCAGAGATGCCCTGAGACGTTCTAACAACCGCTCCACGCGCTTTCGGTTCACGCCCAGATCCCAATGGCCGACCAGCGAACGGCTGAAGAGGGCCACGGAAGAGCGGTCCGTTCCGGCGGGCACTGCGCGCAGGCTGATCCGGTCGACGAAACGGAACAGGCGGCTGCGTTCCGCCGCCTCGATCTGTAACCCGTCGGGCGAGCGCGCCAGGATCTCGGTGCGCGGCGTTGAGGCCAGGAGGTGCGAAGCGGCCTGCGCCAATGTCGTGGCATCGGCGTTAAAGACGGGACTTTCCCGGTGGGCCGGGCCCGTGCCCCAGCCCTTGGGCAAGACGAGGCAGCAATTGGGTTTGCCCGTCGGGCGCGCCGTGGCCAGGTCGATCAATTCCGTCATGGCGGCAAGATGGCATGGCCCCGGGCCGGACCGCTATGCTTTCCACTGGATTAGGCCGTTCGGCCTTGGTCAAGGGAGGGCACCGTGAAGCAAGACGTGTTCCTGGAAGAGGCGCGCCTGGGGCGCCGCAGCGACGCCATCATCAAGTATGACGAGGCGTCCAACCTGGCGGCCATGCCGCGGCGCTTCCGCAGCTTCTCGCTGGTCGACCTGGCGCATGTCGTCATGCTGGTCGAAACCGGCGTGCTGCGCCGCGACCGTGGCGCCAAGCTTCTGGGCGCCCTGCTCGATATCCATCGCGGCGGCGCGGCTTCGTTTCCCTTCGATCCGCGCTCGGGCTCCTACCTGGTCCAGATCGAGCACGTGCTCGAAAGCCGTATCGGCGCCGATATCGGCGGCCGTATCCAGACCGGGCGCAGCCGCAACGACCAGGACGCTTCGGCCGACCGTCTGTTCCTGCGCGATCTTTTGCTGGAGGCCGTCGGCGACACGCTGGCGCTTGAACGCGCGCTGTTGACCCTCGCGCGCAAGCATGTCGACACGGTCATGCCGGGCTACACCCATCTGCAGCACGCCCAGCCCTGGACCTTCGGCCATTACTTGATGCGCCAGGCTTCGATCTTCGAGCGCGATCTGCAGCGTCTGCGCGGCGCCTATGCGCGCACCAACCTGGGCGTCCTCGGCGGCGCGGCCAATGCTGGCACCTCCTGGCCGCTCGACCGCAGGCGCACAGCCGCGCTTCTGGGCCATGACGGCATCGTGACCAATTCCTCGGACGGCGGACTGTTCGCGCGCGACGTTCTGGAAGAGGGCGTGGCGGTGCTGGCGATGTTGATGAGCAATCTGGGCCGCCTGGCGACCGACATCTATCTCTGGTCGTCGTGGGAGTTCGGCTATGTCGAGATTGCCGACGGGCTGGCCGGCACCAGCAGCATCATGCCGCAGAAGAAGAACCCCCATGCCTGCGAACGGGTGAAGGGCGTGGCGGGCCAGGCGGCCGGTTGGCTGGCCTCCATGATGGGCTGCCAGCGCGGCGTCTCATCGACCGATCTCGATTTCGAGTTCGCCGACTATGTCCTGATCCAGATCGGCGACTCGACCTTGGGCTCGCTGCGCCTGATGGAGGAGACGGTCTCGACCCTGAGCGTGCGCAAGGAGCGCATGGCGCAGAACGCGGGCGCCTTCTGGAGCACGACCAGTCACCTGGCCGACGAGTTGGTGCGGCGCTTCGACCTGTCCTTCCGCGCGGCGCATCATGTCGTGGGCCGCTTCGTGAAGGATTCGATCGACGCGGGCCGCACGCCGGCCACCGCCACCGGCGCGTCTCTGGCCGAAGCGGCGAAAGCCACGGGCGCCGGTGAGGTGAAGCTTTCCGACGCCGAGTTGCGCGACATCCTGGATGCCAAGC
>CAYZFH010000345.1:0-3087 GCA_964477375.1 uncultured Rhizobiaceae bacterium | reverse complement strand
TCTTGCCGGTGACGGTCATGCAGTCGCCGTGCAGATAGCCGCCGTCGAGCAGCGCCTTCAGCAGCACCGGCACGCCGCCGACCATGTACAGATCCTTCATCAGGTATTTGCCGCCGGGCTTGAGGTCGCCGATGAGCGGCGTGCGGCGGAAGATCTTGCAGACATCCTCCAGGGTGAAGCGGATGCCGGCCTCGTTTGCGATCGCGGGCAGATGGAGGCCGGCGTTGGTCGAGCCGCCCGTGGCGGCGACCACCATGGCCGCGTTCTCCAGCGCCTTGCGCGTCACGATATCGCGGGGACGGATATCCAGCTTCAGAAGCTTCATCACCGCTTCGCCCGCCTGTGTGCCGAACGCGTCCCGCGATTCGTAGGATGCGGGCGGCGCGGCGGAATACGGCAGCGCGAGGCCGATGGCTTCCGACACGCAGGCCATGCTGTTGGCCGTGAATTGCCCGGCGCAGGAACCCGAGGTCGGCACGGCGATGCGCTCCATGGCGTTCAGCTCGCTTGCGTCCATGGTGCCCTTGGCCAAGGCGCCGACGCCCTCGAAAACCTCCAGAAGCGTGATGTCCTTGCCCTTGTGCAGCCCCGCCATGTTGGTGCCGCCGTAGAGAAAGACGGAGGGCACGTTCAGCCGCACCATCACCATCATGATGCCGGGCAGAGACTTGTCACAGCCGGCCAGGCCCACCAGCGCATCATAGCAATGGCCGCGCATGGTCAGCTCGACCGAATCGGCGATCACCTCGCGGCTGACCAGGGACGACTTCATGCCCTGGTGGCCCATGGCGATGGCGTCGGTGACCGTGATGGTGGTGAATTCGCGTGGCGTGCCGCCCTTGGATTTCACGCCTTTCTTCACCGCCTGGGCTTGGCGGTGCAGCGTGATGTTGCAGGGCGCGGCTTCGTTCCAGGTCGTCGCCACGCCGACGAAAGGCTGGGCGATCTCGGTGTCCGTCATGCCCATGGCGTAGTAGAACGCACGGTGCGGCGCGCTGGCCGGACCGACCGAGACGTGCCGGCTGGGTAGCTTGGCCTTCGGATGCTTCGACTTCTTCGCCGCCATGGTGCCCTCCCCGCGTTTCATCGCGGGGAAAGCATAGCGGCGGGTTAGCTGGCGCTCAAACGGCTCAGCGCGTCCTTCATCTTGGCCTTGGCGGCTTCGGCCTCGGCGCGGCGTTCGCGCTGGGTCTCGACCACTTCGGGCGGCGCCTTGGCAACGAAGGCCGCATCGCCCAGCTTTTTGTCGATCTTGCCGATCTCGCCGTCCAGCCGCTCGACCTCGCGGGCCAGGCGCGCGCGTTCCTTATCGATGTCGATGACGCCGGCCAGCGGCAGAGCCACGGTCGATTCGCCCAGCACGATCTGCACCGCACCCTTGGGCACGGCCTGGTCACGCTCGACGGTCTTGAGGCGCGCCAGACGCTGGATCAGGTCGCGATGTGTCTCCAGCCGCCGTGTCACCTCCGCGCCGCCGCCGTTCAGGATCATGTCGATCTGGGCCGCGGGCGGCACGTTCATCTCCGCGCGCACGGCGCGAATTTGGGAAATCAGCTCGACCACCCAGTTCATTTCTGTTGATGCGGCGGCGTCGAGTAAACCCGCATCGATTTTGGGCCACGGCGCCACGATGAGCGCGCCGTCCCTGCCCGGCCCCTGCTTCTGCCACAAATCTTCGGTGATGAAGGGCATGATCGGGTGTAGGAGCTTCAGGATGTCGCGGAAGACGGCGCCGGTGACGGATTTTGTCTCGGCCTTTGCCGCCTCATCCGTTCCCATCAGGATCGGCTTCGACAGTTCCAGATACCAGTCGCAGAACGTGCCCCAGGTGAACTGGTAGAGCGTGTTGGCGGCCTCGTTGAAGCGGTAGCCGGCCAGCGCCGCATCCACGGTCTGGATCGTGCGGGCCAGCTCACCCGCGATCCAGCGGTTCACCGTCAGCTTGGCGTCCTTCAGGTCATAGGTTTTGGCGAGGTCGACCTCGTTCATTTCGCAGAAGCGCGCGGCGTTCCACAGCTTGGTGCCGAAGTTGCGGTAACCCTCGACCCGCTTTTCCGACAGCTTGATGTCGCGCCCTTGTGCCGCCAGGGCGGTCAGGGTGAAGCGCAGCGCGTCGGCGCCGAATTTTCCGATCAGCTCCAAGGGGTCGATGATGTTGCCCTTGGACTTGGACATCTTCTGCCCCTGCTCGTCGCGCACGAGGGCGTGGATGTAGACGGTGTGGAACGGGATATCCTTCATGAAGTGCAGCCCCGCCATCATCATGCGGGCGACCCAGAAGAAGATGATGTCGAAACCCGTCACCAGCACGTCGGTCGGGTAATAGCGCTTCAGCTCCGGCGTCTCATCCGGCCAGCCCAGCGTCGAGAACGCCCACAGGGCCGACGAGAACCAGGTGTCGAGCACGTCACTGTCGCGGGTGAGCGTTGCGGCCTTGCCGTAATGCTTGGCGGCGGCGGCCTGGGCCTCATCTTCCGTCATTTCGACGAAGATGTGCCCGTCCGGCCCGTACCAGGCGGGAATCTGGTGGCCCCACCAGATCTGGCGCGAGACGCACCAGGGCTGGATGTTGCGCATCCACTCGAAGTAAGTGTGCGTCCACTGTTCCGGCACGAAGCGGGTCTTGCCCTGCTCCACGGCTTCAATGGCGGGCTTGGCCAAGGTCGCGGCGTCGACGAACCATTGGTCGGTCAGCCACGGCTCGATCACCACGCCCGAGCGGTCGCCATAGGGCACGGTGTGGACGATCTCTTCGGTCTTCTCTAGAAGACCCAGCGCCTCGAAATCGGCGAGCACCTTCTTGCGTGCGTCCTCACGGCTGAGGTTGCGGTACGCCGCGGGCACGGTGTCGATCGTGCGCGCATCCTTGTCGAAGATGTTGAGCATCTCGAGCTTGTGGCGGCGGCCGACTTCGAAATCGTTGAAGTCGTGGGCGGGCGTGATCTTCACGGCGCCCGAACCATGCTCCGGATCGGCGTAGGAATCGGGCACGATCGGAATGCGCCGGCCCACGAGCGGCAGCACGGCGTGCTTGCCGATCAGGCTTTGATAGCGCTCGTCCTCCGGGTTCACGGCGATGCCGGTGTC
>CAYZFH010000344.1:0-3125 GCA_964477375.1 uncultured Rhizobiaceae bacterium | reverse complement strand
TGCCAACCGAAATAACTCATCAACTCATGGCCATAAGGCACGACGGCAAACTGACCGAACGATCCGCCCGCGGCGGCGATGCCCAACGCCATGCTGCGCTTTTCAGGCGGCGCGGCGCGGCCCACCGCGCCCAGCACGGTCGAGAAGCCCGCGCCGGCCAGTCCGAAGCCGACCAGCACCTGCGCCAGGACGATCTGCGTGCCATCGGTGCCGAACGCCATCCCCGCGAGGCCGAGCGCGTAGAAGAACGCGCCCGCGATAATGACCCGGCCCGTGCCCAGCCGGTCCGCCCATGCGCCGGTAAAAGGCGATGCCGCGCCCCAAAGAAGGTTCTGCAGTCCGATCGCGAAGGCGAAAACGCCGCGGCTGATATCGAGATCGACCGTCATCGGCTTCAGGAACAAGCCGAACGAAGCGCGCAATCCCGTCGACAATGTCAGGATCAGGGCGCCGCAGGTGATGATGATCCAGAGAGCGCGTGCCATGGAAATCTCCGCTCGATGACGACGGAGAATCTGCGCCCTATGCCGTGCACAAAGCAAGCATAGGACCTTTGCGCGGCGCGCAAACGATACGGACTTTACTTCGGCGCGAAGGGATTCTTGCTGCGCCGGACGCGGATGCGGATGGGCACGCCGTCCAGGTCGAATGTGTCGCGCAGCCCATTGGTCAAATAGCGGATATAGGAGTCGGGCGCCTTGCCCACGCTGAGGTTCGTGAACAGCGCGAAAGTCGGCGGGCGCACGGCGGTCTGCGTCATATAGCGGAACTTCACGCGCCGACCGCTGACCATGGGCGGTGCGTGGCCTTCGAGAGCGCCTTCGAGCCAACGGTTGAGCGAACCTGTGGTGATCTCCTGCTCCCAGCGCTCATGGGTGCGGAAGACGGCGGCCATCAACTTGTCCAGCCCCTCGCCGGAGGCCGCCGAAATCGTGATGGCAGGCACGCCGCGCACCTGCGGCAGGGAATCCTCGATCCGCTCTTTCAACTCGCGAAACGCCGTGTTTCGGTCGGACACGAGGTCCCACTTGTTCGCGGCGATGATCAGCGCACGCCCTTCCTCGACGGTCGCTTGGGCGATGTGAAGATCGTGCCGATGCAGCATCTCGCGCGCATCGAGAACCAGGATGACCACGCCGGCCTTGCGGATGGCGCGCTCGCTGTCATCGACCGCAAGCTGCTCGACCGCCTCGCCGGTTTTGGCGCGGCGGCGGATTCCGGCCGTGTCGACCAGCCGCAGCGGCCGGCCGTCGTAGCTCCAGTCGATCTCAATGGCGTCGCGCGTCGTGCCGGGTTCGGGTCCGGTCAACTGGCGGTCCTCGCCCAACAGCCGGTTGATCAGCGTCGACTTACCCACATTGGGCCGCCCCACGATGGCGATCTCGATACGGCCGGACGGCCTCGACGCGGCCTCTTCCGTGAAGATGCCGCTCTTTTCATGCTCGGCGGCGATGGCGTCATAGAGATCGCCCAGACCCAAGGCATGTTCGGCCGAGATCGCGACGGGATCGCCCAGGCCCAGCGAATAGGCCTCATAGAACCCCGCGTCGCCGGCCTTCCCTTCGCTCTTGTTCGCGACCACAAGCGTCGGTTTCGACACCGCGCGGATCATGCTGGCGAAATGCTCGTCGAGCGGCGTGATCCCGGCGCGCGCGTCCACCACCATCAGGACCAGATCGGCCTCGGCCAGCGCACGGTCGGTCTGTTCCTTGACGCGCGCTTCCAGCCCGTCCTTGCGCCCTTCTTCCAGACCGGCTGTGTCGATGATGCGGAAAGTCAGGCCGCCGAGCGCGGCCTCGCCCTCGCGCCAATCGCGCGTCAGGCCCGGCGTGTCGTGGACCAGCGCCGCTCGGCGGCCGACCAGGCGGTTGAACAAGGTCGACTTGCCGACATTCGGGCGTCCAACGATGACCACTGTGTAGGGCATCGCCAGCCTATTTGAACGCGATCAGGTTGCCTTCGTCCGTCAGAACGTAAAGGACGCCTTCGGCGACGATCGGCGGAATGCGCACCGGCTCGTCCACGTCGACCTGCCCCAGGATTTTTCCATCATAGGGCGAGACGGTCAGGATCTTGCCGTGGGAGCCCGCGACGATCAGCCGGTCGGACGCGAGGACCGGCCCGACCCAGAAGACCTTCCCCTCTTCCTTCTTCTCGTCGGCCCAGGAAGGCAGCTGCATCACCCACCGGATGCGGCCATCGCGCCGCGAGATGCAGGCGATCTCGTCCTGGGTGGTCAGGACGAACACGAATTCGCCGGCGATCCACGGCGTCTGAACGCTGGGCACCGCGATGTCCCAGATGCGCGAACCCGAGCGAATATCGATCGCGGCCATGCGGCCGCTGTTGCTGATGGCGTAAACGCGCCCACGGTCGATGACCGGCAAGGCGCGAATATCCGCCAGCGCGGACACGGCGTCGGCACGCCGCACGGCGGTCAGCGTATCGCTCCAGCTCTGCCGCCCGTTGTCGATGCGGAGCGCGACCAGCTCGCCCGAGGTATAGGGCGCCACGACCGTCGAGCCTTCGACCGCGGGGCTGGAACCGCCAAGGAGCGCGGCAACTTCGGCGATGCCGGCGTTCGCCCACAGCTTCGCGCCGTCGCGGGCATCCAGCGCGTGGAGCTGGTTGTCGACACTGACCGCGAACATGCGACTGGCCGAAACGGTCGGGCCGGAGCGCACCGGCGCCGTCACCGACTGCCGCCAGATGATGTCGCCGGTCTGGGCATTGAGCGCCAGGGCCTCGGCGGCGCCCGTCGTGACATAGACCCGCCCGTTGTCATAGGCCATGCCGCCGCCGAATGCGTCTTCCTCGGCCTCCTCCGGCACCACGATGATCCGCCACAGGCGTTTGCCCGTCCCCGTCTCGTACGCCGTGACATGGTTCTCGGTGTCCATCGTGAACACCTTGCCCTCGGCCACGATCGGCTGCGCCAGAAGACGGCGCTCGTCCGAGGAGCCTTCGCCGATCTGGATCGACCACGCCTTCTTGGGCACGTCCGCGACGGACAGATGGTGCATGGCGTGGTCGGCATAGCCGCCGGTCTGCGGCCAGGTCGGATTGACTTCGGGCGGCGGCAGGCGCACGGCCAGATCGGCGATGCGCGGATCGGGCTCGAGCCT
>CAYZFH010000343.1:0-3141 GCA_964477375.1 uncultured Rhizobiaceae bacterium | reverse complement strand
TCAAGATGCTGGGCACCAACGGCGGCGGCTTCTTCAACGCCAACGCCGCGCACCCCTACGAAAACCCGACCGCGCTCGGCAACATGCTGCAGATGTGGTCGATCTTCGCGATCGGCGCGGCGATGACCTATGTCTTCGGGCGCATGGTGGGCGATACCCGCCAGGGCTGGGCGCTGCTCGCTGCCATGGGCGTCATCTTCCTGGCCGGCGTGGCGGTCGTCTATTGGGCCGAGGCCGCGGGCAACCCGCTGCTGGCCGCGGCCGGCGCGGACACAGGCACAAGCGCGCTGCAAGCCGGCGGCAACATGGAAGGCAAGGAGGTGCGCTTCGGCATCGTCACCTCCGCTCTGTTCGCCGCGATCACGACGGCCGCCTCCTGCGGCGCGGTCATTGCGATGCACGACAGCTTCACCGCGCTCGGCGGGCTGGTGCCGATCTTCAACATGGAACTGGGCGAGATCGTGGTGGGCGGCGTGGGCGCCGGCCTTTACGGCATGCTCCTGTTCGCGATCATCGCGGTGTTCATCGCGGGCCTGATGGTCGGACGCACGCCCGAATATCTCGGCAAGAAGATCGAGGCCAAGGAGGTCAAGATGACCGTCCTGGCCATCCTGATCCTGCCGGCCTCCATGCTGGGCTTCGCAGCCATCGCCTCCGTTCTGCCCGTGGGTCTCGCCAGCCTCAACAACCAGGGGCCCCACGGCTTCTCGGAAATCCTTTACGCCTATACCTCCGCGACCGCGAACAACGGCAGCGCCTTCGCCGGTCTCAACGCCAACGTGCCCTTCTACAACACGACCCTGGGCGTCGCGATGCTGCTGGGCCGCTTCGCCATGATCGTGCCAATGCTGGCCGTGGCGGGCGCACTCGTCGGCAAGAAGCGTCTGGCGCCATCCGATGGCACTTTCCCCACCCACACGCCGCTGTTCGTCGGCCTTCTCGTCGGCGTCATCGTGATCGTGGGCGGGCTGACCTTCTTCCCGGCTCTGTCGCTCGGCCCCATCGTCGAGCATTTCCTGATGCAATCCGGCCAGACGTTCTGACGGGAGCCACGCGATGACCACGATGCAGCATTTCAGCGAGATCGCGCCCAAGGCCCAGCGGCAGCGCCTGATGGATCCGGATCTGATGCGGCGCGCGATCGGCGGATCGTTCCGCAAGCTCAATCCGCGCTCGCTGGCGCGCAACCCGGTCATCTTTGTGACCGAAGTTGTTGCGGTACTGGTCACGATCATCTTCGTGACCGACCTGGCCGGCAGCGGCAATGCGGCGTTCTCGGGTCAGATCGCGGCCTGGCTATGGTTCACCGTGTTGTTCGCCAACTTTGCCGAGGCGCTGGCCGAGGGGCGCGGCAAGGCCCAGGCGGACGCGCTGCGGCGGACGCGCACGCAAACCGAAGCCAAGCGGCTGGAACGCCCGGACGGCGACGCCTTCACCATGGTCGCCGCTAACGACCTGCGCGTGGGCGATGTGGTTCTGGTGCAGATCAACGATGTGATCCCGGGCGACGGCGAAGTGATCGAAGGCATCGCCTCGGTCAACGAGGCCGCCATCACCGGCGAATCCGCGCCCGTCATCCGAGAATCGGGCGGCGACCGCTCGGCCGTCACGGGCGGCACCACGGTCGTGTCCGATTGGATCAAGGTGCGCATCACCGCAGCGCCCGGCTCGTCGTTCCTGGATCGCATGATCGCCCTTGTGGAAGGCGCCGAGCGTCAAAAGACACCCAACGAGATCGCGCTGAGCATCCTTCTGGCTGGCATGACGCTGATCTTCTTCATCGCCGTCGTGACGCTCTACGGCTTCGCCTCCTACGCGGGCGCGGCCGCTTCCGTCGCCGTCCTGTCGGCGCTCTTGGTCACGCTGATCCCGACCACGATCGGCGGACTTCTGTCCGCCATCGGCATCGCGGGCATGGACCGGCTGGTGAAGTTCAACGTGCTGGCGACCTCCGGCCGCGCGGTCGAAGCGGCCGGCGACGTGGACGTGCTGCTGCTGGATAAGACCGGCACCATCACGCTGGGCGCGCGCCAAGCCACCGCCTTCATCCCCGTGCCCGGCGTCGCCGAACGAGAGTTGGCGGAGGTGGCGCTGATGTCGTCCGCCGCCGACGAGACGCCGGAGGGGCGCTCCATCGTCGCGCTGGCGACGGGTCAATACGGGCTTCCGCAGCCCCAATTCGACGGGCGCAACGTGCGCATCGTTCCCTTCACCGCCCAGTCGCGCATGAGCGGCGTGGATCTGGACGGACAGGAGTTTCGCAAGGGTGCGGTCGATGCGGTGAAGGACTATGTGCGGACCAAGGCGGGCAGCGCGTCCGTTCCCCAGGAATTCGAACGCGCCGTCGAAGACATCGCGCGCGCGGGCGGCACGCCCCTGGCCGTCTCGCGCGATGCGCGGATGCTGGGCGTGATCCACTTGAAGGACATCGTGAAGGGCGGCATCCGCGAACGCTTCGGGGAGCTGCGCCGCATGGGCGTGCGGACCGTGATGGTGACCGGCGACAACCGCCTGACCGCCGCCGCCATCGCCGCCGAAGCCGGCGTCGACGATTTCATCGCCCAGGCCACGCCGGAGCAGAAGCTGAGCTATATCCGCGAGGAACAGGGCAAGGGCCGGCTGGTCGCCATGTGCGGCGACGGCACCAACGACGCCCCTGCCCTGGCCCAGGCCGACGTGGGCGTGGCCATGCAGACCGGAACCCAGGCCGCGCGCGAAGCCGGCAACATGGTCGATCTCGATTCCGACCCGACCAAGCTCATCGAGATCGTCGGCATCGGCAAACAGCTTCTGATGACACGCGGTTCGCTAACCACCTTCTCCATCGCCAACGACGTGGCCAAGTATTTCGCCATCATCCCCGCACTGTTCCTGGCCACGTATCCGCAGTTGGGCGCCCTGAACATCATGGGGCTGGCCACACCCGAAAGCGCGATCCTCTCCGCCGTCATCTTCAACGCACTGATCATCATCGCGTTGATCCCGCTGGCGCTGAAGGGCGTGCCTTACCGCGCGCGCGGCGCGGCGGCGGCGCTCCGCCGCAATCTCTTGATCTACGGGCTGGGCGGCGTGGTCGTTCCGTTCATCGGCATCAAGGCCATCGACCTGGCCGTGTCCGCCCTGGGCTTGGCTTGAGGAAGA
>CAYZFH010000342.1:0-3155 GCA_964477375.1 uncultured Rhizobiaceae bacterium | reverse complement strand
GTCCGAGAGCTGCTCGAAGGTGACGTTCTTGCGCTGCATCTTGCGCCAGATCGAAAACGGCGCCTTTTCGCGCCCGGCCACCTCGGCCGCCACGCCGCCCTCGGACAGCGTCTTCTCGATATGGGCGATGATCTTCGGCACCAGTGCGCCACCCTGCTCGCGCAGGAATTTCAGGCGCGTGACGATCGATTCGCGCGCGTCGAAATTGAGCTCCTTGAACGCGAGATCCTCGAGCTCGTCCTTGAATTCGTGCATACCGATGCGCTCGGCCAGCGGCGCATAGATTTCCATCGTCTCGTGGGCGATACGCCGGCGCGAGTCGGCGTTCTTCATGTAGTGGAGCGTCCGCATGTTGTGCAGGCGATCGGCCAGCTTGACCATGAGGACGCGCAAATCCTCGGACATGGCCAGCACCAGCTTGCGGAAATTTTCCGCCTGCTTGGTCTGGTCGGACTGCAGCTCGATGCGCGACAGCTTGGTCACGCCGTCGACCAGGCGCGCGATCTCCGGACCGAAATGCGTCTCGATGTCGTCGAGCGTAGCGACCGTGTCCTCCACGGTATCGTGGAGAAGCGCGGTGACGATGGAGGCGGTGTCGAGCTTATAGCGCGTCAGGATCGACGCGACTTCGACGGGATGGGAAAAATATGGGTCGCCCGAGGCACGGGTCTGGGCGCCGTGCGCCTTCATCGAGAAGACGTAGGCGCGGTTGAGCAAATCCTCGTCCGCGCCCGGATTATAGGCTTTGACTTGGTCGACGAGTTGGAACTGACGAATCATTGCGCTCCACCCGCCGGCTGCGATACCGCGCCGTCGGGGGACCGGCTACCGCCCGCCAACGGGCCGCTTTTATCCGGAGCGGCCGTCCGACCCGCTTTAGTTATTTCTCCTCGACGGCATCTTCCTCGCCCGCCACTTCCTCGGCGGCCGATTCGACGTCCGGCTCGATGTCGCTCTCGGGCTCGAAGCCTTCGCCTTCACTCTCGGCGTCCGCTTCGACTTCACCTTCGACGTCGCCCTCGGGCTCACCGACGACCTGACCCAAATCCTCGGCGACGGTCGCCGCCAGGCTCTCGGCCGTCAGCATTTCCATTTCGTCTTCGGTCTCGGGCTCGTCGATCTCGACATACTTCTGGAGGCTCTTAACCACCGCCTCTTCCAGGTCGGAGACCTCGACGCTCGATTCCGCGATCTCGCGCAGGGCGATGACGGGGTTCTTGTCGTTGTCGCGCTCGATCGTGAGGGGCGCGCCGGCTGAGATGTTGCGCGCGCGCTGACCCGCCAGGATCACGAGATCGAAGCGGTTGGGAATCTTCATGATGCAGTCTTCAACCGTCACGCGTGCCATGCGGGCCGTCCTTGTCCGGAAAAGGGAACAAAAATTCGTCGGCGCGGGGACTTAACCCCTGCCTTCGCATTGCAACATAAGGCTTTAGCCGTCCGGAGGCAAGGTCCGGGGACGGACGTCGCCGTCCGGCGGGAGTGCCGAAATCAGCGCGCCGACGGAGGCACCGGTGACGGGGTGATGCCAATCCGGTGCAATGTCACGGAGGGGGAGCAGCACGAAACCACGCTCCGCCATGCGCGGATGCGGCAGAATCGGCCCGTCCGGGCCGGCGCGGACCAGCCCGTCATAGTCCAGGAGGTCCAAATCGACCGTCCGGGGCGCGTTTCGGACACCCCGCGCCCGCCCAAGCCCGCTTTCGACCCGATGAAGGAGCGCAAGCAGCCCGGCCGGGTCGAGCGCGGTCTCGATGGCGGCGACCGCGTTCCAGTAGCGCGGCTGGTTCGGATCCGGCCAGGCCGCGCTGTCGTACCAGCGCGAGCGCGCGACGACGCGCACCCCTTCGGCCTCGAGCGCGGCCAGCGCGGCCAGCAGCGTCTCGCGCGGCGCGCCGTAACCTTCACTCGGCAGATTGGCGCCCAGTCCGAGCAAAATCACTTAACGATCTCCCCCGCTTGCGCGGGCTTTCGGGCCGATGATATTTTTGTCCGATCGGCCCAATTTGAACGACGAAATTTCATTTTAAGACAAAGGGATACCAAGATGGGAGATACTGCGATGAAGTTTTACCCGCAGGAGCGAATCGCCCTGTTCATCGACGGCGCCAACCTCTATTCGGCCGCCCGCTCGCTCGGCTTCGACATCGACTACAAGAAGCTGCACGCCCTCTTCGCCAGCAAGGCGCGCCTGATCCGCGCCTTCTATTACACGGCCATCATCGACGACCAGGAATACTCGCCGATCCGCCCCTTGGTCGATTGGCTCGACTACAACGGCTTCACGCTGGTGACCAAGCCGGCCAAGGAGTTCACCGATTCGCTCGGCCGCCGCAAGGTCAAGGGCAACATGGATATCGAGATCGCCGTCGACATGATGGAGATGGCCGACAAGCTGGATCACATCGTGTTGTTCTCGGGCGACGGCGACTTCCATTCCCTGGTCTCGGCCGTGCAACGCAAGGGCCTGCGCGTCACGGTCGTCTCGACCATCCGTTCGCAACCGCCGATGGTCGCCGACGAGCTGCGCCGCGAGGCCGACACCTTCGTCGAACTGCAGGACCTGATCCCGGACATCCAGCGCGCGCATTCGCCGCGCCGCGATTCCGACAACGGCGGCGAACAGCCGCGCCGCGCCGCCTTCGAGGAGGCGTGAAGCCGCACGACGCGGCGGGCCCAGCCGAGCCGGGACGCGACTGCCCACGCTGCCCGCGACTCGTCGCCTTCCGCCACGTCCAACGCGAAGCCCATCCCGACTGGCACAACGCGCCCGTGCCGTCTTTCGGCGCGCTCGACGCGCGCTTGCTCGTCGTCGGCCTGGCGCCCGGCCTCAAGGGCGCCAACCGCACCGCGCGCCCCTTCACCGGCGACTACGCGGGCAAGCTCCTCTACGGCTCTCTCAAGCGCTTCGGCTTCGCGACCGGCGAATATAAGGAGCATGCGAACGACGGCTTCCGCCTGATCGACGCGCGCGTCACCAACGCCGCGCGCTGCGTGCCGCCGCAAAACAAGCCGCTGCCGGCGGAGTTCGCCGCCTGCCGCGATTTCCTCGTGGACGAGATCACCGCCATGCCGAACCTCAAGGCGATCCTGGCGCTCGGCAAGGAATCGCACGACCAGTGCCTCTCCGTGCTCGGCCTCAAGCCGCGCAACCG
>CAYZFH010000341.1:2064-3157 GCA_964477375.1 uncultured Rhizobiaceae bacterium | reverse complement strand
CCCTTGGGCGGCTTTCCGCCGGGCTTGGTGCCCGTGGCGATGACATGGGCGCCGTCGTCGCGCAGCCGTTCGGCGATGGCGTAGCCCAGCCCGCGGGTGGCCCCCGTGACGAGGGCCAGTTTTCCGTCATGCGGCTTTGTCATCGGCATTCCCCTCAGGCGCGCGCCGCGGCGGTCAACGCTTTCCCGGGCAGGGGCGTGACCGGCGTGTAGTCATGGCAGATGGAAGGGCCGCGCACCGTGCCCGTAGCCTTGTTGTCGACCGCGTTAAGCGTCAGCGACATGACATTCCGGTGCCAGGGCGACATGTTCGGGCCCGAGCCATGCACCGTCATGATGTCCATGAAGACGACGGAGCCCGCCGGTCCCTTCGGCGCAACGATTCCCTTGCCGGCCATGGCCGGCTTCACCCAATCCACATCCGGGTAACGACCGTGGGGATAGGGCGTGACACTCGTGTCCACGTTGCCGATCTTCACTTTGAATTTCTGGGTCTCCGGCACGATCATCAGCGGCCCGTTGAACTCGTTCACGTCGTCGATGAAGATCATCACGTTGACCGCGCGCGGCTCGGGCATCTTGTCGTCGATCTTGTAGGTCGGATAGTCCTGGTGCCAGGTCCACTGGGCGCCATCGAACGCACGCTTCACGTTGACGATGCTTTGGAAGATGTAGACCGGCCGCTTCAAAAGCTGCATCACGGGCTCGACCACGCGTTCGCTGCGGCACAGCCAGTCGATCACCTGATTGTAGACATGTGCGTTGAGGACCGAACGCACGGTCTTGCCGTCGTGCTCCTTGATGACCGACGGCCGGTCTTCCAGAACGAGTTTCTCGACCTCGCGGTCAATGGCCCGGATCTCCTTGGGAGGAAACAGCTTGGGCACGAAGAGGTAACCGTTCTTGCGGTAGAACGCGATTTGCGAAGGCGTCAGCTTCTTCATCGATCATCGCTCCCTGGTATTCGGTCAGATCTCCCGCGCCGGCAAGCGCTTCGAGAACGTCATGGCCACTTCGAGAGGTGGCCGCTCCTGCCACCCCGCCAATTCCTCGATCGCGATGCGCCGCGATCCATCGCCGCCGAGCAGCAGCAC
>CAYZFH010000341.1:0-1964 GCA_964477375.1 uncultured Rhizobiaceae bacterium | reverse complement strand
GAATCGAGGCCGGTCAGATCGAGCGTCGTGTGTTCGAGCGTGACGCTCATGACCGGTACGCGCCGCCCGCGGATCAGCGCTTCGATCCGGCGGCCGGGTGCGGCGTTGCGGAAGCCGTGCTGCGCACCCACGGGCAGGACACCCGTCACCATCGCGTTGGCGATGCCGTAGTGGCCGCCGATGGTCACATCGCGTCCGGCGGGGTGATGCGCCACATGGATCAGACGGCTGCCGATCTCCCGCAGCACGGGACGGAAGGCGGACAGGTCAGCCTCGCCGGTCGCCATGGAGGAAAGTCCGTAGAGCAGATGGCCGACGCAGACCGCGTTGCAACGATCCTTGAGGCCGGCGAGCACCGCGGAGCTGGCCAGCGCCTGGGTCACCATCGGGCCGATCTCGCGCGTGAGCGCTTCCGCCAGGGATTCGAAGGCCGGCAGCCGCGCTTCCGTGCGCGCGCGGCTGGCCGCATCGAAAAAGGGAATGTGGGTGTAAAGACCGGCGATCTGGAGATGGGGCAGAGACGCGATGCGGCGCACGAAACCGGCCGCGTCGTCGAGCGCCACCCCCAGGCGGCCCAAACCGCAATCCACCTTTACATAGACGGGCGATCGCGCGCGCGCCGCGTGCGACACGGCTTCGGCGGTCTCGAGATTGTAGACCGTGGGGATGAGATCGCGCGTGAGAAGCGCGGGAACATCGCGCGGCAGAAAGCTGCCGAAGATCAGGATCGGCGTGCGGATGCCGGCCGTGCGCATCGCCATCGCCTCGGCGACATCGCCCGTAGCCAGCGCATAAACGCCCGCGTTCGCCAATCGGTGCGCACAAGCCACCGCGCCGTGACCGTAGGCATCGGCCTTGATGGAGGCGATGACCTTCACACCCGTACCGACGCGGCGCGCGACTTCGCGGAAATTATGCTCCAACGCACCGAGGTCGATCACGGACCAGGCTGGCTGAGCCACTTCGGCCATGTTCGCTCCCGTTCCGGGGGTTCGCGGACGCCAGGATAGAGCACCGGCGGCGGCCAAGGGAAATGCCTCCGCTAATCGATCTTCTTGTGCGGCCGGCGGGCGCTATGCGATATCTTGCCTCGATCTCGCCATTATCGATGGCCAGTTTGTCGCCCATGCGAACGCCGTTTGTGATCCTGGCCCTGGTCGGCCTTTCGCTCGCGCTTCCCGCGCCGGCCGCCTTGGCCGCCTCGCCGAAGAAGACATCGACAGCGCACCAGAAATGCGCCGCGCTCGACGGTGACAAGATCACCGTCACGGGCACGGCGCTGGGCCCGACCTACAATGCCGGCCGCAACGAGACCACGTTCATGGTCGTGAAGGGCGACACCCCCTGCGACGCGATCGATGTGGTGGTGAAGGGACAGCTCGTTTGCGGCGGCGACAAGCGCGTGCGCGTCGAGGGCAAGCTGTATTACGACGACAACAAGATCGTCAGCGCCTCGCTGCAGGATGCGTCCGCCGAGTGTGCGCTGCCGCCGAGCGAAGCGCCCGCGACCGCGGCGGTGCCTACAGCGCCCGCGGCACCTGCGGCGCCGGCCGCGCAGCCGATGGTGATCGGGCCGCAGGGCCCCGCCGGCTTGGCCGCGCCCAAGGCCGCGACGGAAACCCCGGACTTCTACAAACTGCCGTAAATCCCACGGCAGATGCTTTCGAATCGCTTTGATTCGGATCAAAGCGTTCGTACGCGCGTCCTGCGCAGAATTCAAAAGTAAGGTTCAACAGGCTCCTTAGCCTCCCCCGCATGTGGACCTTATGCGGCGGCCCATCCCCCGATGGCCGCCGCGTTTCTCTTCGGCATCGCGCGCGGCCCGCGGCACGGCTAGGCTGGCTGCGGTTTCACCGGTGCCGCGCGATGAAAAGCCTGAGCGACGCTTCTTTCTTCAATCTGTTCGACCGGCTGGTCGCGCGCGGACGCGTGCCGTCCGCCGTGGGCCACTGGCGATTCGGCGG
>CAYZFH010000340.1:0-3182 GCA_964477375.1 uncultured Rhizobiaceae bacterium | reverse complement strand
GCGCCGCAGCACGAGGAAGGGCGCCAAAGCATAGAACCAAAGCTCGACGCCGATGCTCCACCCTTGCGGGATCATCATCATCCGGTACGCGGGAATTTGTGCAGGGGTCAGGGCGTGGAAATCGCTTGTAAAGAACCAGCCGGAACCCGGCTCGTAGCCCAGGAACATGAAGATGTCCTGGCCGATCATGGTGAACTGGGACAGCAAGATCAGAGCGCGCTCTTGAAGATCCAAGCCGCCGAGCGCGAAGCGTCCGATTGTCAGATAGGCGATCAGTGAAACGATGACGTAGGCGGGCGCCAGGCGCAGATAGCGGTTGACCCAGAACACCGCGGCGCCGTGCCGGAGGCGCGCGTATTTTTCCGTAAACACCATCGCGATGTAGAAGCCTGAAACGACATAAAAGCCCTGGACGGCAACGTCGCCGTACATCGGCACGTAGCCTTCTATGCCGCCTGCGTGAATCAGGCACACGACCAGGGCCAATATCGCCCGCAAAAATCCCATGAGCCGAGCCGCACGCTCCCAGCGTTTATGCCTTTTGAATAGACGCGGGAGGCGGAACCCTTGTTCCACCGAAGCGTTTAACCTCGAACCCCGTCATTCGCTGGATCGGTCCCATTTCGACTTTTCGTCTTTTCTTGCTCCGTGACTGCCTCGTGATCGCCGCGCTCGGCGCGCTGACGGGGTGCAGCATCGATCGCGAGACATCGCCGCAGCGCACCGCGACGGAGCAACTGATGCTGTCGACCGCCGCGGACCGCGCGGCGGAGCAGCTGACGTTCGGAATGCCCGAAGGGACCAAGGTATTCGTCGATTCGACCAACTTCGATGCGTATGACGGCAAATACGCCATCGCAAAAATCCGCTCACGCGTGTTGGAGAGCGGAGCTAATCTGGTCACCGACAAGGAAAAGGCCGACGCGATCCTGGAAATTCGCTCCGGCGCCCTATCGACCGACGATCATGCCTTCCTCGTCGGCATCCCCAGCTTCCAGATACCCGTTCCCTTCGCGGGCGAATTAACGTTCCCCGAGCTTGCGTTGTTCAAGAAGGGGACGGAGAAGGGGGTCGCGAAGTTCGCCGCCGCGGGTTACGACGCGAAGACAGGAAAACTGATCCACTCGTCCGACGCGCAATACGGGTTCTCGACCCAGACGGAATGGGTCGTCCTTCTCTTGGTGTCGTGGAAGGACGACGATTTCCGTCCGAAGCAGGAATTCAAAGACGTCGCGCCCTAGCCTGGGGGTAACTTAACCGCCATCGGCTCGCAATGAAGGATGCACGGCCAGCCGTTCGCGCTGGCCTGCGCGGGAATAAGCTTGGCCAGAGCCACGCCACCAGCGATTCCCGCAACGGCGCCGAGCAAGGGGGCGCCTGCGATGGCGCCAACGATAGCGCCGCCGGCCGCACCCACGGCTCCAGTGGTTAGTTCGCGATTTTGATAGTCGCCGATGCTGGAACTGGAGAACAGAACCGCGCCCAGCATCATCACGGGAACGAGAGCGATGGCGATGCGATGACGAGACGGTCGCCGCTGCTCAATAGAAACGTCAGACATTGTATTCGGCCTCCCCAACCCTCGAGGCCCCCGGCACTTAGAATTATGGCGGCTTCGCGGCGACCTTGCCGTGACTTTTAGATGACAAGGCGCGAGAAGCGCGTCTGATCACAAGGTCATTGCGCGGTCGAGCGGGTAGAGAGGGCGGGGAACATTGTCAAAACGGAAGAGCCCATAGTCGGAACTGGTGACCCCCGGACCGGATAGAAGCACGATGTGCTTCGCGATCGGTTCAAAACCGGCCCGGAAATGCTGGCGCGATTTGATGAGCAGGTAACGCTTGGCCGTGGGCTCGATGCCGGCATGCCGGAAGACGCCGAGATCAAATGCCTCCATCCGTTCTGAACACACCAGGATTTCGGCCCCGCCGGTATCGAGCACGGCGCTTGGCCCATGATCCATCGTGAGGCCCGTCTTCATCGGGCAGGTCACTTTGTATCGGCCATCCGTGATACGGCGCACGACGCCCGTGACTTCCAGCGGCTGTCCCTGCAGGCCAAGGGCCGGCATGCTGGTCTTGCCGCCTAGCTTGATCGTCACCTTGGCGCCGACGCCCGCTTTCACGAGTTCCTTCACCGCTTGCGGGTCCCAGATCGGGCCCACGGCCATGTCGGTCAGACCTTGACGGAACGATTCCGCGACGGTTGCCATGACGTCTTGGGTCCCGCCGGAGAAGACATTGTCGCCGTGGTCGACCAGAACGATCGGACCGCCGTCCAGCGTCTTGGCGTGCGCAATGGATGCGGCCAGCGGTTCGACCTCGTAGACGAAATCCGCGCGCCGTTCCCACGCCATATCCAGGAGAGATTCGCGCAAGGCTTCCGCCGCTTTGGTTTCACGGTCTGCGACCAGGATCGCGGTCAGGCCGACATGGGGAATGTTCGCCATGGGAAAGCCGCCGAAGACGGAGGCGTTCACGACCTCGCCGCTCCGCTCCGCGGCGACGGCGCGGTCCATGATGTCCTTGAGCGGCTGCACCGCATGCCCCTGCTTCAGAGTGTGGGTCAGCATGGGGCGCTTGCCCCAGACGATGACCGGTTTGATTTCGCCCTTGAGCGCGCGCGAAAGCGTGCGTCCGGCGCGGGCAGCCGTTTCGTACATGTCGATATGGGGATAGGTGCAATAGCCGGTCATGACGGTGGCGCTTTCCACCATCGTCTTGCTCATGTTGGTGTGGAAGTCGAGCGACACGGCGATGGGCAGGTCGGGTGCGATCGCGCGCACGCGGCGCAAAAGCTCGCCTTCACCGTCATCGTGCTTCTCGGTCACCATCGCGCCGTGCAGGTCGAGGAAGAGGGCGTCGCAACCCTTCCGGACCGCGGCGACCACGGGCTCGGCCATCTGTTCGAAGGCGTCGGCGGAGACCGGGCCGCTGGGCGCCGCGTTCGCCGCCGTCGGCACCTCCAACTCTGCGCCTTCCTCGCGCGCCAGGTCGATATAGGCGGCCAAGCCGATATTGGCGCCGCCATAGGCATCGATCGCGGCGCGCCCCGCCGGGGGCTTCCCGCCCGGGAAGCCGATCGCAAACGACTCCAGCGGCGTCGGAATGGGCGAGAACGTGTTGGTCTCGTGCTTGATCATCGCGGCGACGAAACGCTTGGCCATGGTCTTTTCCCTCTCG
>CAYZFH010000339.1:0-3206 GCA_964477375.1 uncultured Rhizobiaceae bacterium | reverse complement strand
GTGGTGTCGAAAGCGGCTAAGCGACCGCAGTAAACTGCCGACCTCTAGTAGCGGAAATCTTCGCGATAGGAAAAAAATGGCCGAGAAAATTGCCATCGTCACCGCCGCCGGCAAAGGCATCGGTGAAGCCATTGCTCGCGAGCTGAATGCACGTGGTTACAAGCTCGCCCTCATGTCCACTTCCGATGCCAGCATCAGACTGGCTAAAGAACTGGGCGGCATCGGCTTCCAGGGGTCGGTGACGGATGTCGGCGACATGAAGAAACTGGTGGACGAGACGTTCCGGCACTACGGTCGCATAGACGTGGTAGCCAATAACACCGGCCGCCAAGGGGGCATTTTGCAGAAGCATGGCGTTCAGGCGCGCCCGCCGCTCGACGCAGTGAAGCTTACGTATGATCCCGATTTCGAATCCGACGAAATCATTAAACTGCCTGACGCTGCATGGCACGACATCCTCGACCTTATGGTCTTGAATGTCGTGCGCATGTGTCGGTTGGTTACTCCGCTTATGATCGGGCAGGGTGGTGGCGCGATCGTCAATATTTCCGGCATGGAGGCTACCCAGCCGCGCCAACTCTATACAGCCAGCGTATTGCGGCTTGCTCTTCACGGCATCACGAAGATTTACGCCGACCGTTATGGCCGACATGGCATCCGGATGAACAATGTGTTGCCGGGCGTCCTCGAGAATGAGCGGACGGCCTCAGAGCAAATCCGCCGGGCGATTCCCTTGAATAGGACGGGAACGGTGGCGGAGGTTGCCAAGACCGTCGCCTTCCTCCTTTCGGAAGATGCGGGTTACATCTCGGGTCAGAATATTCTAGTCGACGGCGCGCTTAACCGCGGAATTTAGGGACGCCCGCTCGCTCGTCGCTTTTTAAGCCCGGCGCCGCACCTTCTATAATGCCGCACGAACGCGCGATACGCGGGGCTCTTCCGGCGCATGAAACGCGTTCGATCCCGCCTCCGCCGCGGTTTCCATTTCCCCTCCTTCTATGCTTTTGTTGCGCCTGTTCCGCCGGCTGCGGCGGATCGCCGGCCCAACCCGCGCGACTTTACGTCAGGAGATAAAGCTTCATGAAACTCAAGGATCGAGTCACCGTCATCACCGGCGGCGCGAAGGGCATCGGCCTCGCGTATGGCAAGCGCTTCGTCCAGGAAGGCGCGCCGGTCGTGATCGGCGACGTGGACGACAAGGCGGGCGCGGCGGCCGTGGCCACGCTGGAGAAGCTGGGCGGCAAGGCCATCTATGTCCGTGCCGACGTGACGAAGAAGGCCGAAGTCGACGGCTTGATGGATGCGGCCGTGAAGAAGTTCGGCCACCTCGACGTCTGCATCGCCAACGCGGGCATCGTGAACGACGGTAACTTCCTGGATTTGAAGGAAGAGGATTTCGACCGCGTCATGGCGGTCAACGTGAAGGGCGTGTTCCTGACCGGCCAGTCGGCGGCGCGCGCGATGATCGCGGGCAAGCGCAAGGGCGTGATCATCAACATCGCGTCCACCAACGCGATCGTCGTGCAGCACGGCCAGGTGACCTATCCGGTCAGCAAGGGTGCCGTGAATCTTCTCACCAAGGTCATGGCCATCTCGTTGGCCGACAACAATATCCGTGTCGTCGCCATCGGCCCCGGCCCGACGCGCACCGAGATGCTGGACGAGGTGATCAAGAACCACCCGACCTTCATGAAGAATGTCGGCCTGCGCACGGCGCTGCGCCGTCCCGGCGAGCCCGAGGAGATCGCCGGCGTGGCGGCCTTCCTGGCCTCCGACGACGCCAGCTACATCACCGGCCAGACGATCTACGCCGAAGGCGGCCGCCTGGCGCTCAATTACATGATGCCGGACAAGGGGTAAGCGCCATGAAGCTCAAAGGGAAAGTCGCGGTCATCACGGGCGGCGCGCGGGGAATCGGTTTGGCCTATGCCACGCGCTTCGTGAAGGAGGGCGCCAAGGTCGTGATCGGCGACCTGCTCGACAAGGAAGGCGCTGAGGCGGTCAAGGCGCTGGGTGCCGATAACGCCCATTACGTCCGCTGCGATGTGACCAAGAAGGCCGAGGTCGAGGCGCTGATGGACGCGGCCGTGAAAAAGTTTGGCCGGCTGGACAGCTGTATCGCCAACGCGGGCATCTCGAGCCACGCGTCGTTCCTCGACGTGACCGAGGCCGATTGGGACCGCGTGATGAACGTCAACGTGAAGGGCGTGTTCCTGACCGGCCAGGCCGCGGCCAAGCGCATGATCGCGTGCGGCAACGGCGGCGTGATCATCAATATCGGCTCGGTGAACTCGGTCTTGGTCCAGCACGGCTCGGTGCCCTATCCGGTCAGCAAGGGCGCGGTGCTTTTGCTCACCAAGGTGATGGCGATCTCGCTCGCCGATCACGGCATCCGCGTCTGCGCCATCGGCCCCGGCCCGACCAAGACGGCCATGGAGGCCGCGGTGATGGCCGACCCCGCCAAGCGCAAGATCCGCGAATCGCGCACGGCGCTGCGCCGCATGGCCGAGCCCGAGGAGGTGGCCGCGGTGGCCGCGTTCCTGGCCTCGGACGACGCCAGCTATCTGACCGGCCAGCAGATTTACGTGGACGGCGGCCGCCTGGCGCTGAACTACATGATGCCCGATAAGGACTAACGTTGACGCCCGTGCGGGCCGCTTGCTAAGCACGTTCCCGATTTCAAAGCCTCCGAGGAGATTTCCATGCGTCTGAAGGACAAGGTCGCCATCATCACGGGTGCCGCGCGCGGCATCGGCTTCGCCTGCGCGAAGGTGTTCTTCGACGAGGGCGCGAAAGTGGTGCTGGGCGACGTGATGACCGACATCGGTCCCGACGCCGCCAAGTCGCTGTGCCCGACCGGCAAGCGCGCGGTATTCGTGAAGTGCGACGTCACCAACCCGGCCGACGTGCAGGGGCTGGTCGACGCGGCGGTCAAGAATTTCGGCGGCGTGGATGTCTGCGTGGCGAACGCGGGCATCAACGCGGTGAAGGACTTCCTCGACATCACGCTCGAGGATTGGAACAAGGTCATGGCGGTCAACCTGACCGGCACCTTCCTGACCGTGCAGGCGGCCGCGCGTCAGATGGCGAAGCAGGGCAAGGGCGGCTCGATCATCACCATGTCGTCGTGCAACGCGGTCATGGCGATCCCGACCATCGCGCCCTATGTCGCGTCCAAAGGCGGCATCAACCAGCTCACGCGCGCG
>CAYZFH010000338.1:0-3208 GCA_964477375.1 uncultured Rhizobiaceae bacterium | reverse complement strand
GTTCGTCGATCAAAAGCACCGCCGGGTCCATGATCAGGGCGCGCGAGATTTCCAGCAAGCGCCGCTCACCGCCCGACAGGACCTTCGCGCGCTCGCCGCGCCGCTTCGCGAGCCGGTCATAGCGGTCGAAGACGCGCTCCGCCGCGACCTTGGCGTCCTTGGTTCCGGGCAGAAGAAAACCGCCCATCAGCAAATTCTCCTCGACAGTCAGGTCGGGGAAAACGGAATTGTCCTGGAGGACATAGGCAATACCGGCCTCCTTGAGCTTCCGGCTCGAGGACAGGCGCGTGATGTCCTTGCCGCCGACGGAAATGCGCCCCTCAAACACTTGGGCGAAACCGAACAGGCAATGGAGGACTGTGGACTTGCCCGCGCCATTGGGGCCGATCAGGCACAAGGACTGCCCACGGCCGAGGACGAGATCGACGCCGTGCAGGATTTCCGCGCGGCCGTATCCGCCGACCAGGCCTTCAATGCTGACGAATGGCTCAGCGGCCGAAACGGAGGCCAGGCGCGCGCGGTCGGGCGCCGCATCGCGGCTCAGGCCGAGCGCGGCTGCCGCGTCGCTCATGCCGCCCCCAGATAGGCTTCCAAGACGCGCGGATCGCGCTGGACCTGTTCGGGCGCGCCCTCGGCCAGGATTTTGCCGTGCGCCAGGCAGTAGAGACGCCGGGCGAGCCGCATGATCACCGGCATGTTGTGCTCGATGACCAAAAGCGTGATGCCGAGCTCCTCGTTCGCGCGCTGGAGCCGGTCGACCAGATTGTTGATCAGCGTCGGGTTGATGCCCGCCGTCGGTTCGTCCAGCAGCAGCATGCGCGGCGAACGCATCAGCGCCATGGCGAATTCCAGGAGCTTCTGCTGGCCGAAGGACAGCTCGCCCGCGCGCAGATGGCGCTTTTCATAAAGCCCCACGAACTGGAGCAGGTCGTCGGCGCGCGCGGCCTCCTTGGGCTGCGTTCGGCCGAACATAGCCGCGAGGCCGGCGCCTTCCGGCGGCGCGCTGGCCAGCATGTTCTCGACACCGGTCATCTTCCGGAACACGCGCGTCTGCTGGAAGGTGCGCAGAAGCCCCAACCGCGCGATCTGGGGTACGCGCATGGCCGTGATCTCTTGCCCGTCGAAGCGGATCGAGCCGGTATCGAGCGCGTGCTGGCCGACGATGGAGTTGAACAGCGTCGTCTTGCCCGAGCCGTTAGGCCCGATCAGGCCGACGATCTCGCCCGTCTGCACCGACAGGCTGACGCCTTCGTTGGCGACGATGCCGCCGAAGCGTTTGCTGGCGTCACGCACCTCGAGCAGCACCGTCATCGCTTGGCGCCCTCGGCGGCCTGCCGCCCGAACAGGGACGGCCAACGCTCGCGCGCATAGCCGATGAGCCCCAACGGGAAGAACAGCACGATGCTGACAATCAGAAGGCCCAGCGCCACGCGCTGCCAGCCCAGGAGGTAGGTCCAGAACAGCTCCTTGAAGACATGGAAGACGATGGCGCCGATCACGGGGCCCCACAGCGTCCCCTTCCCGCCCAAAAGCGCCATCAGAACCATCCAGACGCCGAAGGTGGCGCCGGAGAAGGCCACTTCGCGCGGCTCGATCAGGCCGTTCATGTTGCCGAAGATGGCGCCGGCCAGGCCGACGAAGAACGCCGACACGCACCAGGCCAAGACCTTGCTGCGCACCGTGTGATGACCCAGCGCCTCGGCCTTGTCCTCGTCGTCGCGGATGGCGTTCAGCGCCAAGCCGAAGCGCCCGGCATAGAGCCAGCGCAAAACCAGGAACGTTACGATGCCGAGCGTGGCGCAAAGCCCATAGAAGAATAAGGCGCGCGTCTCGTAAGCGCCCGGAAAGACGGGTAACAGGAAGCCCGACGCGCCGCCGACATATTCCCACGACGCTGCGAACTCGCCGCCGGCGATGCCGAGGCCCAGCGTGCCGATCGCGAAGTAATGCCCGCGCAGGCCCAGCATCCCGAAGCCGAGCAACGCCGCGACGGCCACGGCCGCGATGGGTGCGACCAGAAAGCCGAGTGCCAGGCCCTCGTAGTATTGCTGGGGGGTGAAAGGATAGACGCCGGTGCCTGAGGCCGCCGTATAGGCGCCCACGTCGTGGAACAGGCCGACCTGGACAATGGCGCTGGCGTACATGCCGACACCGAAGAACACCACGTTGCCGAAGGAGTTGTAACCCATCTGGCCGCCCAGGATGTCCCAGGTCAGCGCCAGGATGATCATCACCCACAAGGTGGCGAACTGGACGGTAAGCTGTGGCACGAGCAGCGGCGCCGCGACCGTCAGCGCCAGCAGCAGGATCGCCAGAAGCCGGCCGCGATTACTCGCGCTCATTTGAGATACAGGCGGCGGCGCTGCAGCCGCAGATTGCGCACGACCAGCACGATGACCAGGAACGAGAAGACGAAGGCGGCCTGGAACTGCGTGCCGAAGATAAAGCCGACGAAATTCTCGGCCGCGCCCACGCCCAGCGCCGCGCCGATGACGGCGCCCAGATTTCCGAGCCCCGCCAGGATCACGATCATGAACGAGCGCACGGTGTAGATGAGGCCGACGAAGGGCTGCAGCACGAAGATCATGACAATCAAGGCGCCGGCCGCGCCGCAGATAGCTGCGTTGATGGCGTAGGTCGCGGCATAGACCTTATCCGTGTCGATGCCGAGCGCCCGCGCGGCGCGCGCGTTCTGGGCTGTGGCGCGGATGGCGCGGCCCAGCCGCGTCAGGCGCAGGAACAGCAGCAACGCGCCGCCGATGACGAGCGCCAGCACGAAGGCCGCAACGCGCGTTTGCGCCACGGTGACCATGCCGTCCAAGAGGAACCAGGTGCCGAGGCCTGAATTGACCGAGCGCACATCGGCGCCCCAGACCAGGTTGATGACCTGGCTGATCAGGATGCCGAGGCCGTAGGTGGCCAGGACGGAGATGAACAGGTCCTTATCGACGATGCGGTAGATCACGCTGCGGTAGAACGCCCAGCCGACCATCAACATGAAAGCCGCGGCGACGGGGATGCAGAGGAACGGGTTCACGCCCCAAGAGGCCGCGGTCATGCCGATATAGCCGCCCAGCACGACGAACTCGCCCTGGGTGACGTTGATGATGTTCATCACGCCCCAGACCAGCGCCATGCCATAGGCCGCCAACGCGAAGATCGAGCCGACCAGGATGCCGTCGAGCAGCACCTGCACCAGGAGCGCAGG
>CAYZFH010000337.1:0-3234 GCA_964477375.1 uncultured Rhizobiaceae bacterium | reverse complement strand
ATCCGCAGCGCCCATCCCGGCCATCGGTTCGTCGAGCAGCAGCACGCGCGGCTTGGTGGCCAGCGCCATGGCCAGTTCCAACTGGCGCTGCTCGCCGTGGGACAGGAGTGCGGCGGGAACGGCGGCCCGGCCGTCGAGGCCCAGCCGCTCCAGAATCGCGCGCGCGGGTTCGATCAGGCGCGCATCGGTGCGCGCCCTGCGCCAGAAGCGAAAGCTGTGCCCGTCATGGGCCTGCACGGCCAGGGCCACGTTCTGCAATGCGGTGAATTCGCGGAAAACGCTCGTGATCTGGAACGAGCGGCCAAGGCCCAGCGCGGCGCGTTCGGGCGCATGCAAGTGCGTGACGTCACGTTTGCCGAGATGGATATGGCCGGCATCGGGCGCGATCTCGCCCGCGAGTTGGGACAGAAGGGTCGTCTTGCCCGCGCCGTTCGGGCCGATCACTGCGTGGGTCTCGCCCGCGCGCAGTTCGATGTTCACGCCGTCGCAGGCCAGGATACCGCCGTAGCGTTTGGTGATGCCCTCGGCGCGCAGCAGAATTTCGCTCATGGCGCGCCCGCCTTGGCGCGCCGTCCGCCCAGCAGGCCGAGCAGGCCGCCGCGCGCGAAGAGCACGACCAGGATCAGGAGCGGGCCCATGATGATGGCCCAATGCTTGGTCAGGTCGGCCAGGAAATAGCTGAGCAGGAGATAGGCCGCCGCGCCCAGCACGGGACCGGCCACGCCGCCCATGCCGCCCAACACGACCATGACCAGGATCTCGCCCGAGCGTGACCAGTGCAGCACGCTCGGCCCGACGAACTCGGCCTGGTTGGCGAGAAGCGCGCCCGCCAGGCCGCACATGGCGCCCGAGATCGTGTAGGCCGCCAGCTTGTAGCGGAAGGTGGGGAAGCCGATGGCACGCATGCGCCGCTCATTGGCCTTCGTGCCGCGCAGGACCATGCCGAAGCGCGATTCGACCAGGCGCGCGGAGATGCCGAGGCAGAGCAGAAGCAGGATGAAGACCAGGTAGTAGAAACTTGCGCCGTCGTTGAGATCGATCAGCCCGGAGAACTGGCTGCGCGTCCAGATCGTCAGCCCGTCGTCGCCGCCGTATTCGGCCAGGCTGGTGAACAGGAAGAACAGCATTTGGGCGAAGGCCAGCGTGATCATGATGAAATACGCGCCGCTGGTGCGCAGCACGACCAGGCCGGTGAGGAACGCGAACAGGGCGCACGAGCCGATGGCCAGCGGCCACTGCACGAAGCCGCTCTCGATTCCTTCTTTCGCCAGGATGCCGACGGCATAGCCGCCGAGGCCGAGGAACGCTGCATGACCGAAGCTGACCATGCCGCCATAGCCCATGATCAGGTTCAGGCTGACGGCGGCGATGGCGTAGATCATCACGCGGCCGAACAGGTCGAGATAGAAGGGCGCGTCGAACGCGGCGGCCAATACGGGCACGGCGGCCAGCGCGATCAGCACGGCGAACGTGGCGATGCGCTCCATCAACGTCCCCGCGCGGGGAATAGGCCCTGGGGCCGGAAGAACAGCACGCCGGCCATCAGCAGGTAGATCAGCATCGAGGCCACGGTCGGGCCCGCCGTCTGTGCCGCGGTGTGTGACATCACGAGGCCCATGATGTCCGCCATGAAGGCGCGGCCCATCGTGTCGATCAGGCCGATCAGGAGCGCCGCGATGAAGGCGCCGCGGATGGAGCCGATGCCGCCGATGACGATGACGACGAAGGCCAGGATCAGGACATTCTCGCCCATGCCCGACTGGACTGAGACGATCGGCCCGGCCATGACGCCGCCCAGGCCCGCCAGCATGGCGCCCAGGCCGAAGACGGCGGTGAACAGGAGCCGCACATTGATGCCGAGCGCCGACAGCATGGTGCGGTTGGACGCGCCCGCGCGGATCAGCATGCCGGTGCGCGTGCGCGTGACGAGGAGGTAGAGGCCGAGTGCGACGGCGAGCCCGACGGCGATCACCACCAGGCGGTAGATGGGATAGGGCGAGCCCGGGATGATCTCGACCTGTCCCTTGAGGAACGGGGGTAGGTCGAGATAGAGCGCTTCCGCTCCGCCAACCAGGTGAACGGCTTCGTTGAAGAAGAGGATCAGGCCAAAGGTCGCCAGCACCTGGTCCAGGTGGTCGCGCTCGTAGAGTGTGCGCAGCACGACGATCTCGACCACAAGGCCGACCAGGAGCGTCGCGGGCAGAGCCAGCAGCACGGCCAGGATGAAGCTGCCCGTCCACTCCAGGAACAAGGCGGCGCAATAGGCGCCCACCATGTAGAGCGAGCCGTGCGCCAGGTTGATCATGTTCATGATGCCGAAGACGAGCGTCAGCCCGGCCGCCATCAGGAACAGCATCACGCCGAGCTGCAGCCCGTTCAGTGTCTGCTCGATGAGAAGAAGCGCGGTCATGTCCTACGATCGCCGCCGCGCGCGCGGGCGCGGCCGTTCCACAAATGAAAACGGGGGCGGGGTGTAACCCGCCCCCGTCTCTCCTAGCCTGGCGGCTACTTCATTTTGCATTCCTTGGCGCCATACGCGTCGGCATGGGCCAGGAGCACCGTACCCTTGATGCGGGTGTCGTAGTTGCCGTCGGCGTCCTTCACCACTTCCTGGATGTAGAAGTTCTCGATCGGATAGTGGTTGTTGTTGAACTTCACCTGTCCGCGCACGGAGGCGAAATCGCTGGCCTTCAGCGCCTTGCGGACGGCGTCCTTGTCCTCGATCTTGCCGTTCACGGCCTTGACCGCGCTCGCGATCAGCATGATCGAGTCGTAGGCCTGCGCGGCGTAGAAGGACGGGATGTAGCCGTACTTCTTCTTGAAGTCCGCGACGAAGCGCTTGTTGGCGTCGTTCTGCAGGTCGGGGCCCCAGCTCATGGTCGAGAGCAGGCCGAGCGCCGCGTCGCCCTGCGCCTTCAGCGTCGTGCTGTCGGTGGTGAAGACGTTGTAGAGCGGGATCTGCTCCTTGAGGCCCGACTGGGCGTACTGCTTCACGAAGTTGACGCCCGCGCCGCCCGGATAGAACACGAAGACGGCGTCCGGCTTGGGCTCTGTCGCGCGGATCTTGGCGAACTCCGCCGACCAGTCGGCATGCTGCGGCCAGGGCGTCAGGGTCTCGCCGACGATCTCGCCTTTGAAGTAGCGTTTGAAGCCCGCCACCATGTCGCGCCCGGCCGGATAGTTGGGCGACAGGATATAGACGCGCTTGATGCCGGCGTCTGTCATGTACTTGCC
>CAYZFH010000336.1:0-3248 GCA_964477375.1 uncultured Rhizobiaceae bacterium | reverse complement strand
TAGCCGAACACGGTGGTGCGCGGCAGAAGACGCACGTTCGGCATGCCACGCAGTTCGTCGAGCGTCGCCTGCAGCCAGCCGTCCAGCGTCCCGCGCGCGGCGAGGAGCGAGCCGCCAAGCTCTGCCTGCTCGTCCGCGATCAGCACATCGGCGCCCGCCCGCGCCGCGGCCAGCGCGGCGGCCAGGCCCGCGGGCCCGCCGCCCGCGACCAGCACGTCGGCATGGACATGGACCTTGTCGTAGAGATCGGGGTCGGCCTCGGTCGGCGCCTTGCCCAATCCCGCCATGCGGCGGATCGCGGGCTCATAGACCTTGTTCCAGAACGCGGGCGGCCACATGAAGGTCTTGTAGTAGAAGCCCGCGACGAACAGGCCCGAGACCAGACCGGTCAGCGCGCCGAGATCCCATTCCAGGCTTGGCCAGGTATTCACCGGCCCGGCCGTCAGGCCGTCATAGAGTTCCACCTGGGTCGCGCGCGCGTTGGGCTCCGTGCGCTCGCCGACGCCCAGTTGCATCAGCGCGTTCGGCTCCTCCGCACCCGCGGCATAAATGCCGCGCGGGCGGTGGTATTTGAAGCTGCGCCCAACGAGGAGCGCATCGTTCGCGATCAAGGCCGAGGCCAGCGTGTCGCCCGCGAAGCCTTGATAGCCGCGCCCGGCGAAGGTGAACGACACGGCGCGCGCGCGGTCGATGCGCCCGCCTTGCGCCAAACGGAAGCCGGTCATTCGGGCAGCTCCGGCTTGGGATCGTCCGGCTTGTAGACCGCGGCGATCTCGTGCGTGACCGTGTGGCGCACCATGTTGAACCAGCGCCGGCAGCCCGCCGCGTGATTCCAGCGCTCGCGGAACCAGCCCTTCGGGTTGTCGCGCATGAACAGGTATTCCGCCCATTCCGCGTCACCGGTCGCGTGGGGATCGAGCGGGCGCGCGACATGCGCCTGGCCGCCATAGCGGAACTCGGTCTCGTCGCGCTCGCCGCACCAGGGACAGGAGATCAGCAGCATGGCGTCCTCAATGCGCGACCGCGGCGGCGCCGTGCTCGTCGATCAGCGCGCCGGAGGTGAAGCGATCGAAGGCAAAGGGCGCGGCGAGCGGATGCGGCGCCTCTTGCGCGATCGTATGGGCAAAGACATGGCCCGAGCCGGGCGTGGCCTTGAAGCCGCCGGTGCCCCAGCCGCCGTTGAGGTAAAGCCCCTCGACCGGCAAGCGCCCGATGATGGGCGAAGCGTCGGGACAGACATCGACGATGCCGCCCCAGGTGCGCAGCATGCGCAGGCGGCTGAAGATCGGGAACAGCTCGAGCACCGCCGCCATCTGGTGTTCGATGACGGGGAAGGAGCCGCGCTGGGCATAAGAGTTGAAGCTGTCGATGCCCGCACCCATCACCAGCTCGCCCTTGTCCGACTGGCTGACATAGACGTGGACGGCGTTGGACATAACGACGCAGGGGTGGATCGGCTTGATCGGCTCGGAGACAAGCGCCTGTAGCGGATGGCTCTGGATCGGCAGGCGCACGCCGGCCATCTGGCACAGCACCGAGTTGTGCCCCGCCGCGACGATGCCGACCTTGTTTGTCGCGATGTCGCCCTGGGTCGTGCGCAAGCCGTGGACCCGGCCTTCGCGGATGTCGAAGCCCGTCACTTCGCAGTTCTGGATGATGTCGACGCCGAGCGCATCGGCCCCGCGCGCGAAGCCCCAGGCGACCGCGTCGTGGCGCGCCACGCCCGCGCGGCGCTGCAAGGTCGCGCCCATGACCGGATAGCGCATGGACGGCGAGATGCTGACGATCGGGCAGAATTCCTGCACCTGCGCGGGGCTGAGCCATTCGGCATCGACGCCGTTCAGCCGGTTCGCGTTGACGCGGCGGATACCCTCGCGCACGTCGCCGAGGTTGTGCGCCAGGTTCAACACCCCGCGCTGGCTCAGCATGACGTTGTAGTTGAGCTCCTGGGACAAACCCTCGAACAGCTTCAGACTGTGCTCGTAGAGATGCGCGCTTTCGTCCCACAGATAGTTCGAGCGCACGATCGTGGTGTTGCGGCCGGTGTTGCCGCCGCCGAGCCAGCCCTTCTCCAGCACGGCGATGTTCGTAAGGCCGTGCTCCTTGGCCAGGTAATAGGCCGTCGCCAGGCCGTGCCCGCCCCCGCCCACGATGACGGCGTCATAGGCCGCCTTGGGCTTCGGGCTGCGCCAATAGCGCGGCCAGTCCTTGTGACCGGTCAGCGCATTGCGCGCGAGGCTGATGATGGAGAAACGCTGCATGGGGCGACACTTAATCGCGCCGCCGCCGCCGGTTCAACAGGGACGAAGCCCTACGGCTTGGGATCGTAGGACAGGTTGGAGGCCAGCCAGCGCTCGGCGGTCTTCAGGTCCATGCCCTTGCGGCGGGCATAATCCTCGACCTGGTCCTTGTCGATGCGCCCCACGCCGAAATATTCGGCCTCCGGGTTCCAAAAATAGAAGCCCGAGACGGAGGCCGCCGGCAGCATGGCGAAGCCTTCGGTCAGCGTGATCTTGGCGCGCTGCTCGGCCTGCAGGAGGGCGAACAGCGTGGCCTTCTCGGTATGGTCCGGGCAGGCCGGATAGCCGGGCGCCGGGCGGATGCCCTGGTACTGCTCGCGGATCAGGGCGTCGTTGTCCAAGGCCTCGCCCACGGCATAGCCCCAAAACTCCTTGCGCACCCGCTCGTGCATCCGCTCGGCGAACGCCTCGGCCAGGCGGTCGGCCAGCGCCTTGGCCATGATGCTGGAATAATCGTCGTGCTGGCGCTCGAAATCCTGGGCCAGCTTGGTCGTGCCGATGCCCGCCGTGACCGCGAAGGCGCCGATATAGTCCTTCAGGCCTGAATCCGCCGGCGCCACGAAGTCGGCCAGCGCCAGATTGGGCCGGCCCGCCTCGCGTGCCATCTGCTGGCGCAGCGTGTGGATCGTGGCGCGCACCGTCTTGCGCTCGTCGTCGGCATAGATCGCGATATCGTCGTCGCCCACCCGGTTGGCGGGGAACAAGCCGATCACCGCCCGCGCTTCCAGAAGCTGCCGGTCGACGATGCGGGCCAGCATCTCCTTAGCGTCCTTGAACAGGCTGCGCGCCGTCTCGCCGACGACATTGTCTTCCAAGATGCGCGGATAGGTGCCAGCCAATTCCCAGGTCCGGAAGAACGGCGTCCAGTCGATGCGCTCCACCAGTTCCGCCAGCGGGTATTTGGTGAAGGATTTGAGCCCGAGGAATTCCGGCTTGGGCGGCGTCACG
>CAYZFH010000335.1:0-3253 GCA_964477375.1 uncultured Rhizobiaceae bacterium | reverse complement strand
TTCGCGGTCATGATGAAGACGGCGGACGACATGCTGCTGGCGCCCGATGCCGACCTTCTGCGCGGCGTGCGCGCCATGGCCGAATGCGCCCATGTGCTGGTCGAGCCCGCGGGCTCGGCGGCCCTGTGCGGCGCGTGGTCCCAGCGCGCGGCGCTGAAAGGCAAGACCGTGGCGCTGATCCTGTCCGGCGCCAACCTGACCACCGAGTTGTTGCAGAAGGCGCTGGCCTCCGAGCCCTTGATCCCGCTCGACGGCGCCAAATAGCCCATGACGGAGGGCGCGCGCCCCACGCTTCGCGGCGTCGAAGCCGCCATTGCGCGCATCCGTCCCTTCGTGCCCGAAACGCCCTTGGTGCGCAGCGAGATCCTGTCGCGCCTCCTGGGCTGCGACCTTTGGCTCAAGAATGAAGGTGCGACCGCCACCTTCTCCTTCAAGCTGCGCGGTGCCGCGAACGATCTGCTGCAGGCCCGCGCACGCATGGGTGCTGCGCCAAAAGCGGTTGTTGCATCCTCCAGCGGCAATCACGGGCTGGCCGTGGCCTGGATCGCGCGCAACCTGGGCCTGCCCTGCCATATCTTCGTTTCGTTCCAGGTCGGCACGCGCAAGCGGACGCTGATCGAGATGATGGGCGCACGCGTGCACGCGGTCGGCCAGGACATCGATTATGCGCGCGAAGCCGCCATCGCCTTCGCGGACGAGAAAGGCCACTACTTCGTCAATGACGGCGTCAGCCTCGACCTGATGGAAGGCGCGGGGACGATGGCGTACGAGATCGCCCGTGTCCTGCCCGATGTGGATGCGGTGCTGGTGAATATCGGCGGGGGCAACCTCGCCGCCGGCACGGCCGCGGCCATGAGAGCGCTGCGGCCCCAGGCCAAGGTGATCGGCGTTGCGCCAGAGGTTTCACCCGTGATCGTGGACAGCTTCCATCAGCGGCGCGCGCTGGTGATCCCGCCGGGCGAAACAGTGGCCGACGCGCTGGCCCAGCGCGAAACGGTCGCGTTCAGCTTGGGTGTCCTGTGGGACTGCCTGGCCGATGCGTGGCTGGTGGATGACGCAACGATCCTGTCGGCGCATCGGGCGCTGCTGGAATCCGCCCATATGCTGGCCGAGCCGTCGGGCGTGGCCTGCCTGGCCGCCGCTTGGACCCATCGGGACGGCTTGCGCGGAAAAAAGGTGGTGTTGGCGATTACCGGCGCGAACGCGACCGTCGAACAACTTCGGCAGGCGCTGGCCGCTCCGCCGCTGGGCTGACGCTCAGCGCCGCGCCCGAAAGAAATTTTTCAGCAATTCGCTCGCGCGGCTTTCCTGGATACCGCCATAGACTTCGGGCTTGTGGTGACAGGTCGGCTGCTCGAATACCCGAGCGCCATGTTCCACCCCGCCGCCTTTGGGGTCGGTCGCACCGTAATAGAGACGGCGGATGCGTGCGAAGGAGAGAGCGGCCGCGCACATGGGGCACGGCTCCAGCGTAACGTAGAGGTCGCAATCGACCAGGCGCGGCGCGCCCAACGCGGTGCCGGCGCGGCGGAGCGCGAGAAGCTCGGCATGGGCCGTGGGATCGCTGGCGGCTTCGACCTCGTTACCTGCACGCGCCAGGACGCGGCCGGAAGCGGCCTCGACCACGACGGCGCCGATCGGCACCTCGCCCCGCGCGCCCGCGGCCTCGGCCTCCTCGAAGGCCAACGCCATGTAATCCGTCTTCGCCATCGCCCGACCGTGCCGTCTGCGCCGCCGCGCGGTCAAGCGCGCCGTTGCCGCCGGGACTCGGTGCGCCTAGATTGCAGCCATGACCCAAGCCTTGATCGGCGTAACGCTCGATTCGGAACAACCCGGCGGCTACTCCAAGTTTCCGTGGTACGCGCTGCGCCAGAATTATTGCGAAGCGGTCGTGAACGCGGGCGGCCTGCCCGTTCCCCTGCCCCACGAACCCGACCAGGCCGAGGCCTATCTGGACCGGCTGGACGGGGTGATCGTCACGGGCGGCGCCTTCGACGTCGATCCGGCCATGTTCGGCGCGGATTCGCGCCACGCCACGGTGAAGACCAAGGAGCGGCGGACGGCATTTGAACTGGCCATCACCAAGGGCGCGCTCAAGCGAGACATGCCGGTTCTCGGCATCTGCGGCGGCCAGCAGCTCTTGCATGTCATCCTGGGCGGCAAGCTGCACCAGCACATCCCGGACGCGGTAGCCAACGCCCTGGCCCACGAGCAGCCCAATCCGCGCAACGAGCCGGGTCACAGCGTGCGCATCGTGCCCGACACGCTCCTGCACCGCCTGACCAAGGTGGACACGATGCAGGTCAACAGCGCCCACCATCAGGCCGCCAGCGACGAGCCCAAGGGCGTGATCGTCAACGCCACCGCCGAAGACGGCGTGATCGAAGGCATCGAGGCGCCGGCCTACAAATTCTGCCTGGGTGTGCAGTGGCACCCGGAATTCGAGATCAGCACGGGCGATAGCCGCATCTTCGCCGGCTTACTGGCCGCCTGCCGAAACAAGCGCTAGGCGAATCGTTCATGAAGAAGGCCCCCACGCACGACGCCGACCGCGGCGAGCGCATCGCCAAGGTCATGGCACGCGCCGGCCTGTGTTCACGCCGCGACGCAGAGCGCTGGATCGCCGACGGCCGCGTCACGGTCGACGGCAAGGTGCTGGACACGCCGGCCTTCCTGGTCACGCCCGAGACCAAGGTTCTGGTTGACGGCATGCCGCTGCCGCGCAGCGAAGAGCCGCGTTTGTGGCGCTACTACAAACCCGGTGGTCTCGTGACCACGGCGCGCGATCCGCGCGGCCGTCCGACGGTGTTCGATTCCCTGCCGCCCGGCTTGCCGCGCGTAATTTCCGTCGGCCGCCTCGACATCACCTCGGAGGGGCTGCTGCTCCTCACCAACCACGGCGCCTTGAAGCGACACTTGGAACTGCCCAGCACCGGCTGGGTGCGGCGCTATCGCGTGCGCGCCCACGGCACGCCGACGCCGCAGCAGCTTGCCTCGCTGGCCGAGGGCGTGACGGTGGAAGGGGTGCATTACGGCCCCATCCAGGCGTCGATCGAGCGGCAGCAAGGCGGCAATTGCTGGCTGGCCATGGCGCTGACCGAGGGCAAGAACCGCGAAGTGCGCCGCGTGTGCGAGCATTTCGGCCTGAAGGTGAACCGCCTGATCCGCGTCTCCTACGGCCCGTTCCAGTTGGGCGAGTTGGAGCCGGGCGAGGCACGTGAGATGCCCGCGCGCGTGTTGCGCGAGCATCTGG
>CAYZFH010000334.1:0-3281 GCA_964477375.1 uncultured Rhizobiaceae bacterium | reverse complement strand
TGACCGCGCCGACGCCGAACTGCCATTCGAACCGTATCGTGACGTAGATGAGGATTGCGGCTACGGCGGCCAGCACCGCCCAGAGGCCCGCCATCCGAAGTTCCTCGCCTACCGTCGGGCCGACGGTTTCCACGCGGCGGAAGTCCACGTTCGACCCCATGGCCTCGCGCAAGGTGGCGATGGCGCGCTGGTTGCCCTTCTCGCCGTCTTCCTGGGCCTGGATGCGTACCAGGACGTCCGTAGGCTCGCCGAAGCCCTGCAGCGTGACTTCCCCGAGCCCAAGGCTGCCCACCTTCGCGCGCAGCTCGCCGAAATCGGGCGGTGTCGGCATACGCATCTCCACCAGCGTGCCGCCGCGGAAGTCGATGCCGTAGCTCAGACCCTTGGTCGCGAACAGGGCGAACGAGCCCAAGATGCAGATCGCGCCCAAAGCAAAGCAGATGAATCTGATCCGCATGAAGTTGATGTTCGTGCCATCCGGCACCAGGCGAATGCGTTTCATCGTGGCGTCCTCAAAGCACCAGGGCCTTGGGGCGCGAGCGCCTCAGCCACTGCACCACGAGAAGCCGGGTGATCATGATCGCGGTATAGAGCGAAACGATAACGCCGATCGAAATGGTGACGGCGAAACCGCGGATCGGGCCCGAGCCGAAGCCGAACATGAGCATGGACGGAAACAGCGTGGTCAGGTGCGAATCGACGATGGTGCCGAAAGCGCGCTTGAAACCGGCGTCGATCGCCGATACGGGCGAACGGCCGTTGCGCGTTTCCTCTCGGATACGTTCGTAAATGAGCACGTTGGCGTCGACCGACATGCCCATGGTCAGGATGATGCCGGCGATGCCGGGTAAGGTCAGGGCGGAGCCCATGAGCGCCAGTGCCGAGCCGATCAGCACGATGTTGAAGACCATGGCGATGCAGGCGAACAGGCCCAGTAGGCCATAGGCGCCGATCATGAAGATGCAGATGAGTACGGCGGCGACATAACCCGCGAGAAGACCGCCCTTGATCGAATCGACGCCCAGGCTCGGTCCGACCACCCGCTCTTCCAGTACCACCAGCGGCGCGGGCAAGGCGCCCGCGCGCAGCAGGACGGCCAGATCCTTGGCGCTTTGCGGCGTGAAGCTGCCGGAGATGACGCCGCTGCCGCCCAGGATGGGCTCTCGGATGACTGGCGCGCTGATCACCTTGTCGTCCAGCACGATGGCGAACGGCTCGCCCACATGCTGCCGGGTGATGTCCGCGAATTTCTTGGCGCCGACCGAGTCAAAGCGGAAGCTGACCACGGCCTCGTTGTTCTGGAACGTGGGCTGGGCATCGACCAGGCGGTCGCCCGCGACTTCGACCTTCTTCCTGACGACATAGTTGAAGCCGGCCTCGGGGCCGTCGGCTTTATCCGGCGGCAGAGCCAGTGAACCCGGCGGTGCGGGCGTACCGGCCGGCACGCGCGGCGTGTTCGGGTCGACCAGGTGGAAGGTCATCTTCGCGGTCTTGCCGAGCAGGCGCTTGATGCGCTCCGGATCGTTCACGCCCGGAAGCTGGACGACGATGCGGTCGCGGCCCTGCATTTGGATGAGCGGCTCGGCCGTACCCGTCTCGTCGATGCGGCGGCGGACGATTTCAATGGATTGTTCGACCGCGGCGCGCTGGCGGTCGCGGATGTTCACCTCGGTCGGGCGGATGGTGAAGCGCGCGCCATCGGATTGGATGTCGTTACCCGCCCTTATGTCCTTCAGCGCATTCCGCGCCGCATCCGCCGAGGCCGGGTCGACCAGCTCGAACTCCACGGCCTTGTTGCGGACGGCCAGGTTGCGATAGCCGATCTGCGCCTGGCGGAACGAGGTGCGCACCTGGTCGAGGATGGCGGCCAGGTCTTCTTCCAGGATCGCGTTGACGTCGACCTCGAGAAGCAGGTGCGAGCCGCCCTGCAGGTCGAGGCCGAGCGTGATCTGGTGCTTGGGAAACCAGCCCGGCAGGCTGTTAAGCGTGTCCTTGCTGAGGAACGTCGGAATCATCAGCAGCGTGCCGAGCGCGCAGATCGCTACGACAAGAATCGCCTGCCAGCGGGGAAGTTGGACCATTGTTGGGTCGGGGCGCCGGGGGCCGTCTTACTTCTTGAAGAAGCGGCCCAGGCCGCCTTCAGGCTTGGCCTCGCCCTTGTCGTCCGGCTTGTCGCCGGCGGCAGGCTCGGTCCGGCTGACCACGTCGGTCACGGTGCCGCGCACGACGCGCACACGCACATTGTCGGCGATCTCGATGACCAGTTCCTCGCCGTCGATCTTGATCACCTTGCCCAGAATGCCGCCACCGGTGACGACCCGGTCGCCCGCACGGATAGCGCCGATCTTCGCCTTATGCTCCTTCATCCGCTTCTGCTGGGGACGGATCAGCAGGAAGTAGAACACGACGAAGATCAGCACGAGCGGGAGCATCGTGGTGATGAAGTCGCCGCCGGGCGCTGCGCCGGTCTGGGCAAAGGCGGGCGAAACGAACATGGATACTCCCTGACGTACTGGAAAACCGATGGCGCACTATAGCGGCGGGGCGCGGCGGCGCAACCCGCGCGGGGTGTGTCCGAAGCGCAGATTGACGCCCTGTGGTGGCGGCTCTAGGGTCCGCCCCTTCCGCGGCCGGTCGGGCCTGCGGCGCGAGGAAACGCGATGAACGACAGCGACCAGGGCGCATTGTTCCGACGCATCGCCGAGGCGCTCGAACGGCTGGCCCCTGCCCGCCCGGCCAGCGCCCCGCTCGATTCCGCCGACGCCTTTGTCTGGCACGCCGACGGCGAGCGTCTCGAAGCCGTGGCCAAGGTCAATCGTGTCGATCTGTCCCAGCTCAAGGGCATCGATTCCCAACGCGATACCCTGGTCGACAACACTAAGCGGTTCGCCCAGGGCCTGCCGGCCAACAACGCCCTTCTCTGGGGCTCCCGGGGCATGGGTAAAAGCTCTCTGGTCAAGGCCGCCCATGGCGCGATCAACGCGGAGAAGCCCGGCGCCCTGGCGCTGGTCGAGGTGCACCGGGAGGACATCGTCTCCCTGCCCGCCCTTCTCTCCCGTTTGCGGGCCAGCAAGCGGCGGGTGGTGCTGTTCTGCGACGACCTTTCCTTCGACGGCGGCGATGCGACCTATAAGTCGCTGAAGGCCGTGCTGGAGGGCGGCATCGAGGGCCGGCCCGACAACGTGATCTTCTACGCCACCTCGAACCGCCGCCACATGATGCCGCGCGACATGATCGACAACGAGCGCGCGACGGCGATCAATCCCGGCGAAGCCGTCGAG
>CAYZFH010000333.1:0-3289 GCA_964477375.1 uncultured Rhizobiaceae bacterium | reverse complement strand
ATACCCGAATTCAGATCACGCCGTCGGCTTTCAGTGCCGCGATGTCGGCATCGGACAGGCCCAGGCGGCCGCGATAGATGTCTTCGTTGGCGTCACCGAGTTTGGGGCCGACATTGGTGATGCGGCCGGGCGTGCGCGACAGTTTCGGGACGGGTGACGGCAGGACCACCTCGCCCGCTTCGGGATCGGTCATCCGGGTAAACATCTCGCGTGCCTGATAGTGCGGGTCCTTATAGATATCCTCGATCGACAGGATCGCGCCGCAGGGCACTTCGTTCTCGTCGCAGATCTTCACCAATTCGGCGCGCGTGAGCGTCCTGGTCCAGTCGGAGACCAGCTTCTCGACTTCGGGCCGGATCTTGAGGCGCGCGGCGTTGGTGGCCCAACGGGGATCGTCGATCAGCTCCGCCCGGCCCATGGCCGTCACAATGCGGCCGAACATCTTGTCGTCGGTGCACGAGATCGAGGCGTAGCCGCCGTCCTTGGTTGGATAGTTGGCGTTGGGCGCGGCGTTCGAGGTGAGCGAGCCGGTCGGCTGGCGAATCTTGCCGTGCTTGGCATACGCGGGCAGCGTCTCGTCGAGCGAGCGGAACACAGCTTCATAGAGCGCCAGGTCGACATACTGGCCGATGCCCGTCTGGTCGCGTGATCTCAGCGCCAGCACGATGCCGAGCGCGCCATAGACGGCGGTGATGTAGTCGGCGAGGGACGGTGGACCCGGGTTGACCGGTGGTTCGCCGGGATTACCGGCCAGATAGCCGATGCCGCTCATCGCGTGCGCCATGCGCGCGAAGCCGACGCGGCTGCTCATCGGTCCGGTCTGGCCATAAGCCGTCAACCGCAGCATGACCATGCGTTTGTTGACCGCGTGCAGCGTGTCCCAGCCCAGGTTCCATTTCTCCATGGTGCCGGGGCGGAAATTCTCCACCACCACATCCGCGTCCTTGACCAGGCGCGTGAACAGCTCGGCGCCTTTGGGCTTGCGCAGGTCGAGGGTGATCGAGCGGCGGTTGCGCGCATCGTTCAGCCAATTGAGCGTGCCGTCGGCCCGTGCGGGGCTGCCGAACTTGCGCAGGGGGTCGCCGATGCTCGGCTTCTCGATCTTCAGCACGTCGGCGCCGAACTCGCCGAGGATGCCGGCGGCGACGGGGGCGGCGATGTAGGTGGCGGCGTCCAGCACTTGGACGCCCGCGAGCGGACGTTCATCGGTCACGATGCGGTATCCCTGTCAGTGGCGCGGCGGATGGTAGCGGAGGGAGTGGGGCAAAACCATCGGCGGCGGCGCGCAGTGCAATACAAGCACCGGACATTCCCATTCCAGAATGCAGCAAAACTATTGCCGTGACGCGTGCCCTGTGGTGACTCTGTCGCCCGGTGCGGAGGGCGCAAATGGACATTCAGGTCGGCAAGCAGATCCTCTATCTGTCCAAGGCGGACGTCATTTCCTTGGGTATCACGCCCAAACAGATGAACGACGCGGTCGAAGCCATGTTCAGGGCCAAGGCCGAGGGCAAGACCACCATGCGCCCTAAGCTGGCCATGTATCCCGGCAACAAGATGTTCCTGGCCAAGGCCGGCGTGATGGAACCGTTCGCCGCGGTGAAGTGGCTGGGCTACGTCAAGGGCAACGCAGCCAATGGCTTCCCGGACTTCAACCCGATGGTGATGCTGAACGAGACCGTGACTGGACTGCCGGTCTGTTTCATGGACGGCAACTGGCTGTCGGGCACGCGCACGGCGTCTTTCTCCGCCGTCGCGGCGAAGCAACTCGCCAAGAAGGATTCGCGTTCGCTCGGTTTCGTCGCCTGCGGCCTGCAGGCGCGCACCCATCTAGACGCGCTGACGGCGGAGTTCCCCATCGAGCGCATCGTGGCTTACAGCCGCAATCCGGCGACGGCCGAGAAGTTCGCGGCCGAAGCCAAGGCGCGCGGCCTCAAGGCCGAAACCACGGCCGATCCACGCAAGGCAGTCGAAGGGCAGGATATCGTGGTCTCCAGCGTGCCGGAGAAGGAGGGCTTCAAGTCCTTCCTCGATTGCGATTGGATCTCGCCCGGCAGCTTCGTAACCATGGTCGATGTCGGCCGCTCCTGGCACCACGACTCGATCAAGAAATTGGACAAGATGGTTTGCGACGACGAGGAGCAGAGCGGTCCGAACAGCCCCGAGAAGACCAACTATGCCGGCCCGTTTCACGCCGAGATCGGCGACATGGTGGTAGGCCGCAAGCCGGGCCGGCAAAATGCCAAGGAGCGCAACGGTCTGATCTTCTCCGGCATGGGCCTGGGCGATGTGGCCGCCGGTGCGCTCATCTACGAACAGGCTCTCAAGAAGAACGTGGGCCACGTCCTGCCGCTCTGACGGCGCGAGAAGGAAACTCCGATGAAGCTGGGCAGTGAAATCCTTTACCTATCCCGCGCGGACATCGCGGCGTGCGCCGTGCCGTTGGGCGACGTCGAGACCTCGGTTGAGGCCATGTTCGCCTCCAAGGCCAAGGGCACCGCCATGATGAAGCCCAAGCTAGCGCTTCATTCCGACAGCGGCTGGTTCCTGGCCATGATCGGCGGCATCAAGGACAGAGGTTTCACCGGCATGAAGTGGGTCGGTGTCGCATCGACCCAACAGCACAGCAACCAGCCGCACATCAACGGCCAAATCGTCATCAACGACTTCACCACCGGCATGCCGGTCGCGGTGATGGACGCGCAGTGGATCACGGGCGTGCGCACGGCGGCGATTTCCGCCGTGGGCGCCAAGTATCTCGCCAAGAAAGATTCGAGCTCGATCGGTTTCGTCGCGTGTGGCCTTCAGGCGCGCACCAATCTGGATGCGCTGCGGCTTCGCTATCCGCTGAAGCGTCTCAAGGCCTATAGCCGCCGCAAGGAGACGGCCGAGGCCTTCGCCGCCGATGCGCGCAAGCTGGGTATGGAAGCGAAGGCGGTCGATTCGCCGAAGGCCGCCATGGATGGCATGGACATCGTGGTGACTTCCGTGCCCGTGGTGCCGAAGCCGGAGCGCACGTTCGACGGCGCATGGCTCGCGCCGGGATCGTATGCGGCGATCGTCGATCTCGGTCATCCGTGGAAGGGCGAGACGCTCACTTCGCTCGAATGTGTCGTGACGGACGATCTGGCCCAGGCCGTGACCGAGAAGCTGACCTATCCGAAGCCCTATGCCGGCGAAGTGGCTGACCTGGTTTCCGGCAAGGTGCAGGGGCGCAAATCCGACACAGACCGCACGGCGCTGATGTTCGGCGGCGTGGGATTGGCCGACGTGGCCGTGGGCGGCCTGG
>CAYZFH010000332.1:0-3290 GCA_964477375.1 uncultured Rhizobiaceae bacterium | reverse complement strand
CGGCAACGCCGTTCAGCGCCGCGATCATCGGCTTATCCACCTCGCGCATCGTCGTATAGAAGACGCGCCAGGAATCGAGCCATTCGCTGCCCTGCGCGCCGCCTTGGGCGCCGCCCATGAACTGCTTGGTCTCTTCCAGATCCTGACCGGCCGAGAAAGCGCGGTCGCCCGAGCCGGTCACGATCACCGCGCCGACGGAAGAGTCCTTGTTCGCATCGATAAAGGCCTGACGCAGCTCGTCGCGCATGGGCTTGTGCCACGCGTTAAGCTTTTCGGGGCGGTTCAGCGTGATGATCGCGACATCGCCGTTGCGTTCGACCTTGATGAATTCAGGCATGATTTCCCCACCGTGATCGCGCAAGCCGCCGTGGCCTGCGCAAAAGCATTTTTCCCACACCGGCCTTGCATTGCCAGCGCTATCATCGTATTGGATGACAATACGAGATATTATAGTCTGATACAAACACGCGCCCCTTCTTCAAGTCAACGAACCGCGCCCGTCTAGGGCGCGCATCCGCTTATCGCGAGAAACGGATTCCATGCGCCACGCCAGCCCCCAGCCCGCCGTCGCTGCTCCGCCCGCTCGTACGCCGCGTGTCGGACGCGATTCGCCGCTGTTCGTCGGCTCGCTGGAAAAGGGCTTGCGGGTTTTCTCGGCGTTCGACGATGCGCACCGCGCCTTGCGGCTGACCGAGATCGCGGCAGTCACGGGGTTGGACAAGAGCGCGGCGCAGCGCTTCACCCACACGCTGCACGAGTTGGGTTATCTGCGGAAAGATCCGAAGACGAAGCATTACCGGCTCGCGCCCAAGGTGCTGGAGCTGGGCTTCACCTATCTGCGCACCGACAATCTGGTCGAACGCGCGACGCCCTATCTGCTCGAGGCGCACAAGCGCACCGAGGAGACCGTCAACCTGACCGAACTGGACGGCACGGACATCGTCTATGTCGCGCGCGTGCCGAGCCGACATCAGATCACCTTCGACGTCGTACTGGGCACGTCCCTGCCCGCCTACTGCACGGCACCCGGCCGCGCCATGCTGGCCTTCATGCCGGACGAGCAATCGCGTTCCATCGCCGAGCGCTCCAACCGCATCGCTTACACCGACAAGACGATTACCGATTTGAACGCGTTGTCTGCCGCCCACGCGCGGGCGCGGCGCGACGGCTATGCGCTCGTCAGCGAAGAGTTTTCGCCGGGCGAGATTTCGATCGCGGCGCCCGTGCTCGACTTCGCGCGTCAGCCGATCGCCGCGGTGAACATGGCGGTGCCAATGTCGCGCTGGACGCTGCAGATGATCGAGCGAAAGCTGGTGCCCGTGCTAATCGAAACGGCCCAGGCCATCGCCCGCAGCGAGGGCGGCCCGACCGGCCTGCCGCCGCTCCGCCGCACACGCCTGCCGCAGGTCAAACGCGCCGCGCGCTGACGTCAGCTAAGAAGCGCCGCCAGCAGCGGCACCAGAAACGCCGTCGCCAAGCCGTTCAACCCCATCGCGATACCGGCGAAGGTGCCCGCCACCTCGTTGACCTGGAACGCGCGCGCCGTGCCGATACCGTGCGCCGTTAATCCAACCGCGAAGCCGCGCGCGGGCCAATCGCGGATACCCAGGACATTCAGGACCGGCTTGGCGATCATGGCGCCCGTGATGCCGGTCAGAATCACCAGCACCGCCGTCAGCGACGGCACGCCGCCGATCTGTTCGGCAATGCCCATGGCGATGGGCGCCGTGACCGACTTGGGCGCCAATGACAGAAGCGTTTCGCGGCTGGCGCCCAGCGCGTAGGCGATGCCGACAACCGAGACCGCGGCGGTGACGGACCCAGCCAGAAGCGCCGCCGCCATCGGCACGAGATTGCGGCGCACCACCGCGAAGTTGAGATGGAGCGGCACGGCGATCGCGACCGTGGCCGGGCCCAGAAGGAAATGCACGAACTGCGCGCCGTTGAAGTACGTCTGATAGTCCGTGCCGCTGACGATCAAGACCGCGACGAGAGAGGCGACGGCCACCGCGACGGGATTGACCAAGGGGTTCTGGCCCGCGCGCTGATACAGCCAGAAGGCCGCAACATAGGCACCCAACGTAGCCGTCAGCCACAGAAGCGGCGTCGCGCTGAGATAGACCCAAATGTCGCCGAAGCGCGGCATCATGGCGCGCCCTCCTCGCCGCCCGCGCCGCTCCAGCGCGCGACCCAGCGGAAGACCAAGGCCGTGACGGCGATGGTGAGCACGGCGCTGACCAGAAGCGCGACCACGATCGCAATCCATTCCGATTCGATGCGCGCCGCGTGGACCATAACGCCCACGCCTGCCGGCACGAACAGAAGCGACAGATGGCGCAGGATCGTCTGCGCCGTTTCGCGCAAGGGCTCCGGCATCGAGCCGCGCACGGCACAGATGATGAACAGCAGGACCAAGCCCAGGACCGGACCGGGCACAGGTAAGCCGCACAGCCGCGCGAGCAATTCGCCCGCGAGTTGGCAGAGAAGCAGAAGGGTGAGCGCCGCGATCACAGCGCGATCATACAGATGCCGCGACTAAAGCGGCAGAAGCGTGCCCTTGCCGGACTTGAGCGCGCCTTCGTAGATGGCGCCAGCGACCGCCACGTCGCCCAACGCCAAGCCGGAAAAGATCAGGCCCGTGCGCTGCCGGTCATCCGTGCGCGCCTTGATCTTGCCCGAGGCCAGATCGGCCAGTTCCGCGCCGAACGGCTTGAGATAGCCCAGCCGGCCCAGCTTCACGTTTTCCGCGCTCTGCGCATGATCGTCGGTCGCCATCAGGTCGAACGGGTCGCCTTTGCTCCAATCGACCGTGCGGCCGATATCCAGCAACCCGGCATAGGAGCCGGGCGAGAACCAGGCGGGATCGATGAAAGGTTTCGGAAGCGTCGCTCCCTGGGGGGCACTCGAAATGACGATATCCATCCCCTCCACCGCCTTGCGCGGATCGGTCACGACCGTCGTCTCCAATCCTTGCGCGCGGGCTTCGGCGGCGAAGGCTTCGGCCGTCTCTTTACGCCGGCTATAGGCGAAGGCGCGCTTCAACGGGAAGTGCTCGCGGAAGGTCAGAAGATGGCTGCGCGCCTGCACGCCGCAGGCGATGAAGCCGATCGTCTCGCTGTTCTTCTTCGCGAGATAGCGCCCGCCGACCAGCGTGATCGCCGCCGTGCGGTGCGAAGTGATCCAACGTCCGCTCAGAATGCACAGCGGCAAGCCCGTGTTGCGGTCGGACAAAACGATCATCGGGCTGATGGCGGGCACGCCGCGCGCCTCGTTGCCGACGACCGTGCCGC
>CAYZFH010000331.1:0-3305 GCA_964477375.1 uncultured Rhizobiaceae bacterium | reverse complement strand
ATGATCGAAGTGATGCAGCAGCGCTAGGCTGCGCTTCCCTTTCCACGCCGGGGCTGGCACGGTAGCGCCCCCAAGCGTTGAGACGGGAAACGACGTGAAGAGCAGGATTCTGACGGTGCTGGCGGTGGCCGCCGCCTTGGCCGCGTGCGGCGACAAGAAGCCGTACGTGCCGCAGGTCGACATGACCGGCCACACCAAGGGTCAGTACGACTACGACCTCCTCACCTGCCAAGAGAACGCGCGCCAGCAGGACATCGCGCCGGGCGTGGTCCTCGGCGCGACAGTCGGCGTGGCGGCCGGCGCCATCGGCGGCAACGCCGCGTTGGGTGCGATGGCCGGTGTCGCCGCCGGCGGTGCGGGCACGTCGGCCTATGACGACGTGGCGACCTCGAACGGCAGCAACCGGATGGTCATTCGCATCCGCGAATGCATGGCCGCCAAGGGCTACACACTGACCGGCGTCGATACCCAGAATTCGGACGATCCCGGCCCGCCCAAGGATTACAAGGCCGAGCCGGTCGACAATATCGCGCCGCCGCCGCCAGGCTCCGAACCCGCCAAGCCGCCTGCCGTCTCGCAATAGCACCGCCGCGATTGACGGCGGCCCGGACGCGGCCGACACTTTCCACGCGCATCATCACGGGGGGGGAACGTCATGGGCTTTCTATCGTGGGTCGTGCTGGGGCTGATCGCGGGCGCGATCGGCAAATGGATCCTGCCGGGCAACGACCCCGGCGGCTTCATCGTCACCATCGTCATCGGAATCGTGGGCGCCGTGATCGGCGGCTTCATCGGCACGGCGCTGGGCTTCGGCGCGGTCGACGGGCTGAACCTGGGCAGCATCGCCATCGCGGTGCTGGGCTCGATCGTTCTGCTGATGGTTTTCCGGGTGATCCGCAGCCGCTAGGCCGGCACGGGGAGAAGTGGGGTGTCCAATGGGACTTGAACCCACGACCTTCCGGACCACAACCGGACGCTCTAACCAACTGAGCTATGGACACCATCCAAGGCGCTATTTAGAGGCTGCGGCCGCTCCACGCAAGCCATAGGCCCGGCCCCTTAGGGGGATAAACGGCAGGCCCGTGGATGGTCGGATTGCCGAGTGCGCCAGGCCCGCCGCCGATATGGCTCTGTGCGACGGTCCATTACAAGCCAAACGGAAGAACCGTGACGTGCCGCAACGGCGACAGCTCAGCCGGCACGCTCCAGCAGCGCTGAAGCTCAGGCCGCGCCGAAATGCTTGGCCAGGCGGCGGCTGGCTTCGTCCAGCACCGCGTCCTGCTTGCAGAAGGCGAAGCGAATGAGCGTGCGGGGCACCTCGCCCTCATAGAGCACCGACAGCGGAATGGTCGCCACGCGCGCTTCGGACACCAGGCGCTTCGAAAACTCGACATCGTCGCCGTTGAAGCCCAGCTTCTTGATGTCGACGGTGATGAAATAGGTGCCGTGGCAAGGCAGCACGTCGAGGCCCGCGCGCGCGAGGCCCGCCGCCAGCCGGTCGCGCTTGCCCTGCAACTCGCCCGCCAGGCTCGCGAAATACGCATCGTCCTTGCCGAGACCATACGCGACCGCCTTCTGCGTCGCGGGCGCGACGCTGAAGATCACCGCCTGATGCGCGCGGAAGATGGGCTGCCACAGATTCGGCGGCGCGGTGACGTAGCCGATCTTCCAGCCGGTCAGCGAAAAGGTCTTGCCGGCCGAGCCGATGCGCGCGCAACGGTCGCGCATGCCGGGCAGGGTCATCAGCGGAATGTGCTTCAGCCCGTCGAAGACCAGATGCTCGTACACCTCGTCGCACACGGCGTAGGTGTCGAACTCCAGCATCAGGTCGGCGATGTATTGCAGCTCGTCGCGGCTGAACACCTTGCCGGTCGGATTCATCGGGCTGTTGACGACGATCAGCTTGGTCTTGGGCGAGAAGGCGCGCCGCAGCTCCTCGCGCGGCAGCTTCCAATCGGGCGGCTGCAGCCGCACCAGCTTCGGGATCGCACCCGCGCGGCGCACCATGGGCAGATACGTATCGAACGTCGGCTCGAATAGAACCACCTCGTCGCCCGGTTCGATCAGGCCGAGGAAGCAAGAGGCCAGCGCATGCGTGGCGCCCGAGGTGACCACCACCTCTTTCTGCCAGTCGATATCCAGTCCATAGAACCGCTTGCCGTGCGCGGCCACCGCCTGGCGCAATTCCGGCACGCCCGGCGACGGCGGATACTGGTTCGGTCCGTTCTCCGTCGCCTCGACGGCGACGCGGCGCACATCGTCGGGCCCGTTCGTATCCGGGAACCCCTGCCCCAGATTGACCGCGTCGTTCTCGCGCGCGAGGCGCGACATCACTTCGAACACCGAGGTTTCGTAAGCGGACAGGACGGAATTGGCGGGCTTCACGCGCATTCTCCCCGGAGCAGCGACAGAGCGCGCTTTTACACCAAAGCGCCGCGCCGCCCAATAATTGGCATCTATCCCGTCTAAGCAAGTGATGGTGTGCCAATAAAATGGGCGGTAAAACTGGCGTTTCCATTTTCCCTCCTACCCCGGCATATGTTGGGGAAGAGAAAAGGAAGCGCATGCGGATTCAAGAATTCACGCGCAAAAACGTCGTTTTTGTCGGGATCGAGACTGGCGGGGTTTTTACCCCGCTTGGGACTGGCTTCTTTGGAGCCGTCACCGTCAAGGATTCTGATTTTGCGTTTTTAATTACCGCTAATCACGTCATCGACGACATCACCGGGGATGCGATAGCCGTCCGCCTCAATCGGCGCTCTGGGGAATGCGAAACCGCCAAAATATCCAAGTCAAAACGCATCACGCATACGAACCCCAATAACGATCTGGCGATTTTTTCGGTTCCATTTGGCAGCGACGTTTACGACAACAACGCCATTCCCCTAAATCGCGACCACTTGGAGGCCGGGCAAAACTTTTGGGCGCCTGGTTTGGGCGATGAAGTAGCAACTGTAGGCCTCTACACGTCCCATTACGGTTACTCGAAGAACATCCCGATCGTTCGGATTGGTAACATAGCGGCGCTGCCGGAAGAGCCTGTTCGCACTGGTACTGGCTACGTTTCAGCCTATTTGGTCGAGACCCGTTCGATTGCCGGCCTTAGTGGTTCCCCCGTCTACTTAAACGTGCCTCACGTTAGGGTTGTAAAAAACAGTCCTGAATTTCTGACCGAGCCAGTGATGTATCCGATAGGAGTGATGATCGGGTACCACGTCGTGGAATCGAAAGAAGATCAAATCGCCGCGCCGCGCTTTCAAGACAATAAAGCGCGCAACGCATCGGCGTTATCGCCGGATGAGCGC
>CAYZFH010000330.1:0-3307 GCA_964477375.1 uncultured Rhizobiaceae bacterium | reverse complement strand
CGTCCCGGGCGGCGGCACGGCTCTGCTGTATGCCACCCGCGTGCTCTCGAAGGTCAAGCCGGCGAACGACGACCAGCGTATGGGCGTCGATATCGTGCGGCGTGCGCTTCAGGCTCCGATCCGGCAGATCTCCGAAAACGCCGGCCAGGATGGCGCGGTGGTTGCGGGTAAGCTGCTGGACCAGAAGGACGACGATCAGGGCTATGACGCCCAGTTGGACCGCTACACCAACATGGTGAAGGCGGGCATCGTCGACCCGACCAAGGTGGTCCGTTCGGCGCTGCAGGGCGCGGCGTCCGTCGCCGGCCTGCTCGTCACCACCGAAGCGATGGTGTCGGAGCTGCCGGAGAAGAAAGACATGCCCGCCATGCCCCCGGGCGGCGGCATGGGTGGTATGGGCGGCATGGGCGGGATGGACTTCTAATCCAACCCACCGCTTGAAGGATCAGGGGCCGCGGGCGACCGCGGCCCCTTTTTCTTTGGCGCCGATGTGTTAGCGTCGGTCCGTCAAATGGCTCCCGATATCAACATTGTGGCGGCGCTCCTGCGCGAGGTCGCGGCGGCGGAAGTGATGCCGCGCTTCCAGAAGCTCGCGGCGCACGAGATCGTCGAGAAGAAACCCGGCGACATCGTCACCGCGGCCGACCTGGGTGTCGAGCGCGAGCTGACCAAGCGCCTGCCCGCAATGGTGCCCGGCAGCCGCGTGGTGGGTGAGGAAGCGGTTCACGCCGACCCCGCTGTCTTGAAGCGCATCGCCGAGGATGCGCCGGTCTGGATCGTCGATCCGGTGGATGGCACGACGAATTTCTCCGAAGGCAGCCCGCTCTTCGCCGTGCAACTGGCCTATGTCGTGCGCGGGGAGACCTGCGCGGCCTGGGTTTACGATCCCGTGCGCGACCTGATGGCGATGGCCGAGAAAGGTGGGGGCGCGATGTTGAACGGAACGCGCGCCCGTGTGGCGCCGGCCATTCCCATCACGGATATGAAAGGCGCGCTCTACGCCGGCCCGACGCGCCCCGGCCTGACCGCCGATTTCGCGGCGCAGAAGAAACATTATGCGGGCGGCGGCTACCGCCGCTGCGTCGGGCAGGAATATCTCTCGCTGGTTTCGGGCGAAATGCACTTTGCGCTGTTCACCCGCATCCTGCCTTGGGACCACGCGGCCGGGCAGCATATCCATGCCGAGGCCGGCGGCTACTCCAAGCTGGTCGATGGACGCCCGTACAGCGCGACGGAATCCGAGGGCTATATCCTGCTGACGCCCGACGCGGACAGTTGGGCCGAGCTGAAGGCCCTGTTAATCGCATAAACAGCCGGATGGACACCGCCCACCCGATCCGCAACCATCATGGGGCGATGGACGGGGAGGGATGCGATGGCCCAGCCGACGACCGAAGCCGCCAAACCGCGCCGCAGTCTGAAGCGCGCGCCGCCAGCCAAGTTCAAGGAGGGTGTCAGCGACCCGCGCGGCATGCCGCCCGCGTGCTACACCTCGGCCGCTTTCCACGAACGCGAGATCGAGACCATCTTCCGCAAGGAATGGGTCTGCATCGGCCGCGTCGAGGACGTGGCCAACCCCGGCGACTATGTCTCGATCGACATCGTGGGCGAGCCGCTAGTCATGGTGCGCGACCTGCAAGGCGACCTGCGCGTCCATTCGCGCATCTGCCGCCACCGTTCGATGATCCTGGTCGAAGGCTCGGGTAACGCGCGCAGCTTCAACTGTCCCTATCACGCGTGGGTCTATGGACTCGACGGGCGCCTGGCCGGCGCGCCGGAGATGGAATACACGCCCGGCTTTGACCGCGGCGCATGCAGCCTTCCCGGCCCCAAGGTCGAAGTTTGGGAAGGCTTCGTCTTTGTCAATTTCGATCCCAAGGCCAAGCCGCTGGCGCCGCGCGTGGAGAAGCTCACGCGCTTTCTCGGCAACTGGCACATGGGCGAGATGGTCGCCGTCCGCAGCTTCGACTTCCATGTCGGCTGGAACTGGAAGGTGATGATCGAGAATTACATCGAGGCCTATCACCATATCGGCGCCCACCGGCTGAGCCTCGAACCCGTGATGCCCACGCGCCTCGTGCGTGTCGAGGATCTGGAAGGTCCGTTCACCATCGTGCACATGCCGCACGTGGAAGACACGGAAGTGTCGGGCTTCTACACGACGGGGGAGGAACAGGCCAAGCTGCCGCCCATCCCGACGCTGACCGAGGAGGAGAGGCGGCGGCCTTCGCTGATCCACATGTTCCCCGCGCACCTGATGTCCACGTATTCGGACCGGATGGAGTATTACCTGGTCCTGCCGCGCGGGGCCGACGGCCTCACCATCCGCAAGATCATGTGCGTGCCCAAGGCGGCGCTGGCACAGCCCGACTTTGAGCGCGCGATGAAGGTGGTGACCGATCAGTATCTGCAGTTCCGTGTCGAGGATGTGGGTGTGAATGACGGCGTGATGCGCGGCCTGCGTTCGCGCTATGCGGCGCCATCCCACCTTTGCCATCTGGAGCGGCCGCTCTTGGAATTCGCCCAGTGGCTGCTCAAGCGCACGGGGCCGCCGCCCGCGCGTTAGACCTGGATCGAATAGCCGCCGTCGACCGGGATGGCTGTGCCGGTGATGAAGTCGGAGGCGGGCGAGGCCAGGAACACGGCGATGCCTGCGAAATCGTCGGGCAGGCCCCAGCGGCCCGCGGGCGTGCGCGCCATCACCCGTTCGTTCAGCCCCGGCATTTCCACGCGCCCGCGCCGCGTCAGCTCGGTGTCGATCCAGCCGGGCAGAAGCGCGTTGCACTGGATATTGTCCTTGGCCCAGGCCGCGGCCAGCGAGCGCGTGAGTTGCACGATGCCGCCTTTGCTGGCGCCGTAAGACGCGTGGAACTGCGAGCCGAAGATCGACAGCATCGAGCCGATCGAGATTACTTTGCCGCCGCCCGCTTTCACCATGTGCGGATAACAGGCCTGGGCGCAGGCGAAAGTCGCGGTCAGGTTGGTGTTGATCACCTGATGCCATTCGGCCAGCGAGGTGTCCTCGGGCCGCTTGCGGATGGCGGTGCCGGCGTTGTTGATCAGGACATCGATCCGGCCGAACGCCTTGAGTGCGGCGTCGGCTGCTTTCTGTCCTGCGGTTTCGTCTGTCGCCTCGAACGGGGTGGAAACGGCCTTGGCGCCCGCTTTGGTCAGCGCGTCCACGGCCGCCGCGTTCTTCTGCGCGTTGCGCCCGGCCACAACGATGGAGGCACCGGCACCAGCCAGCCCCTTAGCCATGGCGAGTCCGATACCGCCATTGCCGCCGGTGACGATGGCGACCTTACCC
>CAYZFH010000329.1:0-3314 GCA_964477375.1 uncultured Rhizobiaceae bacterium | reverse complement strand
GCCTGCGCCATCACCGGATCGAGGAACGGCGTGCGGCCCTCGACCGCGTTCGCCATCAGGCATCGATCCAGCTTGGTCAGAAGATCGTTGGGCAGCCAGTCCGCGCAATCGACGGCCTGTGCCGCCTGCAGGCGCGTGCGCCCATCCTTCGACGCCGTGGCCTCGGCGGCGGCGATGCCGTCGCGCCAACCGGGCCCGTCGTCGCGCAGGACCTCGAGCCCCTCAAAGATGCCGCGCGCGCGCATGGCCCGGCCGCCGATCCACCACGGACGCATGGTGCTGCGATAGCGCCCATAGCCCGCGAACAGCTCGTCCCCGCCCTCGCCCGACAGCACGACGGTCACACCGCGCCGCGCCTCTTGCGCGAGCAGATAGGTCGGCAGGATCGCGTAATCGGCCGCGGGATCGTCCATGGCGGCGGCCACCTCGGGCAACATCCGCCAGAAATCCTTGTCGGAGAACGCAACCTCGACATGCTCGGCGCCCGCCGCCTTGGCGACGGCTTGGGCATGGGCGCGCTCGTCGCGCGCCGCCGTGCCGGGAAAGCCCACGGTGAAGGCGCGCACCGGCCGGTCGTTGAGGCGCGCCATCATGGCGAGCACGGCCGAGCTGTCGACGCCGCCCGACAGGAACATGCCGTAGGGCACGTCCGAACGCTGATGCACGTTCACAGAGTCTTCGAACGCCGCGTCGAGCCGCTTGAGCGCCTCGTCCTCGTCGATGCTTTCCGTGCCGCCCGCGGGCAAGGCGGCTATCCGGCGGCGCTCGACCACCTTGCCGCCCGAGACCACGATGGTCTCACCCGGCAGGACGCGCTCGATGCCGTCCAGGACGCCCGAGCGGCCGGTGGTGAACTGGAGCTGCAGCAATTCCACCGCCCGCGCCCGGTTGACGCGCGGCGCGACCAGGCCTGCCTCGATCAACGCATGGGGTTCGGACGCGAACGCAAAGCCCTGCTTCGTCTCGGCGTAATAGAGCGGCTTGATGCCGAAGGGATCGCGCGCCAACACCAGGCGCCGCTCCGCCGGATCGTGCAGCGCGATCGCATACATGCCGCGCAAATGCTGGGTGAAATCGAGCCCGTGCCGACGATAGAGATACAGCGGCGGCTCGCAATCCGAGCCCGTGCGGTAATTGTATTCCGGCGAGGCCGCGCGCAGCTCGACATGGTTGTAGATCTCGGCATTGGCGATGAGCGCCAAGCCATCGGGGCCGTGCAGCGGCTGATCGCCGGTCTTGAGGTCGATGATGGCCAGGCGCGTCTGCACCAGCGCCACATCGCCCGCCGTGTAATGCCCGATGCCGTCGGGTCCGCGATGGAGCAAGGCGGTCTCCAGGCGGCGCAGCACGTCGCCGTCCGGCGCGCGCCCGTCCACCGCCATCAGTCCCGCGATGCCGCACATCAGCCGGTGATGGCTTTGAAGAAGGCCAGATAGCGCGCGACGATGGCCTGTTCGGTGAACTCGGCCTCGTAATGCTTGCGGCCGGCCTCGACGATGCGGGCGCGCAAGGCCGGATCGTCGAACACGCGCTTGATGCCGTCGGCCAAGCCTGCCGCATCATCCACCGGCACCAGGACGCCTAGGTCGTCGTGATGGATCAAATGCGACGGGCCCATGCTGCGCGCCGCCACCACAGGCCGCTGATGCGCCCAGCCCTCGATCACGATGTTGCCAAGCGGCTCGTAGCGCGACGAACAGACCAGCATATCGGCCGTGGAATAGAGCGCGCCCACATCGCGCCGCCAGCCCAGGAACTTGACCCGCTCTGCAACGCCGAGCTTCGCCGCCCGCTCCTTCAGCGCGGCTTCCTCCGGCCCCTCGCCCGCCAGGAGAAGCCACGAATCCGGCACGGACGGCATGGCGTCGATCAACACGTCGAACGCCTTGTTCGGATGCAGGCGGCCCAGCGCGAGCAAAAGCTTGGCCCCTTCGGGCACGCCGAGCGTCGCGCGCGGAATGGCGGGCATGGGTTCGCAATCGACAAAATTCGGCAAGTAGTGCGCGCGCTCCTGCGGCCAGCCGCCGCGCACCGCATAGGCCACGATGTCGGGCGTGTTGCCGACGATGTGATTGCAGTTGTCGTAGTATTTCAGGTCGTAGTAGCCGCCGAGCCGCGCGACATGGACGAAATCGCCGCGCGGGCAAAACTTCGTGGCGCGGCTCATCCAGGTCATCACGATATCGGGCTTGAACGACGCGATCTCGCGCTTGAAGGCGGACTTGGTCGACAGGTCGAGCATGCCGCCGAAGGCCAATTGCACCGGCTCGATGCCGCCCGCACGCAACACGCCCGCGCGTTCGTCGTTCTCGCGCATCAGGACGCGCTGCTCCAAACCCGCGCGGCCCAACGCGGGCGCAAGCCGCTCGAAGAAGGCTTCCGCGCCGCCATGCTCGGCGCCCGCCATGGCCTGGAGAACGCGCATCATTCCTTCTCCAACTTGGCCTTGAGATGGGACAGCAGCGGATAGAGCCCGGCCATGAGCGCCAGGAGGACGCCGTAGCCGCCCTCCTTGTAGCCCTTGCGGCCGACATAGCATTTGTAGAAGCGCGAGAAGAAGCGCCGCAGATTGTCCGGCGTGGTGCCGACCTGGCCCGTAGCGCGCATATCGGCCGCGCGCGCGGTGGTGTAGCGGTCGAGACGGCGGATCATGTCCGAGATGTTCTTGTCGACGTAATGGGCCATGGGCTGGCTGAGCATCTGGCGCGCACCGCCCAACTCGGTCCGCGGATGGATGCGCTGGTCGCCCCAGCTTTTCATGCCGCGCGAGAACAGGCGCACCGTGGCGCTGGTGCCCCAGGCCGCGCCCCAGCCATGCCGCACCAGCCTGTCGCCGACATAGTTGTCGATCGGAATCAGGAAATGACCCGGCGGCGCGGTCGCGATCCGCGTGCGGATCTCCTTGGCCAATTCCGGCGTCACCCGCTCGTCGGCATCCACTTCCAGAATCCAATCACCCGTGCAGAGGGTGATACCGGAATTGCGGCGCGGCCCCTCGATCTCCCACGCGCCTTCCAGCACGCGCGCGCCGAACCGTTCGGCGATGGCGCGCGAACCGTCCGTCGAGCGGTCCAGCACGACGACGAGTTCATCGGCAAAGCGCAAAGGCTCCAAACACTGGGCCAGCTGCGCCTCTTCGTTGCGCGCGACGACGAGGGCGGACAGACGCGGGCCGCTCATGCCGCCGCCCCTTTGCAGCGGCGCAACAAGGCGTTCGCCGCCGCTTCCACCGTCTCGACCGAAAGATTGCCCATCATTGTGCCCGTCGTGCGGTGATCGTAGCCGGGCCGCCCGATCAATTCGTCATAGGTTTC
>CAYZFH010000328.1:0-3325 GCA_964477375.1 uncultured Rhizobiaceae bacterium | reverse complement strand
CGCAGGTGCGCAAGCGCGGCGTCGATCTGCGCTTCAACACGCCGGCCACGGCCGAAAACGTGATGGCGGAGAACCCGGACCTGGTGATCGTGGCGACGGGTGGCACGCCCAACAAAGGCGCCATCGAAGGCATCGATCTGGCCGTTTCCACCTGGGACATCCTGAACGGTAAGGTCGAGCCCGGCGAGAACGTCCTGATCTTCGACGACCAGGGCGGCCATGCGGGCCCGTCGACGGCCGAGTTCCTGGCCAAACGCGGCGCGAAGGTCGAGGTGGCGACGCCCGAGCGGTTCCTCGGCATCGAAGTGGGCGGCACCAATTTCCCGATCCACTTCCGCGAGCTTTATAAGATGGGTGTGGTCATGACGCCGGACGTGCGCCTGACCCGCGTCTATCGCGAGGGCAACCAGCTGGTGGCCGTGATGCGCAACGAATACACGCTGGAGGAAGAGGAGCGGGTGGTCGACCAGGTGGTGGCCGAGCACGGCACCTTGCCGAAGGCGGATCTGTACTTTGCGCTCAAGCCGCACTCCACCAACCGGGGCGAAACCGATCTGCGCACCCTTGCGGAAAATAAGCCGCAGACGCTGAACAAGAACCCGGCCGGCAAATTCCAGCTTTTCCGTGTCGGCGACGCCGTGGCCTCGCGTAACATCCATGCGGCGATCTATGATTCGCTGCGGCTATGCAAGGATTTCTGAAGCCATGATGGGGACCGGCCAGGGACGCGTGGCGGCGCTTTTCCTGCTTCCCGCCATGGCGCTGATGACCATCGTCTTTCTGGTGCCCTTGGCGGGCGTTGCGCATCAAAGCGTGACGAACCCGGCATGGACGGCGGAGGGCTATGTCCAGCTCACCACCAGCAAGCTGTTCCTGCGCGTCCTGTGGACGACATTCGAGATCAGCATATCCTCGTCGCTGGCCACGCTTCTCCTCGCTTATCCCATCGCCTACCACCTGGCCAAGCAGCCGCCGCGCCGGCGGGCTTTGCTGCTGACGCTCGTGATGGTGCCGTTCTGGACCAGCATCCTGGTTAAGAGCTACGCCTTCACCGTCATCCTGGGGCAGCACGGCGCCGTGAATTCCATTCTGATGTGCGCCGGATTGCCGACCGTGAAGCTGTTGTTCAACCGCATCGGCGTCACCATCGGCATGAGCCACTATCTCATCCCGTTCATGGTCTTCCCGATCCTGAACAGCCTTCTGGCGCAACCGCCCGATTTGGCCAAGGCCGCGCGGGTGATGGGGGCGGGCAAGGCGCGGATCTTCTGGCGCGTCACCTTGCCGCTCAGCATGCCGGGCGTGATGGCCGGTTTCCTCCTCACCATGATCCTGTCGCTCGGTTTCTTCGTGACGCCCGCGCTGCTCGGCGGCCGCAAGGACATGATGATGGCCAACCTGGTCGACATGTACACGCGCGAGACGCTCGATTGGACGATGGCCTCGGCCATCGCGATGATCCTCCTGTTTCTGTCCGGAATCCTGATCACAGCCTTGTCCCGCACCGGCGGCGGCAAAGGCATCCTGGGCGGGGCGCACTGATGCGCGGGCGCGAACCCATGGCGGGCGAAGGCCGCTCGATCCTATCCATGGCGTCCTCGGGCGCCGCATGGTTCTGCTATCTGTTCCTGATCATGCCGAGCCTGATCGTCATCCCGATCTCGTTCGGCGAGCGCACCGCGGTCGAGTTCCCCCCGCCGCGTTTCTCGCTCGACCTCTATCACCAATATTTCTTCGAAGGCGAATGGATGGCGGCGACGGGGCTGAGCCTGCGGGTGGCCTTGGGCGCCACGGCGATCTCGGTGGTGGCCGGCATCCTCGCCGCTTATGCGCTCGTGCGCTGCGAGTTCCCGGCCAAGAAGCTGGTCGGTATAATCCTTCTCAGCCCCATTCTGGTGCCCATCATCGCAGTGGCATTGGGCCTTTATCTCTATTTCAACGCGCTTAACATCCGGGGTTCGGAGCTTTCGCTCATCCTGGCGCACAGCGTGATCACCACGCCGTTCGTGATCGTCACCGCGACGGCGGGCTTGCGGCACATCGACGCCAATCTGGAGAGGGCCGCGACCGTGATGGGGGCGGGGCGCTGGCGCACGCTTACCCGCGTGACCTTGCCGCTTCTGAAGCCCGCCATCGTGGCCGGCGCGCTGTTTGCTTTCCTCCTGTCCTTCGACGAGGTGGTCATCGCCTGGTTCGTGGCCAAAACGGCTTCGCCGACGTTGCCGGTTGCCATGTATTCCAGCATCCAGTGGAGCGGCGTATCGCCCGTCCTTGCGGCTATTTCGACCTTGCTGACCGTGCTGTCGGTTGCGGTCTGCCTGATCGTCGCTTCCGTGAGCGGGCGGGAGAAGCGTTAGAAGCCTGGGTTTTGTACGCGGGCCCGCTTTGCGCTAGTATTCCACCGATTTGAGGCGGGCCATCCCGCTCCATGCGATAAGGATGTAACAATGAAAAAGATCGTTTCGGGCTTCATCGCCGCAGCCGTTCTGGTCGGCGGCGCTTCGCTGGCGCAAGCGCAGATCAACCCCTTCGGCCGCTGGGCGCAGCCCGGTTTGACGAAAGAGGAATCGACGCTGGTCTACAACACCGCGGCGAGCATCTACAAGAATCCGGACGTGAAGCCCGGCGACAAGGCCGACTGGGCCAGCAAGAAGACGGGCAACAGCGGCTCGGTCGAGGCCGTCCGGCTGTTCACCTATAACAGCAACGTCAACTGCGTCGAGACGCTTTACACCTTCAAAATCAAGGAAGCCGATCAAGCGCGCAACACGCTGACCATCAATCACTGCAAGATGCCGGACGGAACCTGGAAGATCCTGTGATCTGACGCGCGACGGCGCATCCGAAAAATGAAGCGGCCCGGGAGGCGATCCCGGGCCGCTTTTTGTTGCGCAAGATGTGGCGTGGGTCAGCCGACGCTGTAGCCCTTGCCCTTGAGGCAGGTGCCATAAGCCTCATTATAGCTGCCGACCTGGTTGTTGTAGTTCTGATTGATCTGAGCCTGTTCTTGCTGCTGCTCGCGGATGGAACGGTTTCGCCGCATCATGCCGACGCCGGCACCCACACCCGCGCCGATCGCGGCGCCCTTGCCGGCATCGCCGCCGATGGCGCCGCCGACTGCGCCTAGAGCCGCGCCGCCCGCGGCCCCGCGCAAAGCGCCGCCGCGCTGCTGGGTCTGTGCAGTCTGAACCCGCTGCGGATTGGTCGGGTCGAAGCCGGTTTGCTGCGTCGCCCATTGGCTGCAGTCGAACTTGTCGCGCTGCATCTGGTCTTCGCTCTGGCCTTTGGCCGGATAGACATAGATCGCGGCCGCCGGGGCGATCTC
>CAYZFH010000327.1:0-3328 GCA_964477375.1 uncultured Rhizobiaceae bacterium | reverse complement strand
GCGCCCGACGCGCTGGCGCTGGTCGCGCGCGCGGCCGACGGTTCGGTGCGCGACGGGCTCAGCCTGCTGGACCGCGCCATCGCGACCTATGGCTCGGACGGTATCGGCGCGGATCAGATCCGCGACATGATCGGTTTGGCCGACCGCACGCAGATCTTCGACCTGTTCGAAGCGCTGATGGCGGGCAAAGCAGCCGAGACGCTGGATCTGTTCGCCGAGGCCGGACGCAGCGGCGCCGATCCGCTCGTTGTCCTGCAGGACCTGTTGGAACTCGTGCATTGGATCACGCGGGTGAAGATCGTGCCCGTGACGGCCGACGATCCCGTGGTGCCCGAGGCCGAACGCGTGCGCGGCAAGGCAGCCGCCCAGAAACTCTCCATGGCCGCGCTCAGCCGCGCCTGGCAGATGCTGTTGAAGGGATTGGGCGAAGCCCAATCGGCACCTTCGCCCGCCGAAGCCGCCGAGATGGCGCTGATCCGCCTGGCCTATGTCGCCGAATTGCCGACGCCGGCCGAAATCGTCGAGCGGCTGCAGTCCGCTCAGGCACCCGTGTCACCGCCGCCTGCTTCGCCCGCGCCGCCTTCGGGCGGCGGCGAGACGCGTGCGGTGGGCCGTGGTGCGCCCACATCCGATCGCGCCGGCGGCCCGCGTCCGACCGCCCAGATGCGGGCGACCGAGCAGCCCGAGCGGCAGAACGAGCCGGTGGCGCAGGCCGCGCCCGAGCCGGTCCTGCCCAACCCGCAGACCTTCGCCGAACTGGTCGAGCTGTTCGGCGAGAAGAAAGAAGCGGTCATCCACTCCCATCTGTTGAGCAGCGTCCATCTCGTCCGGTTCGAGCCGGGCGTCCTGGAATTCCGCCCCGCGCAGGGCGCGCCCGCGATTTTGGCGAACCAGGTGCAGAAGCTGATCAGCGAATGGACCGGCCGCCATTGGGGCGTCAGCATCAGCCGCGCCGAAGGCCAGTCCACGCTGACCGAGCAGGCCAAGGCCAAGGTCGACGCGCAAAAGGCCGATGCCGCCACCCATCCCGTGGTGCGCGCGGTGCTGGACGCTTTCCCGAATGCCGAGATCGTCGCCGTGCACGATCTGGCCGCCGCAGCAGCCGAAGGCGCCGACGAGCCGGACGACGACGGCACCACCGAACCGACCGAAGAAGAGCGAGAAGAGTAGAGTCATGAAGAATCTCGGCCAGATGATGAAGCAGGCGCAGCAGCTCCAGACCCGCATGGCGGAGATGCAGGCCAAGATGGCCGAGCTTGAGGTCACCGGCACGTCGGGCGGCGGCATGGTCGCGGTCACGATGACGGGCAAGGGCGAGGTCAAGCGCGTGAAGCTCGACCCGAAGCTGGCCGAGCCCGGCGAGGTCGAGGTGCTGGAAGATCTGATCGTCGCGGCCTGCAACGACGCGCGCGCGAAAAGCGAGGCGCAGATGGCCGAGGAGATGGGCAAGCTCACCGGCGGCCTCTCGCTCCCGCCCGGCTTCAAGCTTCCGTTCTAGAATCTCCGATGTCCGGCTCGGAAATCGAGCAGCTCGTCCAGTTGCTGGCCAAGCTGCCCGGCCTCGGCCCGCGCTCGGCGCGCCGCGCCGCGCTGCATCTCCTGAAGCGGCGCGAAGTGCTGCTCGAACCCTTGTCGCGCGCCATCGCCGCGGCGGCGGAGAAGGTTCGAAGCTGTTCGGTGTGCGGCAATCTGGATACCCGCGACCCGTGCCTCATCTGCGTCGATCCGCGTCGCGAGGCCGATACGATCTGCGTGGTCGAGAGCGTGGCCGATCTTTGGGCCATTGAACGCACGGCATCGTTCCGCGGCCGCTATCACGTGCTGGGCGGCGTGCTGTCCGCGCTCGACGGCATCGGACCCGATGACCTCAATGTTGCGGGGCTCGTGAAGCGCGTGGGCGAAGGCGGCATCCGTGAGGTAATCCTGGCCATGGGTGCCACGGTTGATGGGCAGACCACGGCCCATTACGTCACCGACCGGCTGCAGGGCACGGGCGTCGCCGTCTCGCGCCTGGCCCACGGCGTGCCCGTCGGCGGCGAACTCGATTATCTCGACGACGGCACGCTGACGGCCGCGCTCAAGGCGCGAAGGTTGCTGTGATGGCGGCGCGGATCGACCCCAAGGGCCGCGTGGCCCTCATCTCCGGCGCGGGCCGCGGCATCGGCCGCGCGGTCGCCGAGAAACTCCACCAGGAAGGCTATGCGCTCAGCCTGGGCTTGCGCGATCCGGGCCAGCTCGCCGATTGGGCCAAGGGGCGCGAGAACGTTCTGCTTCACAATTACGAAGCGCGCGATCGCGCCATCGCCGGGAAATGGGTCGATGCAACCGTCGCGCGCTTCGGCCGCCTGGACGCCATCGTCGCCAATGCGGGCATCGTCGAGCGTTTCCCGTTCGACCAGCCGGACGAAGACGCGCTGGACGCTATGTGGGACGTGAACTTGAAGGCGCCCTACCGGCTGATCGTGGCGGGCTTGCCCCATCTGCGGCGCTCGGGGGCCGGGCGCATCGTCACGGTCGTCTCGCTCGCAGGGCTGCGCTTCGGTGGCGGCTCGCCCGGCTATGCGATGGCCAAGCACGCGACCATGGCGCTGACCCAGATCGCGCGGCAGTTCGCCTGGAAGGACGGCGTGCGCGCCACCGCCATCTGCCCGGGCTCGACCAACACCGAATTCATCGCCGCCAACCGCCCGGGCGCGCCCGAGACGCTGACCCAGCCCGAGGATTTGGCCGAGATCGTGGCGCGGGTGATCGCGCTGCCCAACTCGGCCTCGGTCGCCTATGTGCCGGTCAACTACACGGCCGAAGCCAAATACTAGAGCAGGGCTTTGTTGGGTGCGGCCTGGGGCAGGGGTGAGGCGGCGGCATCGTCCTCCAGCTCCACGCTCTCGATCTTGTCGCCGCGCTTGATGATCTTGTCGGTTGAGATGCGGATGTCGCGCACGTCGTCGCCGGTCTGCGCGAAATGGGTCTGCAGCTTGGCCACGCGCTGATCCAGCCGCTTCACATCCTCCAGCAGCGTTCCGACTTCCTTCTGGATGACATGGGCCTGCTCGCGCATGCGCACGTCGCGCAGCACGGCGCGCACGGTGTTCAGCATGAACCACAGCGTGTCGGGTGAGACGATGAAGACGCGCCGCCGGCGCGACTCCTCGACGATGTTCGGGAAGTTCGACTGGATCTCGTAGTAGATGGCTTCGCTGGGCAGGAACAGAAGTGCGCAATCGGCCGTCTCGCCGGGCACGATGTATTTCTCGTGAATGGCCTTCAGATGCACCTGCATGTCGGCCGTGAAGGAGCGCGAGGCCATCGTGCGGCCCGCGTCGTCCAC